>JBARWP010000629.1:0-40241 GCA_049646905.1 Pseudaminobacter sp. | reverse complement strand
CACCAAGGCCGATGCCGAAGCCGGCACCATTACCACCAGCAGCACCGGCACCGCCGGCCGCGCCACCACCAGTGGCGATGCCACCGACAGCCGCTCCACCGACACCGGTTCCACCGACCGCGCCGCTGATCGCACCACCACCGGTACCAAATCCGCCATTGGCCGTACCGCCGCTTGCGCTGCCGCCACCGGCGCCGTTACCGCCGTTGCCACCCCAGGCATCACCGCTGGAGCCGCCGCCGCCGCCGGCATTGATGCCTTCGTCAGCGTAGGCATAACCGCCATTGGCGTCGCCATTCTGCTCGAAGGTGCCGGTGTTCTGGACGGTAGCGCTGGTGAGCGAATCGTTATCCTCGAGATTGGCGACCTGATTCTGCAGGAACGCCATATCGTTGCCCGCGCCATTCAGAGAGCCGTTCAGGATATCGTCGAAGGTGATGTCATCACCGGGGTTGTAGTGAATCTCGCCGTCGCGATTGACGAACAGGTTGCCGACCGATGTGTCGCTAAGATCGATATCAGCGAAATCGTTGTCGGTGGGTTCCCATCCCTCCAGGCTGAGATCGACGTTCACATCGACGGTCGTGGTCGAGGTGTTCGTGTTGGTATTGACGTTTTCATTGGCGTTGGCATTGCCGTTCAAATTCAGGTTGCCATTACCGTTGAGGTTCAGGTTCCCGTTGCCGTTCAGATTGCCATTACCGTTGAGATTGCCGTTGCCGTTCGCGTTCTCATTGTACGAGGCGCTTTCCTGGTACTGGCCTTGCTCCTGGCCCTGACCCTGATCCTGGCCTTGTCCCTGATCCTGACCCTGGTCTTGTCCTTGACCCTGTCCCTGGCCTTGACCCTGTCCCTGGCCTTGACCCTGTCCTTGGCCCTGGTCCTGATTTTGGCTCTGGTCGCCCGGATCATAGATAAAGTCGTCGAAGGCGACGTTATATTGATCGTCCCCGAACAATTGGACGCCAAATTGCTGGGTACCGTTGTTTTTGTTGGCCATTTCAATGTCCTCGACTGAGGCCACGGACAGCATAACCACCATTCATCTCTTACGGGGCTTTGAGCTGCACGCGGACGGTTGAGTTTTGACTACATCATGCAGGTACGTCATTGCGGACAGCCGGGTGCGTTAGCCACCGGATATCCAAAGCCCTGGCGCGAGCGGAGACGTGCGGACCCACTCCACACGACAACATACGGCGCCGAACGTCTCCGCCCTGAGCCAGCACGCGTGGTTCGCCAGAACCCTTGTCACGTCCAGCTCAGCCCGCGCCCAGGACTAGACCTTGTGACTCCACGATCCGAAACGCTAGCTGCCAATTCGAGTTACCCGTTTCTACGTCTTTTGATGCGTTTCGCTCGCATAACGGATTTTAGCTTTCTCTATAAAACATTGAATTATCTCATAAAATTCACTTGTAGACAGTATCCCGCTTTCGGCGTAGCCCTGTAATCCCCTCGTCTCCTACAGTCGTTTCCATACCCATCCGCGGCAAAGACAGGTGCGGCCCCGTGGTCCGGCCGACGGGCAGATCCACGCGTTCAAGACGCCAGTTGCGCGCCAGAAGGGCAGCGACGGATCGTGATCGAACATGCCTATGGCCTCGGCAAATCATGTATAATGGCAAGAATGTCACCGCAGGATGCAGAGAGATCCGGAAAGGAAACTCACTGACATGCACCAGACAACCAAGAACGGCTCACAGGGAAGTCCATCTATTCCCGAGATAGGGCAAGATGGATCGGCAAGACCAGGTCCACGCTTCCAGGAAATACTGCTTTTGATCGGCCAGTTGAACTACACCTGGACCAACACGGAAAGCCTGCTCATTTACCTCATCGCCGGCCTCGCGCGCGTGGACAAGGAAACGGCGATCGTGATCTTTCTGACCTTGAACACCACGCGGGCGCGCATCGAACTTGTCGAGCGTCTTTCAAAGCTGGCCAAAAACCCACCGGACCGCAGACGCGAAATCCTTGCCGTGACCGAGCAGCTCACGCGCCAGGCGAAGCTTCGCAACAAGTACAGCCACTGCATCTATTCGTTTGATGAAACCGGAACCTCGGGAAGCACCCAGCTTATGCGGATATTCGACGCGAAGGATGACATCCGGTACGGCAAGATAGAGGAACTCAACGACGCCGAGGTCCGGAAGATCACCAACTGCATCAACGATATCAAGAACACGAACACGACCATCTGGAGACTGGTTCGCGAATACTCATATCCGCATTGAGATCAGCGCGTATATTCGACGTCGCCGAAAATTACGGTGTCAGGGTCGGGTGCCGACATTTTCCATGCCTGGCCATCCGCACAAAGAAATGTCGGCCATTCGAGAATGGTGCACTCCAGATCCGTGAACCAGTTGGCGAGGTAGCTCCCACGCTGAACGATGAACACACCCTCCCTGATGCGGCGCACGGTATCACCGCTGGCCGCCGTCCAGGTCCAGGGTTCACTCGCGCCCGGCTGACCCGCCTGCTGGAAGGGATTTACCGGGTGCTCCTCCCTTCCGACCGCCGCCACATAGCGCCTCATGCCGGCCACGTAATCGACCAAGACCGGCTGTCTCGCGGAGTAGAGATGGACCATTGAGACCGTGCGCTCAAACGCCGTAGGCCCGGCAGACGGGTGTTGCGCATGCGCAGCAAGCGTCCAGTTCAATAGCGCCACAACTGTCGATGCCATGCGCATTGGGAATCACCGCATTGGGGGCAGGCATAGTCGGGCATCGACCATACACCGGCATTGGAACCTTGCGAATTGGGCGAATACCGTCGCCGCCAGCAATTGCTCCAAGCAGGATGCACGGCGCATAATTTTCCAAAAATCCGGATCGATTTTGCAATGGATTATGCGTAGGTTCAAACTGATGCATCGCCTTTGCGCGTGATAAAACGCAAAGCCTGGACTGACGATCAGAGGACGATAGATGGATTCGGTGGAGAAGTTCGCGCTGTCGATTATGCTTATCTTCGGCGCGCTTATCGTCGGCGGCCTGATGGCCGTCGGCATCGCATGGAACGACAAGGCAGCCTTTCTCTATGCGCTCGCCGGTGCCATAATTGTTTGGGGTTCCTCCTTCGCGGTCCTGTTCGGCAAGCCCACTATCTACGGCGCACTGCTGGTGGTAGCAGGCTTGCTGATTGCAGCTTCGATTACATCGATCGTGACGTAGGCCCGCCGCAGGAAGAAACAGGCGCGCCTGTGGCCGACCCCAACGACCCCGACTTCGAGTATGCCGCCTCATCCGTCGCCAGCAATGCGCCCTGCGGAGGACATTATTTTCAGGCGGCGGCCATCACGTTGCCGTCGGTGATTGCCAGGTTGCGCCCGCGGCGCTTGGCCTCGTAAAGGCACCGGTCGGCCGCGCGCATCAGTTCCGAGACAGTTGCGCCCAGCTTGCATGTCGTTCCGCCGATACTGACGGTCAGCGGGATCGTCCCCTCATCGGTCGGCTTGAAACTGATCTGCTCCACCTCGCGGCGAATCCGCTCGGCGACGACGGTTGCCTCCGCGTCCGTCGCACCTATGAGGAACGCACCGAATTCCTCGCCGCCGATACGGCCTAATGTGTCGCCGGCACGAACGCCACGGGTGATTGCGGCCACGATTTCCAGTAGCGCTCTATCGCCCGTCAGATGGCCGTAGCTGTCATTGATTCTCTTGAAATGGTCCGCGTCGATGATCAGCAATGCGCCGCGATCCGCCTTCCGGCGCGATGCGTCGATTACCGCAAAGAAGGCCTCACGGTTGAGCATGCCGGTCATGGGGTCGCGGCTGGCTTTTTCCGCAAGCCGACGGTGGGCAGCTGTTAGTTGTACGTGCGCCCTGGCCAGGTCGCGATGCGCCTGCTTGAGCCGATCGCCCTGCCGGAACATGACGAAGCTGGCCGGCCAGGCCGTAACCAGCGGGCAGATGATGCACATCAGCCAGGCATTGCCATCCACCACTCCGCCAAGCGCCGGCACAATAGTGATGACCGCAAGCAGGGAGCCAAGGACGGCAAGGACAGCAACAATCGTCGCCCTTAGAATCACGCTCTTCATCGCCAGCCCTCCATTGCAGGCTGAATGACAGGAAGGACTGAAGGTGTCCTTTCCGGTTCAAATAAAATTTGAACGATCGGAGGTTTTAGCGAACGGCAGGTCGGAATTTTTTGCTGCCGCACCGGGCACAAAACGAAGAAACCGTGCCATAAGCAATCCCATGACACAGACACCCGAACCTATCCATTTCACCCATGTCACAGACTGGGTCTTCGATCTCGACAACACCCTCTATCCGCATGCCACCAATCTGTTCTCGCAGATCGATGTGCGGATGACGGCCTATGTGTCGGAGCTCCTGCAACTGCCTCGCGATGAGGCGCGAGCGCTGCAAAAGGAGCTCTATCAGGAATATGGCACGACGCTGGCCGGCCTCATGAAGCGCCACAATATCGACCCGGACGACTTTCTGAGCAAAGTCCACGATATCGACTATACGTGGCTGAAGCCGGACCCGGCGCTGGGCGAGGCGATCACCGCGCTTCCCGGCCGCAAGTTCATCTTCACCAACGGCGACCGCGGCCATGCCGAACGCGCCGCAGGCCAGCTCGGCATACTCGATCATTTCGACGACATATTCGACATCGTCGCAGCCGGGCTGACACCGAAGCCGTCGCCGGAAACCTACGACAAGTTCATCGCGCTCCATCGCATCGCGGGCCCGAAGGCCGTGATGTTCGAGGATCTGGCACGCAACCTCATCGTGCCCAAGGCACTTGGGATGCAGACCGTGCTGGTCGTGCCGAGGAATTTCGAACCCACCTTTTCCGAAATATGGGAGCGCGACCCCGCCTATGACGATGCCGTCGATTTCGTCACCGACGATCTCGCCGGCTTCCTACGCACTATCGGGCCGTCAGGGCTGTCCAAGTAAGCGTATAGGCGGCGCAGCCAGGCAACTGCGCCGCCCGTACGGTATCACTTAATGGTTGGAGTGATCCTCACCGCCAGCCTTGGCTTGCACGGGAAAGTCGAGAGCGATCTTTCCGGCCTTCTCGAATTCAAGTGTAACCGGCACGCTGGCGCCTTCCTTGAACGGCTCCGTGACGTTCATGAACATGAGATGTTCGCCGCCGGGCTTCAATTCGACGCTGGCACCCGCAGGAACCTCGAGCCCGCCCTCGACAGGGCGCATGACCATCACATTGTCCTTCATCGACATGGTATGGATTTCGACCTTGCCGGCATTGGGCGAGGCCGCACCCACCAATCGGTCGGCATCCGCACCGCTGTTGGTGACGGTAAGATAGGCGCCACCGGCCGGTTGACCTGGCAACATCGCGCGGGCCCACGCGGCCTTGATCTCCAGATCGCCGACCTTTGTCGCAGCCGCTGCAGCGTGGTGCCCATGGGCAACGTTGCCGGCTGCCAGGATGGTCAGGGTGGGTGCGGGATGTTCGAGCGAGTGGGGATCCTGCCCTTCGGCCGGCTCCTCGTCCCAGGCCACTTCACCCTTGTCGCATAGCTGCTTCGTCTTGAAATACAGGGCCTGGCCTTCGGCGACATCGGCCAGCATGCCACTGACGACGAATTCATCGTAGAACTCGTCCGGCAAATTGCCGCCACTCCAGGTTACGGATTTGACCCCGGATGTGACCTCGGCCCCATGGAGCTTGTAGGGTTTGGCATAGTCGCCCTTTTCAACCGACAGCGTCCATCCGGCCTTCGGCATCGGCTTGGCGCCGATGAACCCTTCCGGCAGGTCGATACGCACGGTGTGGGTGGCCTGACCGTCGCAGCCATGCGGCACTTTCAGTACGGCCTTGTAGGAACCAGCCGCCGCCTGGCTCTTTTCCAGCGAGGCATGGGCGTGGGCGGTGACGATGGAAATGGCCGTCAGCGCACAGGCCGCGGCAAATGGCAGGATAAGTCGATGCATTTTTGTGTCCTTCGCATCTGGAACAGATTTGCCCCTGCACAGAGCAAGAGCGGTTCGTTTCAGGCGAGGACAAACGGCGGGGCACGGATGGCTGGCGGTGGCTCGTTGAGCCGGTCGGGCGGGATCGTGGTTTCGACGAGTTCAGGCGTCGATCCGCGATTGGCAACCGGCGCAGGAAACGCCGCTTCGAATGCGGTCGCCAGCCTGAGCGGAGCCGCCATGCCGGCACAGGGCCCGCCGATGCAGGTCGGGCAGTCATCCGGTGCGCCGACCGGTGGCATGGCCTTGCTGTCCGGAGCAGCCGTCTGCATGCCGAACATGGTGCAAATGACCCAGGCATTTTCCGTATCGGCTGCTTTGGCTTCGGCCAGAGGCTGGAACAGATGCGTGAGCAGCACCAATGTCGCGGCGACGGCAAACAGCAGGCGGTCGCGCCGAAGCGCGGCAAACCAACCCGTGGCTCTTTGCGACCGTCTCATTGGTATTGATGTAGCCCAAGCGCCTATTCGCCGCCAGCGTCACATCCTGCGGCATGGACGCGCGGGCCGCTAATCGGCTGGGGTATCAGCGCGCCTTGAGTTTGTAGAAGCGGCTGATGATCCGCCACGCCTCCTCGGCGGTATCGACGAAATCGATGATATCCTGGTCTCCCGGCGTGATCGTACCTTGCTCGGCCAGAAAATCCAGGTCGATCGCACGCTCCCAGAATGCCTTGCCGAACAGGATCACCGGAACGCGCTCCATGCGCCCGGTCTGGATCAGCGTCAGGGTCTCGAAGAACTCGTCCATCGTGCCGAAGCCGCCCGGGAAAACCGCCACCGCCTTGGCGCGCATGACGAAATGCATCTTCCGGATCGCGAAATAGTGGAAGTTGAAGCACAGTTCCGGCGTCACATATTCGTTCGGCGCCTGCTCGTGCGGCAGGACGATATTGAGCCCGATCGATGGCGCGCCGACATCGGCCGCCCCCCGGTTGCCGGCCTCCATCACGCCAGGCCCGCCGCCGGTCACCACGACATATTCGCGATAATAGGATGATGCGGAATGGCGGGAGCAAATCTGCGCGAATTTGCGCGCTTCCTCGTAATATTTGCTGTTTTTTTCGAGATTCTTCTTCTGAATCTCGTTCTTTGCAGCCCAGGCCTCGCCACCAGGCTCGGGAAGGCGCGCGCCGCCAAACAGGATTACGGTCGAGCGGATGCCGCGTTCGGCCAGGATCATCTCCGGCTTCAGAAGCTCCAGTTGCAGGCGCACGGCCCGCAACTCACGCCGCGTCATGAACTCTTCGTCGTTCCATGCAAGCCGATAGGTCGAGGCACGCGTCTGCGGCGTATCCGGGACGCTCTTGACCCGCTCCAGATCCTCATCGGAATGAGGCAGCGGTGTCCATCCGGTCTTTTCCATGGGATTCATGACATGCGTATCCAATTTTCTTACCGGCGAGCGTCGTCTCTGCCCCCTCGCCCGATTGACCCCTTCCACACCCTGACATAGGGTCCGCGCGATCTTAAAAACAGCCGAGAAACCGTTTGGCTATCCTAGGCCTTTCGCCTTAACAGCCTGTGTAATGGAGTATGCTCATGTCGAAAACTGATCTTGCGAGCCTTGAGGCGACGATCGAGAAGGCATTCGAGGAACGTGAGGCCGTATCGACGAGCACGGGCGGCGAAATACGCGAAGCGGTGGAAACCGCGCTGGATCTGCTCGATCGCGGGGCTGCCCGCGTCGCCGAACGTCAGGACGACGGTGTCTGGAAAGTCAATCAATGGCTGAAAAAGGCCGTGCTGCTTTCCTTCCGCCTCAACCCGATGGAGATCGTCAAGGGTGGGCCGGGCGATTCGGCCTGGTGGGACAAGGTTCCGTCGAAATTCTCCGGCTGGGGCGCGATCGACTTCGAAAATGCCGGTTTCCGTGCGGTGCCCTCCTGCGTGGTACGCCGCTCGGCCTATATCGCACCGAATGCCGTGCTGATGCCGTCCTTCGTCAATCTCGGCGCCTATGTCGATTCGGGCACCATGGTCGACACCTGGGCTTCCGTCGGTTCCTGCGCGCAGATCGGCAAGAATGTGCATCTGTCCGGCGGGGTAGGTATCGGCGGCGTGCTGGAGCCGATGCAGGCCGGCCCGACCATCATCGAGGACAACTGCTTCATCGGCGCCCGTTCCGAGGTGGTGGAAGGCTGCATCGTGCGTGAAGGCTCGGTGCTGGGCATGGGCGTCTTCATCGGCAAGTCGACCAAGATCGTGGACCGCACCACCGGCGAAGTCACCTATGGCGAGGTTCCGGCCAATTCTGTCGTTGTCGCCGGCTCACTGCCAGGCAAGCCGCTCCCCAATGGCGAGCCCGGTCCGAGCCTCTACTGTGCGGTCATCGTCAAGCGTGTCGATGCACAGACCCGGTCCAAAACCTCGATCAACGAACTTTTGCGCGATTGATCTTTCGCGCTTTCGGACGCACCTTCCGCTCGCGTACAATTTTCAGATGCGTGCGAGACGGAGGGGCGCCATGGATTGGAGATATCTTTTCACCAGCTTTCAAGGCCGCATAAACCGGGCGAAATTCTGGGTGGGCACAGGCGCTCTGCTGGCCGCCTCGATCATCGCCCTTGCGCTCGACAAGGTATTCGGCACGACATTTGACCCTGTACCAGTGGGTCTCTTGTTCGCTCTGGTTCTGTGCGTTTCGGTTTATTGCGCATTGGCAATCTATGCCAAACGCTGGCATGACCGCGACAAATCGGGCTGGTGGACACTCATCGCCCTCGTGCCATTCATCGGCATCGTCTGGTTCGTTGTCGAGATCGGCATTCTCGAAGGAACCCGCGGCGCCAATCAATACGGATCGGATCCACTTGCCTGACAACCAGTTCTTCTGGCTATTCTTCCGCTTCTCGGGCCGCCTGAACCGGGTAGCCTTCCTGCTGACGTCAATGCTGATGGTGGTGGTGGTCTCGTTTCCGCTCTATCAGTTCATGCGCGTGCCGGCTGAAAGCCTGGCCGGACAGACATGGTCGGTACTGTTCGGGCTGACCTTCATCACGTTTCTGTGGATTCACATCGCCACAAGCGTGAAGCGGCTGCATGACATGGGAAAGCCGGGAATCCTGGCGATTTCGCTGTTCATTCCGGTGGTTTCAATCATCGTTTTTCTGATTCTTTGCCTGTTTCCAGGCACTTCGGGCCCGAACCAGTACGGGCGATACACCAATTCGGTGCAGTGAGCCCGCCGGGACAGCAGAAACGTCAGAGCCTCTCGATCAATTCCATCAACTGTCCCAGTCGTTCCAGCCGGCGGAACCGAGGCGCCCGCGTCGGTTCCTCGACATGCTCCAGCACCCAGGTCAGGTCGTGCGGCACATAGACGCCCCAGCTGCCCGCCTCGATAGCCGGCACGATGTCGGATTTCAGCGAGTTGCCCACCATCATACTGTGCTCGGGCCCATCGCCATGGCGAGCGAATATCCGCGCATAGGTCGCCACATTCTTGTCGCTGACGATTTCGACCGCATCGAACAAGTCTCCCAAGCCTGACTGCGTCAGCTTGCGCTCCTGGTCGAACAGATCACCTTTCGTTATCACCACCAGCCGATAGGCGCCGGCCAGTTGCTCCAGCGTCTCACGGACCTGGGGCAAGATTTCGATAGGATGGCTGAGCATGTCGCGGCCCGCGGCAAGGATTTCGCCAATGACGTTGGGCGGCATCTTGCCGCCCCCGATTTCCAGCGCGGTCTCGATCATGGACAGCGTAAAGCCCTTTATGCCGAAGCCATAGAGCGCAAGGTTGCGCCTTTCGGCTTCAAGCAGCCGGGCTTCGATGTCGTGGCCATCGGCGTGTTCTGCCAGAAGCGCGACGAAATGCTTTTCCGTCTGCCGGAAGAACTGCTCGTTCTGCCACAGAGTATCGTCGGCATCGAAGCCGATTGTGGTCAAGGAAGAGCTGGTGGATGGCATATCTGTGGACCGGACAACGATTCCGGTAGTCTATTGCGGTTGGCCTCCCGATCCAACTCCGGAGGCGATGGACCAATCAGCCGCCACCCCATCTCCAGTGACATAGCGCATCGTTTGCATTATCTGCCTTGATCATGAGCATGCCGAAGAATCCTGTCGAGAACCTCGCCGCCCTGATCCGCTGTCCCTCGGTGACACCCGCCGAAGGCGGAGCCTTGTCGGCGCTGGAAGCGATGCTCAAGCCGCTGGGGTTCAGCGTCGAGCGCCCGGTCTTTTCGGAAACCGGCACGCCGGATATCGAAAATCTCTACGCCCGTCTGTCCGGCAACGGCCCACATCTCATGTTCGCCGGCCACACCGATGTTGTGCCGGTCGGCGATGAAACAGCATGGACACACCCGCCCTTTGCGGCGGCGATCAGCAACGATGAAATCTACGGACGCGGCGCGGTCGACATGAAAGGGGGCATCGCCTGCTTTGTCGCAGCCCTTGCCCGTCACATCGAAGCGCACGGCACGCCTAAAGGCTCTGTCTCGCTGCTGATCACCGGCGACGAGGAAGGCCCGGCTGTCAACGGCACCGTCAAGCTACTCGACTGGGCCGCTGCCAAGGGTGAGAAGTGGGATGCGGCAATCGTCGGCGAACCGACCAATCCGGACGCCCTCGGCGATATGATCAAGATCGGCCGGCGCGGATCGCTTTCCGGAGTGGTGACTGTGCATGGAAGGCAAGGCCACGTCGCCTATCCGCATCTTGCCGACAATCCCGTGCGCGGCCTGATGACGTTGCTCGATGCCCTCATCAACCGTGATTTCGACCAGGGAACAAAGGATTTCCAGCCGAGCAATCTGGAAATCACCTCGATCGATGTCGGCAATCCGGCAACCAATGTCATCGCCGCCAAGGCGACGGCTTCCTTCAATATCCGCTTCAACGATGTCTGGAGCGCGGAATCCGTCCAGGCGGAGATCCACAACCGTCTCGACGACGCCAGCTCCAGCGACAAATATCGCAAGGGCCGCGAGGCACCGATCGACTTCGAAATCCTGTGGCGCGACCGCCCGAGCCATGTCTTCCTCACCCGCGATGAAAGGCTGATCGGGACGCTGAGCGGATCGGTGGAGGCGGTGACCGGTCGCAGGCCAGCGCTTTCGACCTCCGGCGGTACTTCGGATGCACGCTTCATCAAGGACTATTGCCCGGTGGTCGAGTTCGGCCTTGTCGGCAAGACCATGCATATGGTGGATGAACGGGCAGCACTGGCCGACCTTGAAATGCTGACCGATATCTACAGTCGATTCCTCGAAGACTGGTTCGCACAGAGTTGACCTGATGCCCCCCGCCGACGACATCCAGCAATATCTGACCGGCGCCTGGCAATTGATGATGGGCAAGCGGGACGGAGAGGCCCTGCTCGACGTATCCGCCGACGGGTTCTGGAACTCCTTCTTCGCCATCGTGATCGCACTGCCGGCGCTGATCGTCGGCTGGGTCGGCACGGCGAACGAACTCGGCGCCGATCCAACTGCCCCGGCAAGCCGCCTATCCTACATGCTGCGCCTGGCGATGATCGATCTCGGCGCCTGGATCCTCCCGCTGGTCGGGCTTGCCTTCGTTGCCTCGAGTGCCGGCATACGCGACCGCTTCGTGCACTATGTCGTCGCCAGCAACTGGAGTTCGGCTATCCTTGCCTGGCTGATGCTGCCGGCGGCCCTGCTGCGCCTCGTCACACCCTCCAATGCCGACCTCGCTCTCACCCTGTCACTCGGCCTCTTCCTGCTGTCGATGGTGCTGACATGGCGGCTGACCAACGCAGTGATCGCCAAGGGCGCGGCGGTGGGCAGCGCGGTTTTTGCCGGAATGTTCATCGCCTCGGTGGTGGTGCTGGTGGTGCTGCAGGCGATACTCGGCATCTATATCTCCGGATAGTCCACGCCCGTAAGATAGAGACCGTAAGGCGGAGCAACCGACCCGCATGCGGCGCGATCCCTGGCCGCAAGGGCAGCCCCGACATCGTCTACGCTCCAGGCCCCCTCGCCGACGCGCTTGATGGTACCGACCATCGATCGAACCTGGTTGTGCAGGAAGGAACGAGCCGCTGCACGAATCTCGATCTCGTCACCTGAACGCGTAACGTCGAAACGCTCAAGCGTACGCAGCGGGCGCGACGCCTGGCACTGCTGGGAGCGGAAAGTGGTAAAGTCGTGCCGCCCGACCAGCACCTGCGCTGCCGCATGCATGGCCGCCGCATCGAGTTTCCTTTGCACGACCCAGACGCGATGTTTCTCCAGTGCCGCCGGCGCGCGGCGGTTGAGGATGCGGTAGAGATAATGCCGGCCGGTGGCCGAGAACCTGGCATCGAAATCATCCGGCACGGTGCGTGCGGCAAGGATCGCCACCGCCTCACCAGCCATTTCCAGATGGGCGTTGATCGCATCGCGCACTGTATCGTCACGCCATGCCTTCTCAAGATCGACATGAGCGACCTGGCCGGTCGCGTGCACGCCGGCATCGGTGCGCCCCGCGCCACGCAGCGTGATTGTCTCGCCGCAAAAGCCCCTGATGGCCTGCTCGATCGCACCCTGGATCGTCGCCGGCCCGTCCTGCCGCTGCCAGCCGGCATAAGCGGTGCCGTCATACTCGATGTCGAGGCGATAGCGAGGCATTCGGCTAGCTCAACCCGCCGAAGGCTGCGGCATAGACCAGCCTGCCGGTTTTCGGTGCTTCGCCCCAGGCAAGCGCCTGCAAGGCATCGCATTGGTAGTCGCTGTCGAAGCCTTCGGCCCGCCGATGCCGGTAGCCAAAGCGACCATAATAGGCCGGATCGCCCAGGACGACTGATAAAGTCTCGCCACTGGCCCTCAGTTGCTCATGTGCGGCCTCAACGAGGGCACTGCCGATGCCTTGCCGGTGGAGACCGGGATCGACCGCGAGTGGCGCCAGCGCCACCGCGCCAAGCTGCCTGTCGTCTTGCACGACCTTCAGTCGCGAGAACAGGACATGGCCAACGATCCGTCCCGCGCTTTCGGCCACCAGTTCCAGCACCACGTCGCCATCGCTCACCAGTTGCTCGACCAATTGAGCCTCTACCGGCTGGCCGAACGCCTTCGCTTCGACCTCATGGATATGCGGCCGGTCACGGCTTTCCGCCGGCCTGATCGTCACGCCGCTCATGCCAATCTCGTACCCTTGCCCAGCTTTGCCCCGCGCAGGAATTCCTCGGCATCGATCACCTTGCCGCCAGCCCGCTGCACCTGCAGGAGCCTCACGGCTTCGCTGGCGCAAGATACGGCCAGTCGATCATCCAGAACCTCACCGGGCATGCCCTCCCCATCGGCCAAGGTCGTCCGCAGGATTTTCAGCCGCTCCGCCCTGCCACCGATAGTCACCTCGCACCATGCCCCGGGAAAGGGCGACAAACCGCGAATGTGGTTGTGCGCCTCGCGGGCGGGCCGCGACCAGTCAATCCTGGTTTCGGTCTTATCTATCTTGCTGGCATAGGTGACACCTTCCGTGGCCTGGGGCGTCAGCGGCAATTCACTGCGTTCCAGCCGTGCCAGAGCATCCACCATCAGGTCGGCGCCGACGGCCATCAACCGGTCATGCAATTCGCCGGCAGTCATGTCCGGCTCTATGTCGACGCGATGGGTCAGCGCCACCGGGCCGGTATCCAGTCCCTGATCCATCTTCATGATCATCATGCCGGTCTCCCGGTCGCCGGCCATGATAGCCCGCTGGATCGGGGCTGCTCCGCGCCAACGCGGCAACAGCGAGGCATGGCCGTTGTAGCAGCCAAGCCGCGTACCTTCGAGGATCGCGGCTGGCAGCAGCAGCCCATAGGCGACGACAACCGCGACATCGGCATCCAGGGCGCGGAACGCCTCCTGCTCGGTCGCCCCCTTGAGGGACAAGGGCGTACGCACTTCCACGCCCAATCGTTCAGCCTCGCGCTGTACCGGGGAGGGCGTCAGTTCCAAGCCGCGCCGGCCGGCCGGCCGCGGCGGCTGGGTGTAGACGCAGGCGATTTCATGCCCCGCCTCGGCAATGGCACGAAGCGTGGCGACGGAAAAATCCGGCGTCCCCATGAAGATGATGCGAAGGGGCATCCGCCCCCCTTACCCGACCATGCGGCTCGGCGGCCGCTCCTTGGCAAGTTTCTTGAACTTCTTCACCACCATGTCGCGCTTCAGCTTGGAAATATGGTCGATGAACAGTACCCCATTGAGATGATCGATCTCGTGCTGCAGGCAGGTGGCCATCAGGCCGTCGGCGTCGATCTCCTGCTCCTTGCCGTCACGATCGAGGAATTTCACCCGAACCGAAGCCGGGCGCTCCACCTCGGCATAGTAATCCGGGATCGACAGGCAGCCCTCTTCATAGACCGAGCGTTCGTCGGAACGACTGACGATCTCCGGATTGATGAAGACATGCGGCGCGCGCTTTTCGTCCTCCTTTGCCAGATCGATCACCAGCATGCGCAAGGGTTCGCCGATCTGGATGGCGGCCAAGCCTATCCCCGGTGCTTCATACATGGTTTCCAGCATATCGTCGGCCAGTTTGCGCAAGGGATCGTCAATGCGTTCCACCGGCTGGGAAAGCTGACGCAACACCGGATCGGGAAGGATTACAAGCGGCTTGATGGTCATGCGCCTCACCTAAGACCTGCGGGAAAAGGCGTCAACTGCCTTAGCTCGCAGATGTTCATGTTTTGATCTGTTCTCGCCGCGCGAATCACGTATCCTGCAACAATGACCGATCTGCTTTCCGAACCCGTATTCCGCCTTGGTGCCAGCACCGCCTCGCTCGGCCAAGTCCTGGCCCTCGGCACAGTGCTTGTGCTGGTGCTGCTGCTCGTCCTCATCCTGGTGCTGTGGCGCCTGTCCAAGGCTCGCGCGGTTGCGGCAACCGAAGCGGCCGAACGCGCCCGCGACACGGAAGCGCGCATGGCGGACATCCTGCAATCCCAGGCCGAGATGCAGGGCCGCATGGGTGCGCTGGCGGAGGTCTTCGGCTCGCGCCAGGCCGAACTCACGCAGTCGATCGGTCAGCGCCTCGACGCCATGACTGGGCGGCTCGGCCAGACGATGTCGGAACAGACGAGGTCGACGCATGAGAGCCTTGCTAAGCTGCAGGAGAGGCTTGCCGTGATCGACACCGCGCAAGGCAATATCCAGTCGCTTGCCGGCCAGGTCGTGCAGTTGCAGGCAATTCTATCCAACAAGCAGACACGCGGCGCCTTCGGGCAATCGCGCATGGAAGCGATCGTCGCCGACGGCCTGCCCCACGGCGCCTACGAATTCCAGGCGACGCTCTCCAACAACAACCGGCCGGATTGCCTCGTGAAGATGCCCAATGGCTCGCCCGCGCTGGTCATCGACGCCAAGTTCCCGCTGGAAGCCTGGAACGCGATCCGTGCCGCCGACGGCCCCGACTCACAGAAGCTTGCCGCACAAGCCTTTCGCCGGGATATTGAGACCCATATCAGGGACATTTCGGAGAAATATCTGATCAGCGGCGAGACCCAGGACACGGCCTTCATGTTCGTGCCTTCCGAATCCGTATTCAGCGAGATCCACGAGAATTTCGAGCAGCTTGTCCACCGCGCCCACCGCGCGCGCGTCGTCATCGTCTCGCCTTCGCTGCTTATGCTCTCTATCCAGGTCATCCAGGCGATCCTGAAGGATGCACGCATGCGTGAACAGGCGCACCTCATTCAGGGCGAAGTCGTCCGGCTGATGGAGGACGTCTCGCGCCTCGACGAGCGGGTGCGCAAGCTGCAGGGCCATTTCAGCCAGGCCTCGAAGGATATCGACGATATTCTCATTTCATCGGGCAAGGTGACCCGGCGCGGCGCCAAGATCGAATCGCTGGAGTTCGGCACCGGCGACCATGAGGATGCAGAAAAAACGGGTAGCGTTGAACGCGCCGCCGAATCCAGAACCGGTCAGTTGCGGCTGAGGGTAGTCGAAGAAAGCGAACGCTGACTGATCTCGTCGCACAAGTCACTGGCGGGCGTCGAAGGCATGCCGCGCGGGCGCGCCTTGCCCACCTTCATCCCCCTTGTTCTCGTCACGATCTGTTGCTTCACTCGCAAGCGTCGCCGTATCGGGAGGAAGCCATGGCCAAGGGACAATTGCGCAGCAACAAGGAACCACGAAAACCGAAAAAGGACGCCAAGAAGCCGGCACCTGAACCCGCACTCAAGGCTCCCGCGGTTCAGGCGATAAAGCAGAAAGACAAACACAAGTAGCAGGAATCACGCACAACCCTACCCGTTTGCGCACCGGCAGGGCGCAACCAGGTAGGATCGTGCATTCACATGCAAATGCGCCGTCATTTCCTGTTCAAGCGTGATGCAAGGATTGTGGCGGCGCTTTTTGTCAAAGCCTCGGTCGAGATTTACGCCGGGCGCGGCGGCGGCATCCGGCCGTTGCGCGCCTTGCGGGCGGCATAACGGGCGTCACGCTTGGCCTTGCGCTCAGCCTCATCGGCGAGCAGGCGTGAGATACGATCCATCTCTTCTGCTTCCCGGGCCTTTGCTTCGACCGCTGCGGCTTCCTCGGCAATAAGGCGCGCGGCTTCTTCAGCAGCTTCGCGCGCGGCTCGTTCCTTCGCCTCGCGTGCCAGCCTTTCCTGCTTCAGCCTTTCCTTTTCGGCATTGCGTTTTTCACGTGCCTCGAGAATTGCCTGGCGCTCTGCCTTGCGTGCCAGTACCCGCGGATCGTCCTCGGCGGGCTTCGCCTTGAACCGCTCCAGCAGAGCTTGTTTTGCTGCATTTGCGGCGTTGCGCCGCTCGAATATGTCTTGTTCCCTATAGAGTGCCAATGTTCGCCTTCATTCCTATACGTCGGTTCGCGAAGATCCGAAGTCACTTCGCGAGGCTTACATACGCGTGAAAGCCCAGAGTTCAAGCGCGAAATCCGCATAACTGCCATGTAGTGGGCAAATGTTGCCGTAGGGGAACGGTCGGCCAGTCGAAAAACTGAAAGGACCGTTCACGATCCACGCATCTGGCAGAGATGCCGGCAGATCGCTATCTGCCACCGATCTGGAAGAAAGGACAATTCCATGGAAATCGGTCTCTACACCTTTGCCGATGTTAGCCTCGACAGCGGTCCCGGAGCCGTTACGGCCCATCAGCGGCTGCGCAATCTGGTTGAGGAGATCGAACTGGCCGACCAGGTGGGCCTGGATGTTTTCGGACTTGGCGAGCATCACCGCCTGGATTATGCGGCCTCCGCGCCTGTCGTGGCGCTGGCTGCAGCGGCCGAACGCACCAAACGCATCAGGCTCACCAGCGCAGTCACCGTGCTGTCGTCGGACGATCCGGTGCGCGTCTTCCAGCAATTCGCCACGCTCGACCTGCTTTCGGGCGGCCGAGCCGAGATCATGGCCGGGCGCGGCTCCTTCATCGAATCCTTCCCGCTCTTCGGCTACAATCTAGAGGACTATGACCAGCTCTTTGCCGAAAAGCTCGATCTGCTGCTGAAGCTGCGCGACAATGAGCGCGTCACCTGGTCGGGAGAACTGCGCGCGCCGATCCACGATCGCGGCGTCTATCCGCGCCCCTTACAGGAAAAGCTGCCGATCTGGATCGCCGTCGGCGGGACGCCGGCATCGGTGGCGCGTGCAGGCATGCTTGGCCTGCCTCTGGCGCTCGCCATCATCGGCGGCGAGCCCGCCCGCTTCGCGCCGCTGTTCGACCTCTATCGCCAGGCCGCATCTCGGAGCGGGCATGATGCAGGAAAGCTCGCCACCAGCATCAACGTGCACGGCTTTATCGGCGAAACGACGGAGCAGGCAGCCGACGACTTCTACCTGCCGCAGGCTGAAGTGATGAACCGCATCGGCCGCGAGCGCGGCTGGGGGCCGACCAATCGTGCACATTTCGACCAAGCGCGGGGGCCGCAAGGCGCGCTGTTCGTCGGCAACCCCGAGCAGGTGGCCGAGAAGATCATCGCCAACCATGCCGTATTCAAGAACGACCGGTTTCTCCTGCAAATGGCGATCGGCACGATGCCGCACGCCAAGATCATGAAGGCGATCGAACTATTCGGCACCAAGGTCGCGCCGATGGTGCGCAAGGAACTCGGCGCGAAGGTCGCCGAGCCAACCGCCGGTTGATCTGCGGTGCCTGACCGCTGGTTGGCGCCGCAGACGGGAGTGCCTATATCCGGAGTTCCCTCCCCTCCGGAGCCTGCCTGATGATTCCTCTTTCCGTTCTTGACCTTGCGCCCATTGCCGAGGGCAGCACCGCTTCACAATCACTTGCCAACACGCTCGACCTGGCCCGCCATGCCGAGCGATTGGGCTATGTGCGCTACTGGCTGGCCGAACACCACAATATGCCCGGCATAGCGAGCGCCGCTACCGCCGTCGTCATCGGGCATGTGGCGGCAGGCACAAAATCCATCCGCGTGGGAGCCGGCGGCATCATGCTGCCCAACCACGCACCGCTGGTGATTGCCGAACAGTTCGGCACGCTTGCCGCCCTCCATCCAGGCCGCATCGATCTCGGCCTTGGTCGAGCTCCCGGCACTGACATGAACACGGCACGGGCGCTGCGGCGCAACCTGGAAGCCGGCGTCGACAGCTTTCCGCATGACGTGGTGGAACTGATCAACTACTTCGCGCCAGCCGAACCGGGGCAGCGTGTACGCGCAGTTCCCGGCGAGGGCCAGGACGTGCCTGTATGGATTCTCGGCTCCAGCCTCTATGGCGCGCAATTGGCGGCCGTGCTGGGCCTGCCCTATGCTTTCGCGTCACATTTCGCACCGACTGAAATGGAGCATGCGCTTGAGATTTATCGGTCGCGCTTCCAACCTTCGGAACGATTGCGGAAGCCCTATGTCATGCTCGGCCTGAACGTATTCGCCGCCGAGACGGACGCGGAAGCGAAGTTCCATTTCAGTTCGTTGCAGCAGGCCTTCGTCAATCTGCGCAGCGGGCGTCCGGGCCAATTGCCTGCTCCGGTCGAAAACTACGATGCCGATCTCGACCCGGCTGCCAAATCCATTCTGGAATCGGCCCTGTCCTGCGCAATCGTCGGTTCGCCGGAGACCGTAAAGACCGGTCTTGATGCTTTCATACGCCGTACGGGCGCTGACGAGTTGATGGTGACGGCGCAGATCTTCGACCATTCGGCACGGCTGCGCTCGTTCGAAATCCTCGCCGAGGCGCACCGGCAACTGGCAGGATGAGCCTTACCTTATCGCCCCGACAAGTTCCTTGTCGGGAAAGCAGGTCGCCGCGCGACCGTTCTTCGCCTGCCATGCGCCGATGGAGCGGCGGGTCTTGAAACCTGGCAGGCCATCAGCACCGCCGACATCATAACCGGCCTTTTCCAGGCCGCGCTGCATGGCAGCAATATCGGATCGGTAGAGTCCGCCGACCTTACCCCAAGCTCCAGCAAACGCTCTGTCGCCATACGCGATGCGATCGGCACCATGGCCGATGAAAAGCGCATAAAGATCGCTCTCGTTATATTGTTTGAGCACATAGAAATTCGGCGTGACGATGAAAGCCGGCCCGTTGCGACCGGCCGGCATCAGCAGATAGCCCTCGGCACGCCGCTCATGTGCGGGAAACGGCTTGCCACCGACGCGGGCAACTCCCATCGCTGCCCAATCGGCAATCCGGCGCCCCTGGTCTGGCCCCTCCAAGGAACAGGACACCACCGCCGGCACGGTCACCTCGAAACCCCAGTCACGGCCTTTTGCCCACCCGTAATGGGCAAGATAATTGGCGATGGATGCCAGCGTGTCAGGGACAGAGCCCCAGATATCGGCCCGGCCGTCACCATCGAAATCCACTGCATGCTTGAGGAACGATGTCGGCAGGAATTGAGGTTGGCCGAGCGCGCCGGCCCAGGAGGATTTCATGTCCTTCGGCGTGGCCAAGCCGCGTTCCACCATTTCGAGCGCCGCCAGCACCTCCTTGCGGAACATGTCCTTGCGGGTGGCCAGGAACGCCTTGGTGCCAAGCACCTCGAAGGCATTGTAGGGAATCTTCGCCGCGCCGAAGCCGGACTCCCGCCCCCAGATCGCCAGCACGACTTCACCTGGAACGCCAAAACGCTTTTCGATCGCGGCAAGCGTCTTGCCATACTGCCCGGCGCGAGAGCGGCCACCGGAGGTCACCCCGCCGATCGGTGCGAAGTAATTGCCGGGTGAGCCGAACTCGGCCTGATGCTGCTTTTTCGGTGTCTTCGGCTTTGTGCCGGGCAGGACCAGATCGGGCAGTTTGAGATTGGGCGAAATGCCGGCAAAAGCCGCATTGAACGTATTTTGCGAAATGCCGCGCGAGCGAGCATCGGGCCACAGGTCGTTGCGAAGCCAAGCCTGGAACTGGTCGTCTATCTTTGCGGCCTGGCTTGCCGCGACCGGCAACAGCACGAGCAGGAAGAGCGCAGAGCATAGGGCGAGGAGCATTCGTCTGGGAGGTCGAATACTGGCCAGGAACATGCTGTTATCAGAACCCATGGTCCTCCTTCCAATCAGAAAGCCGTCCGCGATTTCAATGCCGCCGTGAGCGTGCCCTCGTCCAGATAGTCGAGTTCGCCGCCTACCGGCACGCCATGGGCAAGCCGTGTCACCTTCACGTCGAAGCCCGCAAGCTGGTCGGTCAGATAATGGGCGGTGGTCTGTCCCTCGACAGTGGCGTTGACGGCAATGATCACCTCCCTGATCGTGCCCTCTGCAATCCGGCTGACCAGTTGCCTGATGGTCAACTGGTCAGGGCCGACGCCATCAAGGGGCGAGAGCGTGCCGCCCAGCACATGATAAAGCGCATTCATCGCGCCAGCGCGCTCCAGCGCCCAAAGATCGGCGACGTCCTCGACGACGATGACGGTCGCGGGATCACGACGCGGGTCCGTGCAGATCGTGCAGGGGTCGGACGTATCGACATTGCCGCACGTGGTGCAGACGCGCACCTTCTCGACCGCTTCGCCCATTGCATCGGCAAGCGGCGCCAGGAGCTGCTCTTTCTTCTTGATGAGGTGCAGCGCCGCACGCCTGGCCGAACGCGGCCCAAGCCCCGGCACCTTGGCCAGAAGCTGGATCAGGCGTTCGATTTCAGGACCAGCGATTCGCTTCGACATGGCGGTAACGGCAATCGGCAATCGGCAATCGGCAATAGAAACCGATTGCCGTTTGTCGACGACCGATCGACTCCTCTTAGAACGGCAGCTTCATTCCCGGCGGCATCGGCAGGCCGGCGGTCAGCGCCTTGGTCTTCTCCTGCATCGCCTGCTCGACCTTCACCTTGGCATCGTTGTGTGCGGCAAGAATCAGGTCCTCGAGAATCTCGACGTCATCTTCCTTGAACAGCGACGGATCGATCTTCAAGGATTTCATCTCGAACTTGCCGGAAATCGTCACATGGACCAGGCCGCCGCCAGCCTGGCCGGTTGCCTCCATACCCGCGATTTCCTCTTGCATGGCCTGGAATTTGGCCTGCATTTCCTTCGCTTTGCCCATCAAGCCGAGAAGATCCTTCATGATCCGGGTCCTTTTTCTCAGTTCTCGTCGTCATCTTCGACCGGCAGTTCGGTCGGCAGGTCGGCATCGGCCCCGTCCGCGTCAGGCGCCTCGGGAATGCGCACATCGATGATTTTCGCGCCCGGGAAACGCGCCAGGATGGAAGCGACAGTGGGATCGCTCCTGGCGTCAAGAATCGCATTTTCGCGCTTGCTCGATTCCATTTCAGCCAGGGTCGGTCCGCCCTCCTCGCGCGACAGCGACACCATCCAGTGCCGACCCGTCCAGGCCTTGAGCTTCACCGCCAGATCGTTCAGCAGGGTCTTGGGTGCATCATCGGTCAGATTGACGTCGAGCCGGCCCGGTTCGACCCTGACCAGCCGCAAGTAGCGCTTGACCAGCACCTTCAGAGCCATGTCGCGGTGTTCGTCGGCGAGGCCGGCTATATCGGCAAGCGAGCGCACCGGCACTTCCGGGACTTCCTCGACCGGTGGCGGCGGAGCAAGCTGTACGGGAGCCGGTTCGGTTTCATGCGCCACCAGCCGCATGGTCTGGCCGCCACCATTGCCCGCAGGCATGCGTGCCTGCGCTACGGCACTCGCACCGCCATTGCCGGGCGATGGTTGAGGCGAAGCGGCGGGGCGTGGCACGGGGCCCGAAGCCGCCGCACCGTCGCCGAGCGATTTCAATGCTTCGTCGAGCGTCGGCAGGTCGGCAGCGTGGGCAAGCCTTATCAGCACCATTTCGGCAGCGCTGATCGGCCGGTAGGACGTCTGTACTTCCGGGATCCCCTTCAGCAGCATCTGCCAACTGCGCGAAAGGACACGCACCGATAGCGTCTGGGCGAACTCCAGACCACGCACCCGCTCGGCTTCCGAAAGCGAGGCATCATCGGCCGCGCTCGGCACGAAACGCAGCCGTGTCACCAGATGGTTGAACTCGGCAAGGTCCGTCAACACGGCTACGGGGTCTGCGCCGGTTTCATACTGGGCGCGCAATTCGCCAAGGGCAGCGGCGGCATCGCCCTTCATGACATGTTCGAAGAGATCGACGATGCGTGCCCGGTCCGCCAGGCCAAGCATTGCCCGCACTGCCTCGGCGGTGACGGCGCCCGCGCCGTGCGCAATTGCCTGATCCAGGATCGATTGTGCATCGCGGACAGACCCTTCGGCCGCGCGTGCGATCATGGCCAGCGCGGCATCGTCGACCTGGATAGCTTCCTTGTCCGCAATCATGCGCAGATTGGCGGTCAGCGTTCCGGCATCGACACGGCGCAGGTCGAAGCGCTGGCAGCGCGACAGGATGGTGATGGGAACTTTGCGGATTTCGGTGGTAGCGAAGATGAACTTCACATGCGGCGGCGGCTCTTCCAAGGTCTTGAGCAACCCGTTGAAGGCCTGCGTCGACAGCATGTGCACTTCGTCGATGATGTAGACCTTGTAGCGCGCCGAGACCGGGGCATAGCGCACCTGCTCGATAATGTCGCGGATATCGTCGATGCCGGTGTGCGAGGCCGCATCCATCTCGATCACGTCGACATGGCGGCCTTCCATGATCGCCTGGCAATGCTCGCCGAGCGCTGCCAGGTCAACCGAAGGCTGGTCGATCGTGTCGGTCTTGTAGTTCAGCGCGCGCGCCAGAATGCGCGCCGTGGTGGTCTTGCCCACCCCGCGCACGCCGGTCAGCATCCAGGCTTGAGCAATGCGGCCGGACGAGAACGCATTCGTCAGCGTGCGCACCATCGGCTCCTGGCCGATCAGGCTGGAAAAATCACTCGGACGGTATTTGCGTGCGAGAACGCGGTAGCCGCCGGCGCCCTTTGCTGACTGGTCGTTTCCGGCTTCGCTCATCCGCCCGTTTCGCTCCAGTGGCCACGAGAGGCGCGACCGATTCCAAAATCAGAGTGTCCCCGCACAGCCAAGCGCCGTCAATCATTGGCGCATCAAGCTGGCGACTGGCGAAGAAGGCGGGAGGCTGGAACAATGACCCGTTCCGGGCTCGTTAGGGCTGCTTCCTTCCGGACCTGACCCGGTTGGCGAGTGGATCGTCCACCACCAACCTCCCGTCCCTCATATCGGCAATTGTGCCGCCAAATGCAAGAGTGCTGGATAATTACGGGACGCGATACGATTTGCTTGCAGGCGACAAACAGTCACTTTAGCCTTCTTTCCCAAACGAGGGGAATGCCGATGGTGCCTGGCTCGAAGGCTGGATTTGAGCTCGATGCGCGGCTGGAGGCAGACAGCGAACCACTCATGTGGCTGGGGCTGTGCGAGTTGCGCGTCATGAACGACCGTCGCTGGCCATGGCTGCTTTTGATCCCCCAGCGGCCCGGTGCGGTGGAAATCCACGACCTGACGCCGTTGGACCAGGCGATGCTGACCTTCGAATCCAACATGGTTGCTCACGCTTTGAAGAAGACCACCGGCTGCGCCAAGATCAATTCCGGTGCACTCGGAAACATCGTGCGCCAGCTTCACGTCCATATCGTCGCCCGTTTCGACGGCGATGCCGGCTGGCCGGGTCCGGTCTGGGGCCATGGCATGCGCGAACCCTACAAGCGCTCGGATCTGCACGGCTTTTGCGAAAAGATCAGGAAGGCGCTTTGAGTTTCCATCTTTTCGATGCCCTTGAGCGCGAGGCAAGCCAGGACGTTGCCTTTGCCGGCAACCGGATCGATCGGCTGTCGGAAAAGCGCAGCGACGATTCCGCCGAACGGGCACTGGCCGATCCAAGCGCACGCCTGCTGCTGATCCGTGAAGGCAGGCTTCTGCTGCGGTTTTCTCCTAGTGGAACTGCCCATCCATATTTCACGCTCCCGGAAATCGACGGCTTCGAGACCGATTTGAAGCAGGCGGTCCTGCTCGGCTTCGAGGCCAGTGGCCCAATCCTTGCCGTGCCCACCAGCATCGAGCCGGAACGGCTTCCCGAAACCATCAAGGCGATCGACTTCCGATCCATCTATATTCAGGGATTGATCGATCCGGCGGCACTGGGCGCGCTGGCGCAGGGCACCGCATTGCTCGCATGGCACGCCAACCATCAATTCTGCGGCAAATGCGGCCATAAAACCGGGATGCGGGCGGGCGGCTACAAACGACGGTGCACATCGTGCGGCGCCGAGCATTTCCCCCGCACCGACCCTGTGGTGATCATGCTGGCGGTGACCCCGGACAAGTGCCTTCTCGGCCGCAGCCCGCACTTCAAGCCGGGCATGTATTCGGCACTTGCCGGCTTCGTGGAGCCCGGCGAGACGATCGAGGCAGCGGTGCGCCGGGAAACCTTCGAGGAGGCCGGCATCCGGCTCGGCCGGGTCGTCTATCAGGCAAGCCAGCCCTGGCCGTTCCCCTATTCGCTCATGATCGGCTGCTTCGGCGAGGCCTTGACCGAGGACATCACCGCCGACACTGCCGAACTGGAAGACTGTCGCTGGTTTTCCCGCGATGACCTATTTGCCATGATGGCCGGCACACACCCTGACGGCATCGCCATACCGCCACGCGGGGCAATCGCCCATCACCTCGTCAGGACATGGGCCGAGGGCGGCTGAGTTGCACCGTTTTCAGGCGTCGGCATCCTGTGTGGCGCGATACTCATGTGCCGGATAGACGCCGAGCGTCCTTACCTCGCGGGAGAAGAACCGCAGTTCCTCCAGCGCAAGCGCCAGATTGCGGTCGTCGGGATGGCCTTCGACATCGGCATAGAACTGCGTGGCGGCAAAGGCGCCAAGCTGATAGCTCTCCAGCTTGGTCATATTGACGCCGTTCGTGGCAAAGCCGCCCATCGCCTTGTACAGCGCGGCCGGAACGTTGCGCACCCTGAACACGAAGGTGGTGATCATCGGCACGCCATCCTGACGCTCGGCCCAGGCCTTCGCCCTGGACAGGACCACGAAGCGGGTAACGTTGTTTTCGGTGTCCTGGACATTCTCCTCCAGAATTTCCAGTCCATAGAGGCTCGCGGCCAGCCGCGGCGCAAGGGCCGCCATGGTCCTGTCCTGCTGTTCGGCAACCAGCTTGGCAGCACCCGCCGTATCGCCGGCGACCATCGGCTTCCAGCCATTCTTGCGGATATATTTGCGGCACTGGCCGAGTGCATGGATATGGCTGTGAACCGACTTGATCTCCTCGCGTTTCACGCCGGGAAGGACCATCAGCTGGAAATGGATCGGCAGGAAATACTCGCCGACGATGTGCAGTTTCGAGATCGGCAGCAGATAGTGGATGTCGGCAACCCGGCCGGCGATGGTGTTTTCGATCGGGATCATCGCCAGATCAGCCTTGCCGGTCTCAACCGCATTGAAGGCATCCTCGAAGGTCGGGCAAGGCAGCGGGTCCATCGAGGGATAGACATTACGACAAGCGGTGTCGGAATTGGCACCCGGTTCGCCCTGGAAGGCGATGCGGTTGGTTTTTTCGGGCATGATCAGGCCTTGCTTTGATTTGAAATGATGGCGCGGGCGCGCTCGAGATCTTTAGGTGTGTCGACGCCGAGCGGCACCGAGCGGACGATTTCGGCATCGATACGCATTCCCGCCTCCAGCGCCCGCAATTGTTCGAGCCGTTCGCGCTTTTCCAGCGGCGACGGTTTCAGTTCGACAAAGCGGGTGAGCGCAGCGCGGCGATAGGCGTATAGCCCGATATGGTGATAGAGCGGGCCCTCGCCCCAGGGCGCTGTCGCCCGCGTGAAGTAGAGCGCCCGCAACCGGGTGGCCGAGCGCGGAGAGCCCACGATCTTGACCACATTGGGATTGGTCTTCTCATCATCGCGCGCGATCTCCACACCCAGCGTGGCAATGTCCACCTGCGGGTCCTCAAAGGGCGCCAGGGCCGAGCGGATCGTGTTCGGATCGATTGTCGGCAGGTCACCCTGGACATTTATCACCATGTCGAAGTGTCCATCGGGATCGACCGCGGTCAGAGCCTCGAAGATGCGATCCGAGCCGGATTCGTGATCGGCCCGGGTCATCACGGCCTCAAAACCACCGGCCTCGACGGCTGCGGCCACTTCGGGCGTATCGGTTGCCACGACAACGCGTCCGAGCCCGCTTTCGCGTGCACGCTCGGCGACATGGACAATCATGGGCCGGCCGCAGATATCGGCCAGCGGCTTGCCGGGCAGGCGCGTGGCGCGCATTCGCGCCGGAATCAGGATAAGCGGAGACATGGATGCAGCAAAAAGGTTCAAAAGTCAGCGGTGGAAAGTGGCAAAAGGTCTCACTGGAACCGCCCTTATAGGTGTTGCAACGCCAGAGCAAAAGACCTAGTTTCCGCCGCGATCTGCCGGCCCTGTCCGGTGGTGAGACAATGCTGTCGGCATTCGGGAATTTCGCGCTCGAGCCGGCCAAGGGAGCCAGGGGCGAATGGACTCATTCGAATTCAACAAGGCGATCGGTGGTCTTCTGGCCACGGTCTTCGTCATTTTTTCCATTTCCATTGCGTCGGACGCTATTTTCGCCTCTCCCGTTCCTGAAAAGCCCGGTTACGTCATCGAGGCGGCGGAAGCCGAACCTGCTGCGGCCGGCGGCGAAGAAGCCGCAGCCGTGCCGGTCGCCGAATTGCTGGCAAGTGCCGATGCTGACGCAGGTGCCGCCGTATTCAAGAAGTGCACGGCCTGCCATTCCGGCGAAAAGGGCGGCCCGAACAAAGTCGGCCCGGATCTCTGGGATATCGTGGACCGCCCGATCGGTACCCATGGCGGCTTCTCCTATTCGGCTGCGATGAAGGAATTCTCGCAGGGCGGTTCGGTCGTGTGGGATTTCGACCACCTCAACCACTTCCTTGCGTCGCCGAAGGGCTACATCAAGGGCACGGCAATGGGCTTCGCCGGCGTCAAGAAGGACGACGAGCGGGCCAATCTGCTGGCCTATCTGCGCTCGCTGTCGGACAATCCGGCTCCGCTGCCGGAAGCTGATGCTGCACCAACTGAAGAAGGGGCTGCGCCTGCGGAAGAGGGCGAGCAGCCCGCGGAAACCGAAGGGGCAGCACCGGCCGAAGAGGCCCCTGCACCTGCGCAATAACGAAATCGTCATCGCCAGATCATGAAAAAGCCGGGTTCAGCCCGGCTTTTTTGTTAGAAAGCATGCATATACCCATCGATCCGGCGCTACACGGTTTCCAGCGCGGCACAATGGGCTACATTGAGAATCGAGACGTGCATGAGGTTCAGGAATGAAGGTTTGGGTGCCACGGACAATCGCAACTCTTGGCCTTTCGTCGGCCTTTCTCGCAGCGGGCCTGATTTCATCGCTGGCCGATGAGTGGCGCACGACCTCCTCGCTGATCGGGGAATCCAAATATGGCTCGGATTTCAAGCGCTACGACTATGTGAATCCCGATGCGCCGAAGGGCGGCACGATCAACTCCGTCATCAGCGGCTCTTTCGACAGCTTCAATCCCTTCATCGTGCGCGGCACGGCAGCCGCCGGCCTCAACTACCAAGGTGGCCTGCTCTACGACACCCTGATGGCCAAGGCGACGGACGAGGGCAGCACTAGCCATCCGCTGATTGCCGAAGCGTTCAAATATCCGGACGATTTCTCCTCGGCCACCTATCGCCTCGATCCGCGCGCCAAATGGCACGACGGCAAGCCGATCACCGCCGAGGATGTGGTCTGGTCGTTCAACTTCCTCAAGGCGGAAAGCCCCAATTTCAGCCGCTATTTCGGCAATGTGACCGAAGCCGTGGCACTTTCGGAGCGGGAGATCGAGTTCCGTTTCGACCAGAAGGGCAATCGCGAACTGCCGCTCATTCTCGGCGACCTCGTCGTCCTGCCGAAACACTGGTGGGAGGGCACGGACGCCAGGGGCAGGAAGCGCGACATCACCCAGCCGACGCTGCAGCCGCCGCTCGGATCGGGCGCCTACAAGATCGCGAGCTTCAAGCCGGGCTCGGAGATCATCTGGAGCCGGGTTCCCGACTACTGGGCTGCCGAGATCGGGGTCAATGTCGGCCGCAACAATTTCGACCGCCGCCGCTATATCTATATCCAGGACGAGAATGCCGAGTGGCAGGCCTTCACCAAAGGCGGCTTCGAGGACATCAGGCCCGAAAACAGCTCGCGCCGCTGGGCGACCGAATACAACTTCCCAGCCTTCAAGGCGGGCGATGTCGTCAAGCGCGAATTCGAGAACACGTCGGGCGAACCGATGCAGGGCTTCGTGCTCAATATGCGCCGCCCGCAATTCCAGGATCGGCGCGTGCGCCACGCCCTGACACTGGCACTGGATTTCGAAAGCATGAACCGCAAGCTGTTCTATGGGCTCAATACTCGCACGGACAGCTATTTCGAAGGGCAGGACCTGGCCTCGAGCGGACTGCCCACGGGCAAGGAACTGGAACTGCTCGAACCCTACAAGGACAAGCTGCCCCCGGAACTGTTCACGCAGGAATTCAAGCTCCCCGTCTATGACAACCCGCAGGCGGAGCGCACTTATCTGCGCGAGGCCATCGGCCTGTTTGCGCAGGCCGGCTGGAAGATCGTCAACGGCAAGATGACCAACGAGAAAACCGGAGAGCAGTTCAGGGTCGAGATCCTGGGCAACAGCCCCACCGATGAGATCATATCGGGCTCCTATATCGAGAGCCTGCGCAAGATCGGAATCGCGGCGTCGCTGCGCATCGTCGACCCGAACCAATATGTGAACCGCTACCGCAGTTTCGATTTCGACGTCGTCACCGGGCAGTTCCCGCAATCATCTTCGCCCGGCAACGAGCAGCGCGATTTCTGGAGTTCGCAGGCTGCCGACAAGTCCGGTTCACGCAACCTGCCCGGCATCAAGGACCCGGTTATCGACGCGCTGGTGGAGCGGGTGATCTTCGCGACCGACCGCGACGACCTGATCGCTGCCACGCGCGCGCTCGATCGGGTTCTGCTGTGGAACTACTACGTCGTGCCGCAATGGCACCGGCCGGTGATCTGGCTGGCCTATTGGAACAAGTTCGGCATTCCTGACAAGCAGCCGTCCTATATCGGCGCCGACATCGATTCATGGTGGATCGATCCGGAGAAGGAAAAGGCGCTGGCGGCCAAATACAAGGGCGCCGACTGATGGGGGGCGCCGACTGATGGCTCCCATGATCGGACGCCGGACATTTCTGGCCGGAGCAGCAGCCACTGTTCCGCTTCTGCCCGCAATTGCCTTCGCCAATGTGCCGGCCGGCACAAGGCTGCATGGGCTGTCGGCCTTCGGCGACCTCAAATACAAGCCCGACTTCAAGCATTTCGACTATGTGAACCCCGATGCTCCCAAGGGTGGGCTGTTCAATTTCGCCCCGCCCAACTGGGTCTTCAACCAAAGCACGCTCACCTTCAACACGCTCAATTCCTTCATTGCCAAGGGTGATGCGCCGCCGCGGATGGAAATGTGCTTCGATTCGCTGATGGCGAGCGCGCTGGACGAACCGGATGCGCTTTATGGCCTGCTTGCCGAAAGCGTGTCGATCTCTGATGATCGCAATGTCTTTGAATTCATCCTGCGGCCTGAAGCGCGCTTCCATGACGGAACCCCGCTGACGGCGGAGGACGTCGCCTTCACCTTCAATCTCTATAAGCAGGATGGCCACCCCAGCCTGCTTTTGCCGCTGACGCAGATGGTCGAAGCCGTCGTTGTGAATCCGCACAGGCTGCAACTGAAATTCACCGGCGGGCAATCGGCGCGCACGATCCTCAATGTCGTCGGCTTTCCCATCGTCTCGAAGGCCTATTTCACGGCCAATGCGTTCGACGGGGCAGGCATGAAAGCGCCGCTCGGTTCCGGCCCCTACAAGGTCGGCAGGGTCGTCCCCGGCCAGACGATCGAATATGACCGGGTCGATGACTATTGGGCACGTGACCTGCCGGTCAATCGCGGCCTCTATAATTTCGACCGCATCCGCATTGAGTTCTATCGCGACCGCCAGGCCGCCTTCGAGGCCTTCAAGAAGGGAAATATCCTCTATCGCCAGGAATTCACCTCGCGCATCTGGGCGACCGGCTATGATTTTCCGGCACTGAAGCAAGGCAAGGTGGTCCGACGTGAATTTCCGTCCGAGAAGCGGCCGTCCATGCAGGCGACCGCGCTCAACCAGCGGCGCGAACGTTTTCGCGATCCACGCGTACGCAAGGCCATCGGCATGTGCTTCGACTTCGAATGGGCCAGGCGCAACCTGTTCTACGGCTCCTATGAGCGCTCGCAGTCCTGCTTCGAGCGCTCCGACTACAGGGCGGAGGGCCTGCCTTCCCCCGAGGAACTGGCGCTGCTAGAACCATTGCGTGGCAAAATCCCCGACGAGGCCTTCGGCGAGGCTATGATCCAGCCGGTTTCGGATGGGTCAGGCCGCGACCGCAAGTTGCTCGGCGAAGCCGCGCGGCTTCTCAAGGAGGCCGGATGGCAACGTTCCGGTTCGCTTCTGGCCAGCGCCAAAGGCGAAAGGCTCGTTGCGGAAATCCTGGTGGAAGACCCGATCTGGGAACAGATTCACGGGTCCTGGATCGGGAACATGCGGGCAATCGGCATCGATGCCTCGATCCGGGTGGTCGATTCCGCGCAATTTGCCGCACGCCAGACGGATTTCGATTTCGATCTGATGACCATGGCACTGTCGTTTACCGCGACACCGACGCGTGACGAGATCGAAAGCCTGTTCCATTCACGATCCGCCACGCTCCCCGGCTCGCGCAATCTTTGCGGCACGGCCGACCCGGCCATCGACACGCTTGTCGATGCGGTAGGACAGGCGCAGGATCGCCAAAGCCTGACAACTGCAATGCGTGCCCTGGACCGGGTCTTGCGTGCGCGGCAAGACTGGATTCCAAATTGGTACTCGGCGAATCACCGGGCAGCCTTCTGGGACATGTTCGGCTTCAAGGAGCCAAAACCCGATTTCGGCTTTCCGGTCGAAGCACTGTGGTGGTTTGACAAGGAAAAGGCGACGGCAATTGGCAAAGGGTGAGGAGTGGCCTGCGAAGCAGACGAAAAGCCAGCAATCTGGTTTTTCGAGCGACGAACGCCCGAAGCGAAAGCGTAGGGCCGAGGCATCTGCGGGAATTGTGAGCTGATGGGCGCCTATATCCTGCGGCGCATTCTGCTGATGATTCCGACCCTTCTCGGGATCATGGCGATTTCCTTTGCCATCATCCAATTCGCGCCGGGCGGGCCGGTCGAACGGGTAATCGCGCAGATCACCGGTCAGGGTGGAGACGCCGGCGACAGGCTGGGCAGCGGCGGCGGTGATACGGGTGCGGCAAATTTCGATGCCGGCGGTGTCACTTCCTCGAAATATCGCGGCGCCCAGGGTCTCGATCCGGAATTCATCGCCAAGCTGGAAAAGCAATTCGGCTTCGACAGGCCGCCGCTGGAGCGGTTCGGCATGATGCTGTGGGACTATGCCCGCTTCGATTTCGGCGAAAGCTATTTCCGCGACATCGGCGTGCTCGACCTGATCATCGAAAAGATGCCGGTATCGGTGTCTCTTGGTCTATGGATCACGCTCCTGTCCTACCTGATCTCGATCCCGCTCGGGATCCGCAAGGCGGTCAAGGACGGATCGGCCTTCGATGTCTGGACAAGCGGTGTCGTCATCATCGGCTATGCGATACCCGGCTTTCTCTTCGCCATACTGCTGATGGTGCTGTTTGCCGGCGGCTCCTTCTATGACTGGTTCCCGCTGCGCGGGCTGACCTCGGACAATTTCGACGAGTTGTCGCTCGGCGGCAAGATCCTCGACTATTTCTGGCATCTCACGCTGCCGCTGACGGCCATGGTGATGTCGGCCTTCGCCACGACGACGCTGCTCACCAAGAACTCGTTCCTCGACGAGATCCGCAAGCAATATGTCGTCACGGCGCGCGCCAAGGGCCTGTCGGAGCGTCAGGTGCTCTATGGCCATGTGTTCCGCAACGCCATGCTGATCGTGATCGCCGGCTTCCCCGGTGCCTTCATTTCAGCCTTCTTCACCGGCTCCCTGCTGATCGAGAACATCTTCTCGCTGGACGGGCTCGGCCTGCTCGGTTTCCGCTCCATCCTCGACCGCGACTATCCGGTGGTGTTCGCAAATCTCTATATCTTCTCGCTGATCGGCCTGTTCATCAGCCTCATCTCCGACCTCACCTATACCTGGATCGATCCGCGCATCGATTTCGAGCGGAGGGACGTCTGATGGCGGCGGTGGAAACCCTCGTGCAGCCGGTCAAGCGGCCGTTCCTGTCGCCGCTCAACCAGCGGCGCTGGCAGAATTTCAAGGCGAACCGGCGCGGCTACTGGTCCTTGTGGATTTTCCTTGCCCTGTTCGGCCTAACGCTATGCTCCGAATTCATCGCCAATGACCGGCCGATCCTCGCCTCCTACAAGGGCGAATTGCTGGTCCCTGCGCTGATCGACTACCCGGAGGAGAAATTCGGCGGCTTCCTCGCCATCACCGACTATCGAGACCCGGTGATCCAGGACGAGATCAAGGCCAATGGCTGGCTGATTTGGCCGCCGGTCCGCTACCACCATCGCAGCGTGAACAATGAAATCCCTGAAGCCGCACCGGCAAAACCGTCATGGATGTATTCGCAGGAAGAGCGCTGCCAGCGCTATCCGCAAGGCGTCGACGATGAGAATTGCACCATTGGCAACTGGAACTGGCTCGGCACCGACGACCAAGCCCGCGACGTGCTGGCGCGTGTGATCTACGGCTTCCGCGTGTCGGTACTGTTCGGCCTGATCCTGACGGCCGGATCGGCCGTCATCGGCGTTTCGGCAGGCGCGGTGCAGGGGTATTTCGGTGGCCTGACCGACCTGATCTTCCAGCGCTTCATCGAAATCTGGTCGGCAATCCCGGTTCTCTATCTCCTGCTGATCATTGCGGCGATCCTGCCGCCGGGTTTCTTCATTCTGCTCGGCATCATGCTGCTGTTTTCCTGGGTCAGCTTCGTTGGCATCGTACGCGCGGAGTTCCTGCGCGCGCGCAATTTCGAATATGTCAACGCGGCGCGCGCCCTTGGCGTCTCCAACCGCACCATCATGTACCGGCATCTGCTGCCCAATGCGATGGTGGCGACGCTGACTTTCCTACCCTTCATCCTCAACGGCTCCATCACCACGCTGACGGCGCTCGATTTTCTCGGCTTCGGCCTGCCGCCGGGTTCGGCTTCGCTCGGCGAGTTGCTCAAGCAGGGCCAGCGCAACCTCAACGCGCCCTGGCTCGGCATATCGGGCTTCGTAGTGATTTCGCTTATGCTCTCGCTGCTGATCTTCATCGGCGAAGCCACACGCGATGCCTTCGACCCGAGGAAGACGTTTAAATGAGCGGAACGCCTCTCCTTTCGGTCCGCGATCTTTCCGTCGCCTTCACCCAGGGCGGCAAGAGCCAGACGGCTGTCGACCATATTTCCTTCGACATCGCCAAGGGCGAAACGCTGGCGCTGGTGGGCGAGTCCGGCTCCGGCAAGTCGGTTTCGGCGCTTTCCGTGCTGCGGCTCCTGCCATATCCGGCGGCGAGCCACCCATCCGGGCAAGTCCTGTTCCAGGGCGATGATCTCCTGGCCAAGAACGAGAATGAGCTTCGTCGGGTGCGCGGCAACAAGATCACCATGATCTTCCAGGAGCCGATGACCTCGCTCAATCCGCTGCATACAATCGAGCAGCAGATCGTCGAAATCCTGAAGCTGCATCAGGGCATGGGCGACAAGAAGGCTCGCGCCCGCACGCTGGAACTGCTCAACGAAGTGGGCATCCGGGAGCCGCAGAAACGCCTTGGCGCCTATCCGCATCAATTGTCCGGCGGCCAGCGCCAGCGCGTCATGATCGCCATGGCGCTCGCCAACGAGCCGGAATTGCTGATTGCCGATGAGCCGACGACGGCGCTCGACGTCACCGTGCAGGCGCAAATCCTCGAACTGCTTGCCGACCTGAAAGCCCGCAAAGGCATGTCGATGCTGTTCATCACGCATGATCTCGGCATCGTGCGCAAGATTGCCGATCGGGTCTGCGTCATGACCAAGGGCAGGATTGTCGAGACCGGCCCGACCAAGGAGATATTCGCCAATCCGCAGCACGAATATACGAGGCACCTGCTCGCGGCCGAGCCCAAGGGCAAGCCTCCGCAAGCCGATCCCGACGCCAAAACGGTAATGTCGGGTGACGACATCAAGGTTTGGTTTCCGATCAAGCAGGGCTTCTTTCGCAAGGTCGTGGACTATGTAAAGGCCGTGGACGGCATCGACGTGACGGTGCGCGCCGGCCAGACACTGGGCGTCGTCGGCGAATCCGGCTCAGGAAAGACGACGCTCGGCCTGGCGCTCGCCCGCATGATCTCCTCCGAGGGCCGGATCAATTTCAAAGGGCGCGACATCAACGCGCTGTCCTTCAATGAGATGCGGCCACTGCGCAGCGAGTTGCAGATCGTGTTCCAGGACCCATACGGCTCGCTCAGCCCGCGTATGTCGATCTCCGAGATCATCGAAGAAGGGCTCAAGATTCATGAGTCGAAGCTTTCGGCCGATGACCGCGACGAGCGGGTGGTCGATGTGCTGCAGGAAGTCGGCATCGACCCGGAGACACGGTTCCGCTATCCGCATGAATTTTCCGGCGGCCAGCGCCAGCGCATCGCGATCGCCCGCGCCATGGTGCTGAAGCCTCGCTTCGTCATGCTGGACGAACCGACATCGGCGCTCGACATGAGCGTGCAGGCGCAGGTCGTGGACCTACTGCGCAACCTGCAGAAGAAGCACGACCTGGCCTATCTGTTCATCAGCCATGACCTTAAGGTGGTGCGCGCGCTTGCCAATGACGTCATCGTCATGCGCAACGGCAAGATCGTGGAAGCCGGCCCGTCACGCCAGATTTTCGAGGAGCCGCGCTCGGACTATACTCGGGCACTGATCTCGGCTGCCTTCCGGATAGAGACCGCGCCGGTCGGCGTGGTCAGCGAATGAACCCAGGAGGTGACATGGACAAGGGCCGAATCCTGCTTTCGGTAACAGGCTTCAACCCGCAGAGGTGGCATGAGCTGCTGTCAGCGGAACGTGAAGTGGTGCTGGCACCGGACGGGCCGGAGGACCCTTCCATCACCTATGCGGTGGTCTGGAAACAGCCGGCCAACATATTGGCCAGATTGCCCAATCTGCGTGCGGTTTTTTCCATTGGCGCAGGCGTCGATCATCTGTTCAACGACCCCGGCCTGCCGGATGCGCCGATCGTGCGCGTGGTGGCGGAAAACCTTTCCCAGCACATGACCGAATATGTCGTGTGGCGTGTGCTCGACCACCATCGACAGGGCGCACTCTACCGTAACCAGCAACAGAAGAAGATCTGGCATGAACCCCCACAGCGGCCGGCGGGCGACATTTCCGTCGGCATCATGGGCCTTGGGCAGTTGGGGCGCGCCGCAGCGAGTGCATTGCTCTCGCTCGGCTTCCGCGTCAATGGCTGGGGGCGTACCGGCCGCACCATGGAAGGAGTCCAGACCTTTGGTGGTGAGACGGGGCTGGTGCCATTTCTCAACGCTACCGACATTCTCGTGGTGCTGCTGCCGTTGACGCCCGCAACACGCGGTATCATCAACTACAAGCTGCTGCGCGAACTGCGCCGGCGCAACGGCCTTGGCGGGGCTGTGCTGATCAACGCTGGCCGTGGCAAGCTGCAAAAGGATGCCGATATATTGCGCGCGCTCGAAGATGGTCTTCTCAAGGAAGCGAGCCTGGATGTGTTCGAACTCGAGCCTCTGCCCAAGACCAGCCCGCTATGGACGCATCCGAAGGTCTTCGTGACACCGCATGCGGCCGCCACTTCCGATCCCGCCTATCTGGTCGCACCTATGCTGGCACAGATGGATGCTTTCGAAAGCGGCGAACCACTGCAGAACATCGTCGATCGGCAGATGCAATATTAGGCCAGCTCCGGGGAAATTGGGGACCGGTTTTCCGCCCGGATTGCGTAAAACAAGGATCAGGGACGCCGGAAGGCGATCGGCCCACCGTAAAGATAGCCGATGTGCTCGATTGCCTGCTTCAGGTTTTCGCACGACACCATCATGGTATGGCCGCTGGCATGAATGATGTTCTCCCCATCGGCCACGATGGCGACATGTCCCTTCCAGAAGACCAGGTCGCCGCGCCGCAGATTGGAGAAATCTGCAGCCGGATCGATCGGCTCGCCGATGGAGGAGGCCTGCATATCGGAGTCGCGCAGGACATCCCTTCCCGTCATGCGCATGGAAAGCTGCACGAGGCCCGAGCAATCGATGCCGAAGCCCGATACACCGCCCCACAGGTAGGGCGTGTGCAGCAAGGCCTCCGCGACCGTGACGTAGTCGGCGCTGAGCTCTCCGACCGGCCGCAAATGGGCCGCGATCACCGCCTCGCCAGACGGCAGAAGCGCGTAGCGCGTGCCCCGCGTTTCGGTAAAACTGACCACGGTGAGGGTAGAACCCATGGAAATCTGGCCGGTACGGGGAAATTTCAGGTCGGGACCGGGATAGATGAAGCTCCGCGGCACCACGACCTGATGCGTTGGCTCAGGATTCCGCGCCGTAATCGCCGCCTCGCAGACATAGCCGACATAGCTGTCGCGCTCGGCCTGCACCCAGCACCAGCCCTTGGTTTCCTCGAAGATGCTGACTTCATCACCACGCAGCAATTGCGTGCTGACACCGGCATCCAAGCGCGGCGCATTCCTGACATCGACGACGGATGCTTCGATGCGCCCTGGCCGACCGGCCACATATCGCTCCGCCGCGATTTCGCCTTTCAGGCGGGCGTCGGCAAGGTCGGCTCGGAAAGCATGCAGACGGGCGTCGTGGGCAGTCAAAGCGGTAGCTCCGTGGCTTTGGCAATGATAACATCGCCGAAACGCTCGACATAGAGCGCGCCTTCCACCGTGCGCCGGATCAGCACATTGCGGCGATCCGTTTCGTCGCGATGGCGTGAGACCAGTTTCAAGGCACCCATCGTATCAAGCGCCCGGGTGACAACCGGCTTGCTGACACCCAGCCGGGCGGCAAGCGCGCGCACGGTATGTGGGGGTGGTTCAAGATAAACGGTCAGCAATATCGCCGCCTGGCGCATCGTCAAATCAGGAGCATCGGCGCGCACCTCGGACAACACGACCTGTTGCCAAAGCCGCAGAGCCTGAGCGGGACGCAAGTGAACCACCATCCGGCCAGCATGGAATGAAATCGTTTCGCTTCCGTTTCATCCGCTGGAAACAGCTACCCGTAGCGCTTCGACAGGACGTGCTCCAGCGCACGGATGCCTTGCGCCTCCCCGCCTACCGGGCCGTGTGGCCGTTCAGCGGGATTCCAGGCAAAGATATCGAAATGCGCCCAACTCGCTGCCTTTTCCACAAAGCGCTTGAGGAAGAGGGCTGCCGTGATCGAGCCGGCAGAACCGTCACTGGTGACGTTGTTCATGTCGGCAACTTTCGAAGCGAGCTTGGCATCGTAGGGTGCCCAGAGCGGCATTCGCCAGAGCGGATCCTCCACAGCGGAAGAAGCCGCCGCGATCTCGCCAGCCAAGGCCTCATCATCGGTATAAAAAGGCGGCAAGTCCGGGCCGAGAGCAACGCGTGCTGCCCCGGTCAGCGTTGCCATGTCGACCAGTAGGTCCGGCGCCTCCTCATCCGCCAGTGCCAGCGCGTCGGCCAGGACCAGCCTGCCCTCGGCGTCCGTGTTGCCGATCTCGACGGTCAATCCCTTCCGGCTGCGCAGAATGTCGCCGGGTCGGAACGCATTGGCGGAGATCGAATTTTCGACCGCGGGGATCAAGACACGCAGCCGGACTTTGAGGCGGGCAGCCATGATCATCGCGGCCAGCCCGAGCACATTCGCACCGCCGCCCATATCCTTCTTCATCAGGAGCATGCCGCTCGGCGGCTTGATGTCGAGACCACCGGTATCAAAACATACACCCTTGCCGACCAGCGTCACCTTGGGGGCATTCTTTTCGCCCCAGGTCATATCGATCAGCCTCGGTGCTTCTGCGGAGGCGCGACCGACGGCATGGATCATGGGGAAATTGCGTTTGAGAAGATCATCCCCCTTGGTGACAGACAATCTGGCCTTGTGCTGCTTCGCCAGCTTGCGGACAGCCTCCTCCAGCGCATCGGGCCCCATGTCGTTGGTGGGGGTGTTGACCAGGTCACGTGTCAGGAACACCCCCTCCACGATACGCAGGATGTGCGCCCGGTCGACACCGGTGGGAACGGCCAGACGCAACGCTTTCCCCGGCTTCTTGCCGTAACGCGTGAACGTGTAGGCGCCGAGCGCCATCCCCAATGCCGCCAGAGACGGATTTTCGGGCTTCTGTGCAAAATGCCAATCGCCTTCCGGCAGCTTTCTTGCGAGCGTGCCGCACGCAAGAGCGTTCCGGGCTGCTTCTGCCTTGCCCAGACCGAACAGCGCCCCGCCGATTTCGCCGCCGGCGCCCGGAAGAATCACGACCTGCCCGGCTTCGCCTGAAAAGCCATTATGACCGGCCCATGCCTTGGCCGCAGCATCGAGGTCGACATTTTCGAGCCCACCCTTGCTCAGCAAATGGATAGGTCGTGATTTTTTCTTTTTCTTTTCAACGAGTTCGATTGGCATTGCGGCGTTCCTCGGTTCGTTCATGCGGCGGCACAAGCGCTGCTTCTTAACCATCCGTTAGGGTTAACAGAATATTTCTGCGACGGGGAAGATGGCCGCAGATCGGCCAGCGGGAACGGATGGAGATTTGGCGCAGATGTTGACCAATCACTCAGCAAAGGCAACTGGAAAAAGGTTGGTCACGATCGCTTTCGCATTGGTGCTGGTGGCGGGAATTTCCGGTTGCGCCACCGACAAGATGTCGACCGGGTCGGTCGACCGCGCATCCAGCAAACCCCTCGAGACCATGTCGTCCGCAGAGCTCGATTCAGCGGCCAGATCACTCGGCAATGCCTATACGCGCGATACGAACAACAAGGGCGTCGCCCTGCAATATGCCACTGTCCTGCAGATGGACGGCCGCTCCGACCAGGCACTTGCGGTCATGCGCAAACTGGCCATCGCCCACCCAAAGGACCGCGACGTGCTGGCCGCCTATGGCAAGGCGCTTGCCGGCGTCGGCCAGTTGGAGCCCGCACTGGATGCGGTACGCCGCGCGCAGACGCCCGAATATCCGGACTGGAAGCTTCTATCCGCCGAGGGTGCGATTCTCGATCAGCTCGGACAGGCCGACGATGCCCGGCAGCTTTACCGCAAGGCGCTCGACCTGAAGCCGAACGAACCGTCGATCCTGTCAAACCTGGGAATGTCCTATCTGCTTGCCGGCGACCTCAAGACCGCCGAGACCTATATGCGTTCCGCATCGGAGGCTCCGGGCGCGGACAGCCGGGTGCGGCAGAACCTGGCGCTCGTCGTCGGCCTCCAGGGACGCTTCCAGGAAGCCGAGGCCATTGCAAGCCAGGAACTCTCTCCCGAGCAGGCCCAGGCCAATATCGCCTATCTGCGCGGCATGCTTTCGCAACAGAACGCCTGGAACCAACTCAAGAAGGAAGACAAGGAAACCAATACAAACTAGGGGTCAGGCGTCCAAAATCTCTTCCTCAGCAGCGCCGCGCGACGATCGCGCGGCTTTTTTCGTTCGAGCCGAATCGACCATCCGTAGCAGACACTCTGGTACGATGCCGGACTGCGGGCGACACCGCAGATCCTTGATACCGGTCAAATCGTTGCTGCGCAGCATAGTATAGCCTTCAAACCGTCAACAAGGTTCGCTTGAGTTCAAGCGGGTCACCGGTCAGGAGAGAAGGACAATATGGCATCGGCACATGAACTGGGTCCCGGTTTCCGGCACGTCAAACTCTTGCTGGCGCGGGAGCGCGACAATCCGGCAGGCAGCAGGGAAGAAGGGTACGATCTGCTGGTGCCTCTCAACGCGGATGGCCAGATCGACGC
>JBARWP010000628.1:0-2109 GCA_049646905.1 Pseudaminobacter sp. | reverse complement strand
TCCTTGCCGGGGCGGGCTTTTTCATAAGAGGTCTCTGCAGCCGGGGAAATCGCCTGGCCTGCGAAGGCGGCTGAAACACCTGGCTGGACGGCAGATCCGGTATAGATTACCGCCCCCAAAGCCGCCTGGAGCAACGCATCCTGACGGATGCAGTACCGTTGCGCTAACCTGCTTGTTTTAGCCGCATTTATGCAACGCCAAGTGATTCACTTGGCTGCAAAATGGCCTAGGCGGCGGATTTGACGTCGGCGATGACGCTGACAAGCTCGTTGACGATCGTCTCGACCAGTTGCGGATCGTCGCCCTCGGCCATGACGCGGATCAGCGGCTCTGTGCCCGAGGGGCGGATGACAAGCCGTCCGGCCTGGCCGAGACGGTTGCGGGCTTCCTCGATCGCGGCCTTGACCGGCGCTTCCTCCAGCGGCTTGCCGCCGGAAAAGCGCACATTCTTCAGAAGCTGCGGCACCGGCTCGAACTTGCGGCACAATTCGCTGACCGGTTTGTTCTGGCGCTTGATGCAGGCGAGCACCTGCAGCGCCGAAACCAGCCCGTCGCCCGTCGTCGAGAAATCCGACAGCACGATATGTCCGGATTGCTCGCCGCCGACATTGAAGCCATGCGCGCGCATGTGCTCCACCACATAGCGGTCGCCGACCTTGGTGCGGTGAAGCTGCAGGCCGAGCCCTTCCATGAAGCGCTCGAGGCCGAGATTCGACATGACGGTGGCGACAATGCCGCCGCCTGCCAGCCGGCCGCTCTGGTGCCAGGCCTCGGCAACCAGCGCCATGATCTGGTCACCGTCCACCACCTCTCCGGTCTCGTCGACGATGATCATGCGGTCGGCATCGCCGTCGAGCGCGATACCGATATCGGCGCGGACCTCATAGACCTTCTTGGCCAGGCTGGCCGGGTGCGTGGAGCCGCATTCGTCGTTGATGTTGAAGCCGTTCGGCTCGTCATTGATGGCGATGACCTCGGCGCCGAGTTCCCACAGCGCGGCCGGTGCGACCTTGTAGGCGGCGCCGTTGGCGCAGTCGATGACCACCCGCAGGCCGGTCAGCGACATCGAGCGCGGCAGGGTGCGCTTGGCAAACTCGATATAGCGGTCATGCACGCCATCGACGCGCTTAGCCCGGCCGAGCCCGTCCGCATCGGCCAGCGCGATATCGACGTCCTCGTCCAGCAGCGCTTCGATGCGCGCTTCGATCTCGTCCGACAGCTTGTAGCCATCGGGCCCGAACAGCTTGATGCCGTTATCGTAATAGGCGTTGTGCGAAGCCGAGATCATCACCCCGATATCGGCGCGCAGCGAACGGGCGAGCATGGCCACAGCCGGTGTCGGCACCGGCCCGAGCAGGAACACATCCATGCCCGCCGCGCAGAAGCCCGCCACCATGGCGTTTTCGATCATGTAGCCGGAAAGCCGCGTGTCCTTGCCGAGCACGACACGATGGCGGTGGTTGCCGCGCTGGAAGGAAAGACCGGCCGCCATGCCCACCTTCATGGCGATCTCGGCAGTCATCGGAAATTTGTTGGCCCGTCCCCGGATTCCATCGGTTCCGAAATATCTTCTCGTCATGCGCTTATCTGTCCCCGGCGAAACTCGCTCCCGGTGCCGCTTTTGCCACAACAGGGAGGGCACCCGACATCACATTATATGATTATTTGTTACGAATCCTTAGAAAGGCTTTCGGTTTTCGCCTTTTTGTTTGGCAACGTCACCAACCGGTCACATCCAGCCTGGTTTCTACTTGCCGACTTTCCCTCGCATCATGCCAAGCTCTTGGCCAAGGGGAAAGCAAATCGCGTGACGAATCCGGTTTTCCCCACAGGCTCCGCGCGGCATCCGTCAGCAACAGGCAGACCGTCTTGGCTGGTGGCATCAGGCATCCGTTAGGAATTGTGGCAGCCGGGCTGCCACAATTGTTGATCGACGCTGCCGGCAGCAAATCAAACGCCGGCCGCTTGGGGCCGGCGCGATAGTTCATGCGGACAGTAAACTAGCCCTGCGGCTGCGGTTCCATTCCGGCGTCGGGCTCCTCGCCGCCCTTCGTGCGCCGGCCGCCGCCGGTCGATCCGGCATTCGGCACCGCCGATCCACGCGAAGTC
>JBARWP010000627.1:0-17061 GCA_049646905.1 Pseudaminobacter sp. | reverse complement strand
CGGCGCCGATCCCATTGTCCAGGCCGTCGACGCACAGGTCCATCTGCCGATAGGGCAGGGCGAAGTAGAATTCCTCCTGCGTCTGCGCCAGCGAATAGGTGTCGGTCGTCGGCGGCCGCGCCTGGATTTCCGCTGGCACGCCGAGATGGGCGGCGAGTTGGTAGACCTGCGATTTGTAGAGATGAGCGATGGGCTTCACGTCGGCTGCGCCGTCGCCGTTCTTGACGAAGAACCCCTGGTCGTATTCGAGCCGGTTCGGCGTGCCCAGGACGGCATAGTTCAGCCGGTCGGCATGGAAATATTCCAGCTGCTTGCGGGTGCGCTGCTTCATGTTGGTGGCGGCGACGATGCCGAGATAGACCGAGGGCGGCATGCGCAGCTTCTGCGTGACTCCATCCGGAGCCTGCACCACGAGATAGGAGATATTGTAGCCGTCGGTGGTTAGCGCGTTGGCGAGCACGATCTTGGAGGCCCAGCCCGGCCCGTAGTCCGGCACGATTTCGCGAATGAAGGCATCGCGGCTGGCGTAGCAGCCCATGGCGTCGAGCGTCGGCCCGATGTTTTCGGTGTGGGCCTCGATGCCGTAGGTCTCGGCGACGAGCTTGCCGAGGCGCAGGCTCTCGGGGTCCGAATCATTTTCCGGCATGAACAGGCAGAAGACCTTGCTCGCCCCCAGCGCCTTGACCGCCAATGCGGCGCAGACGCTTGAATCGATGCCGCCTGACAGACCCAGGACGAGGCCGCGCTTGCGCATGGCGCGCAGTTGTTCGCGCAACGCAGCAGCGATCCTGTCGCTCTCGGCTGCGGGGTCGATCTCGAGCGTGGCCGGCGAAAAGGCCGGGCTGCGGTTTGTCGGGCTGATATTCATGAAGCGGTTTCCATTGACTTGGCGGCGAGGCGGCGGCTGGCCTTGCCGCTGTCCGTTCGTGGCAGGCTGATGCGGAACTTCACCGATTTCGGCACCATGAAATCTTCCAGATGGCGCGCGCAGTGGCGAATGACCTCACGCTCGGCAAGGCCAGCATCCGAGCGGACGACCAGGGCGTGGATGGCCTTGCCGAGGACCGGATCATCGAGGCCGATCACCAGCGCCTCGGCGACGCCCGGGCAGGCGTGAAGCACTGTCTCCACCTGCTTCGGTGCGACCTTTTCGCCGCGCGTCTTGATGATGTCGTCCTTGCGGCTGACGAAATAGAGAAAGCCGTCCGCGTCGGCGCGGAACAGATCGCCGGTGTGAAGTTCCCGTTCCGAAGCGTTGCGACCGGCACGCAGCGCATGTGCGGTCGCGGTCGCGTCTTCCCAATAGCCCTGCATGACATGCGGGCCGCGAATGACGAGCTCGCCGATCGTATCTGGGCCGACATGCTTGCCCTGCTCGTCGACGATGAAGGCTTCCGTTCCGGGAATTGCGATGCCGACCGATTCGGGGCGGCGATCCAGTTCCTCGGGCGGCAGATAGGTGCCGCGCATGCACTCGGTCTGGCCGTACATGGAATAGAGCCGGACGCCTGGGAGCAATTCGCGCAGGCGCCCGATATGGTCCGGCGGCAACGGTGCGGCGGCACTGGTGATGTAGCGCAGATCGGGCAGGGCGCCCGGCTGCAAATCCTTCATCTGCAGGATGAGAGCCGCCATGGTCGGCACCAGCGGCAGGGCCGTTGCCCGTTCGGTGCGCATGGTTTCGAAGACGGCGTGCGGGAAGGCGAAGGATTTTTCCAGCACCAGCGTTGCGCCGATCCTGACCGCCATGATGAGCTGGTACAGCCCGTAGCCGAAGGCGAGCGGCAGGGCGCTCAGCACGATGTCGTCGGTCCGGCTGCCGAGATAGGTGGTGATGGAATTGGCCGCCGCCTCGACATTGCGATGCGTCATCATCACGCCCTTGGGCTCGCCGGTGGAACCCGAGGTGTAGATGAGATGCGCGAGGTCTTCGTCGGTGCCGTCATGATGCACGGGCGAGGCGGTTTCGGAGAGGCAGCTCTCGAAGGAGATGGCGTCGCGGGCTGACCGTTCGCCTCCAGCGGCAATGGTGAGCTTGAGGGAAGGCGCGTTGGTGGAAGCGGCAGAGGCAACCGGCTGAAGCCGTGCTTGTGTCAGGATGGCTCGCGCACGGCAATTGCGCAGGACGAAACCGAGCCGCTCTGCCTTGGTCGAAGGATTGACGGGCACGAAGACGGCGCCGGCCTTGAGCGCCGCATAGATGGAGACGGCTGCCTCGCAGCCATTGTCCATGAAGACGACCACGCGGTCGTTGTGCTCGATGCCCTGCGTCTGCAGGAAGGCCGCCAGCCTGTCCGACAGATCGTCGAGTTCCGCATAGGTGAGCCGCCGGTCCCTGGTGACCAGAACCGTCTTGTCACCATGGGCTGCCGCGCTGCGGCGCAGGAAATCTTCGACGCGTGGGCTTCCCGGCATGGCTTCAGGCCGCCGCGCTCTCGCCCAGCTTGGCGTTCACAAAGGCGTCGATACGCGCGATCGAATCCAGATTGGCGGGCACGATGTCGGCATCGGCGACGTGGATCGAAAAACGCTCCTCCAGGAAGGTGACCAGTTCGAGAATCCCGGTCGAATCGATGAGGTCGTTGTCGATCAGCGATGTCTCGCCGGCCAGGGCGTAGCTTTCATCGCCGAACAGGAAATTCTCGACGATGAATGCCCTGATGTCGGTTTCCACGGAACTGGCCATTATATCCCCCTTCGGTCAGGCTGCGGTCTGGTTGATCGGGCGTGCTGACTGCTTCCTGACGAAGCTGTCCACCCAAAGTTGCGTTGAAAGAATGCCGACGAAAGCCGCGTTGTCGCGAAATCCGGTCATGGGTCGGCGCTGGCCCTTCTGGACGAGCCTTTCGACCAGGGACGCATTGAACAGTCCAGCCTGCCGGATGGCGTCGGTCGACAGGCATTCCGACACATAGGAAGGGGCCTGGCTGCCGAGGAAGGACTGGCTTTCCGGCGCGCGGTAAGGCTGCTTGTCGCGGGCGATGATCGAGGCGGGCACGAGGCCTTTGCCCGCCTTCTTGAGGATGTGCTTTTCCCTCAAACCGCTGAGCTTCATGTTGGGCGGAATGCGGGTGGCGAACTCGACCAGCCGATGGTCGAGGAAAGGGAAACGGCCTTCGACGCCGCTTGCCATGGCCACGCGGTCGCCCTGGCTGGACAGGATATAGCCGGGCAGCAGGAAGGAGGTTTCGATATATTGCGCCTGGTGCAGCGGGTCCCAGCGAGCAAAGGCTTGTGGCAGACTAGCGGCAAGTTCTTCCGCGGCATCATAGGCGCCGATGGCGTCGCGCAGTTCCGCCGAAAAGAACATCTTTGCGGCGGCCGTATTGCGCAGGCGCGGACGGTGCGAATAGAGCGGATCGGCCAAGGTATCCGGCTCGACATTGAAGAATGCGGCGAGATAGGCCGGCGTCTGCTGGGCAAGGCCCGGCAGGTAGGGATAGAGCTTGCGAAACAGCAGGGGCCGGATGGGTGACGCCGGCTGGCGCGCGCAGAAGCGGCGCAGGCGAGCCTCCCTGAAGAGGTCGTAGCCGGCGAAGATTTCGTCGGCTCCTTCGCCGGTCAGCACCACTTTGAGGCCTTGTTCGCGCACCAGGCCTGCCAGCAGATGGAGCGGGGCAGGGGCGGTGCGCAGCACCGGCTGCTCCATATGGCGCACCACTTGCGGGAAGCTGCGGGCGATATCGCCCGGGCGGCAGGCAATGGCGGCGTGCCGGGTTCCCAGATGCCCGGCCATCGCCTGCTGGAACGGACCTTCGTCATATTCGGTGCCGTCGAAGGTCACGGAGAAGGTGCGCAGGCCGGCAGGCACCATGGGTGCCGCCAGTGCCGAGATCAGTGAGGAATCGAGCCCGCCGGAGAGGTAGGAGCCCACCGGCACATCGGCGCGAAGACGGATGCGTGTCGCGTCTTCCAGCAGAGCGCGCAATTGCCCTGCAATGTCTTCCTGGGATCGCGAGTGATCGGCGTCACCACGATCGGGGAATTCGAGCTTCCAGTAGGGGCGGATCGTGACCTGCCCGCCCTCAACCAGCATGAGATGCGCCGGCGGAAGCTCGGCTATGCCCTTGAAGATGGTTCGGGGCGCGAGCGGCGCCCACAGCGTGAAAATCTGGTCGAGCGCGATCGGGTCGATCCCGGCGGTGATGCCGGGAACCGCGAGCAGCGCTTTCACCTCGGAGGCGAAATAAAGCGTGCCCTGGTGCCGGGTATGAAACAGCGGCCGCACGCCCATGCGGTCGCGCGCGAGCATCATGCGCTTGCGGGGGGCGTCCCAGAGGCCGAAGGCGAAATCGCCATTCAACTGCGTGACGCAGTCCGGCCCCATCTCCTGGTAGAGATGGAGGATGACTTCGGTGTCGGAGCTTGTCCTGAAGACATGGCCCTTCGCCGCCAGTGCTTCGCGCAACTCGATATGGTTGAAGATTTCGCCGTTGAAGCTGATGCATAGGCTGGCATCGGCACTTGCCATTGGCTGGTGGCCGTCGGCGATACCCACGACGGACAGTCTGCGGTGACCGAGTCCGGCTTCCCTGCCGACATGGATGCCGGTATCGTCCGGTCCGCGATGGGCGATCGCGTCGGTCATGCGCGACAGCAGCGCTTCTGCTCCTTCCGGGTCGACGCCCTGACCGCAATATCCCGCAATGCCGCACATGGAATGAAAGGCCCCGTCTGTGGCTAGTCGAAGCTGTCGCCGATCAGCCGCGCCCAGGACTCTCCCGCAAAACCATTGAGGAATGCCTTCCCGGATCGGAAAAGATCGATCAATGCGGGGTCGCGCGCATGCACGATGCTGGAGGAGGCGTGCAGGAAGCCGATGCGGCGCCCAATCATCGCGTCGAGCAAGGCCGGCTGGACCCGTCCGCGCAGCGCCACCAGGCCGCGGCTTGCGGCATGGTCGATCATCCTGTCGATGACCGCACCCTCCTGGCCTGGCGCAGCGAGAATCTGCACCGCCCGGCCGATGCCGCCCCTGTTGCCGTAATAGAGGAACAGCCCGACCGCGCGCCCGTCCCGTGTCGTCACCACCCGCCTGACGCAATCGCCGTAATTCGCCTTTCGCCTCGCATGCGCGATCCTGGCGCGCAGCGTCTCGACTTGCCATTGCGGACGCAAGGGAAAATGCGCCGTCAGCGCTGGAAAGAGTTCCAGCGCGCGCTCTTCATCGGCCTCCTCGTCCCGGAAGGCGCCGTTCCGGTCGTTCGGCGCGACATGCGACCATTGCGGTTCCCTGTCCTTGCCGCGCCGATGCAGCAAGGCGTCGAGAGGGCGCGCCAGTGGCGCAAGCATGCCTGCCGCGCGACAGCGGCTTGCCGCCAGAGCCGTGGCAAAACCGGCCGGGCGGATCACCCGGAGCCATTCGAGGCTGTAGTCGGGCAGGACGGCCGCCCGCATCTTGCGCCACATGGCGGTCGACACGTCGTTGGCCGTTTCGGTGACGGAGAGGTCCTGCGGGCCGGCCAGGAATGCCCGCAACAGCCTGGCGCCGGCAAACGGGTCTTCCGCATACCGATCGACCATCATGGTGCCGCATACGGCCGCGCTAAGCCTTTTCCCGTCCAGTTCCATCGGCAGCGGCAGTGCCCCGAGAAAGCCGGATACGCTTCCATCGGCGCGCTCATGGACCAATGACACGATGTCCGGATCGAAATCCGGCGGATCGAGAAATATCTCGCCGAGATAGGCACGCAGGGATTGTGTCGCCGGACGGTCCGTCTTGCGGAGGATCCGCTGGAACATATCCGCGACGATCGGGATATCTGCAGCGGCAAAGGGACGGATCTGGCTCATGCGGTCCTGAAGCGCGGTAGATTTGGTCGAAAATTTGCGCAGGTTGAATTGCGCTGGGGACCCTACCTCACCAAACTTAGCGAAACCTCTACGTGCAATTGGCCTCGCACGGGTGACCGACGGAACGATTCTACTTCAGTCCCGTTCTGCGAGCGTGCCGGCCTAGACTTCACGCCGTTCGCACCTCTGACAGGTTTTGCAAATGTCGTTCGACAGGGTGTTTACGGCGATTTCCAACCAGGTCGCTCACGCGGCCGGCAAGCCGTCCGCCTTCATTCTTTGCTGTACGATCGTGGTGGCTTGGGCGGCAAGCGGCCCGCTTTTCGGTTTCTCCGACACCTGGCAACTCATCATCAATACCGGCACGACCATCATCACCTTCCTGATGGTTTTCCTCATCCAGAACACGCAAAACCGCGATGGCGCAGCCATACAGGCCAAGCTCGACGAGCTGATCCGGGTCGGCAAGGCCGAGAACCGCTTCATCGGGATAGAACACCTGACGGAAGCCGAGGTGGAGGAGTTCCGCCGCAAATGCGAGCAGGCCGCCGTACGAGCGGATAAGCTGGCCAAGCGGCCCAAGGAGGCGGTGGCAAGCCCCACGATACGGTAGCCACCGCATGATTCCGTTGACGCTACCGCACTGCAGCATATAGTTCAGCAGACGGTGCCGCCCGGCGCCTGGGTTCATCGCGCTGCGGCGCGGACGATGGTTCATGCTTCAACGATATGTCAGCTATGCATCGTTCTACGGAAACTTCCGCTGGGAGATTCCGGAGCGGTTCAATATCGGCACGGCCGTGTCGGATCATTGGGCCGCGCGTGAACCGGATCGGGTCGCGCTTTTCGACTACCGGGCCGACGGGGAGCCTGCCCGGCTGAGCTATGGCGAACTGACAGCCAGATCGAACGCCCTGGCCAATGGCCTGAAATCGCTCGGCGTCGTTCGGGGTGATCGGGTCGCGTTGCTCCTGCCGCAGAGCTTCGAGACGGCAATCGCCCATGTCGCGATCTACAAGCTCGGCGCCATTGCCGTGCCGCTTGCGCTTCTGTTCGGCGTCGAAGCGCTGGAATACCGGCTGCAGACGGCTGGCGTGAAGGCGGTGATCACCAATTCCGGCGGCGTGGCCAAGCTCGGCAGGATCAAGGACCGCCTGAGCGATCTCGAAACCGTTGTCTCGATCGACGGGGCCGAGGGTGGAGCACTGGACTTCCATCGCATCGTGGCCGGCCATGCGCAGGACTTTGCCGCCGAAGACACCACCCCCGACGATCCGGCGATGATGATCTTCACTTCCGGCACGACCGGGCCGCCGAAGGGCGCCCTGCACGGCCATCGCGTGCTTCTTGGCCATTTGCCGGGCATCCGCATGGCACATGAGTTCCTGCCGCAACCGGGCGACCTGATGTGGACGCCTGCCGACTGGGCCTGGGCCGGCGGCCTGCTCAACGCGCTGCTGCCGGCGCTCTATTTCGGCGTGCCTGTCGTTTCCGGCCGGTTCGACAAGTTCAACCCGGAAGTGGCCCTGGGCCTGGTCGAGAAAATGCGCGTGCGCAATGCCTTCATTCCGCCGACCGCGCTGCGGATGCTGAAAAGCATGACGGGTATCCGCAACCGTTTCAGGCTCGACCTGCGCACGATCGGCTCGGCCGGCGAGGCGCTCGGGCGCGAGACCTATGAGTGGGCGCAGGCCGAGCTCGGCATGAAGGTCAACGAGTTCTACGGCCAGACCGAGTGCAACTTCGTGCTGTCGGCGTCAGCCGCGCTCGGCGTCAGCCGGGGCGGATCGACCGGCAAGCCGGTTCCCGGCCATGTCGTGGCGGTGATCGGCGAGGGCGGCCGCCGGCTTGGACCCGGCAAGGTGGGTGAGATTGCCGTGCAGCGGCCTGACCCGGTGATGTTCCTCGAATATTGGCGCAATCCGGAAGCGACGGCGAAGAAATTCATCGGCGACTGGATGACGACAGGCGACCAGGGCGTCGAGGACGAGGATGGCTATGTTCATTTCGTCGGTCGTGACGACGATCTCATCACCTCGGCCGGGTTCCGCATAGGCCCCGGCGAGATCGAGGATTGCCTGACCGGGCATCCGGCCGTCGCGCTCGCGGCGGCTGTCGGCAAGCCCGATGCCGTACGTACGGAGATCGTGAAAGCCTATGTGGTGCTGAAGGATGGTTTTGCCGGTGACGAGGTATTGGTCGACGACATCAAGATGTGGGTGCGCGAACGGCTTTCGGCGCATGAATATCCGCGCGAGGTCGAGTTCGTCGATTCCATGCCGCTGACCACCAGCGGCAAGGTCATCCGCCGCATCTTCCGCGATCGCGCCAAGCGGGAGGCCGGGCTTTAACGCCAATCGACTTTCGGCCCGGTGCCCTGGATCAGGGCCGCCTTTTAATCAGGCCTCTCACCCGGTTGCGCAGAATACGCGCCACGTTGCGGGTCTCGCGGTAGAGATGCAGTTGCGATGCCGCCTGGCGCGCGGCTTTGTCGGCACGGGGCGTCAGGCCGACGACGACCGTTCCTATCGGCTTGCGCTCGGACCATAGCCGGCTCATCACCGGGTGGTCCGGCACGGCGCAGGAGTCCGTCATCGTGATGTTCGGGTCGTCGAGGTGCTGCCTGGTCACCTCGATCATGAGCAGCGTGCCGGGAGAATAGGCGGCGAAGCGCTCGTCATAAGCCGTCTTCCAGGTGTAGGCGATGCCGGCCTCGATGAAGACCACCAGGCAGGCGATGACCTCGCCATCCAGCGTCAGCGAATGAATGCGGCACATATCCTGCTCGGCCAGCAGATGCACCGCCTCGCGCGCGAAGGCGGCGCGGTAGCGGTCGATCGCCATGGCGGTGCGCCGCCGGCCTTTCCAACCGGCGGCCTCCAGGGTCAGGAAGGTCTCGATGCCATGGCGGACGTCCTCCTGCCTGCGCATCACGACATGCTCCAGCAGGCCATGCTCGGCCAGCCGGCGCTTGAGCCGGCGGAACTCCCGGTAATGATGTGCGCGCAGCGACTCCTTGAAATAATCGTCGCCCTCGAGCTCGCTTTCGAGCCACGGCCGCTCGGCCGGATCGGTGGTGACCAGAGGCAGCCCGCGTGTTTCGGCCACTGTGCGCAGGGTTCCGGCTACCGGGCCATCGAGCCGCATATCGGGCAGCACGAACACTTTCGGCAATTTCAGATGCGGGCGCGACAGCATGGCGAAGAAATCTTCGATCACGCCGGCAGGATCGTCGCGGTCGATCAGCGGGGTTCCGAGAGGACCAAAAGGGCTCGACCAGGTGCGCAGGATGGGCACGCCCAGCGGCCCGACCGGCTTTTCGATCGAGAAGGGGACCAGAAGGCGCAGCCGGTTCCGGTAATCGTCGCCATCGCGGATGACGGCGAGCCGCACCTCCCGGTCTTCCAGGCGCGGCATTGCCGGGGCGAGGAAGCGCGGATTGAAGAAGACGTTGGGCTCGATCGTCCTGGCGCAGAGGTGATCCAACTCCTCGATCAGGTCGAAGCCTGCCGATGCCGGGTAGATCGATAGCCGGCGCAGTGGCCTGTGGTTTTGGATGAGTTCGATCTGCGGCCGTTCGGCCGGCATGTCGAAATCGGCGAGGCCGGAAATCATCGTGCCGGCGGGGCCGCCGCTTGTTTCCTCCAGAAGGGGCACTGCCGCCATCAAACTCCTCCCTGTGTCCGGGTCGCCGGCATGAAGATCGCCATCGCTATGCCAAGCTTGCGCCAGACGGTGAAGGCAAGGACGGCGGCCTCGAAACACATGGCGACGGATGTGGCGATTGCCGCGCCCCAAAGGCCGAAATGCGGGATGAAGGCCATGTTGAGCCCGACATTGAGCGCCAGGGTAAGGGCATAGACCAGGGCGCAGACATTCTGGTTGCCGCTCATCGTCAGCAGGCTTTCGCAGGGGCCGATCGCTGCGCGTGCGACGACCCCAAACACCAGCAGGAACAAGAGCGGATAGCCGGCGTCGAAGCCCGGCCCGAACAGCAGCAGGATCGGCTTGCCGAGCGCCAGGACCACCAGGGCCATGATGAGCGATGGCCAGAACGTCCAGGAGACGGTTTCCCGTGCGAAGGCCGCCAGTCGTGCCGTATCGCCGTGGGTGAACTGGGCATAGCGCTGGGCGACGCCCGCCTTGACCGCGAAATAGACGAAATGCACCAATGCCAGCGTCTTTACGGTCGCGAAATAGACGGCCACATCGTCCGGGCTCAGATAGAAGCCGACCATCAGCACATCGGCATTCGTCAGGATGAAGAAAAAGCCTTCAACCAGGAAGATCGGCAGCGAGATGACCAGCCATTGGCGCAGATGAGACTTGCGTGGCCCGGCCGTGACCCGGCGGTCGACGCGGCCGGTAACGGTGACCAGCTGGATGATGGTGGTGGTGTAGGTGGCGAGGATGGTTGCGATGACGGCGGTGACGGCCGTGGGCGCATAGCCTGCCAGCAGGGCCGCCGCCATGAAAACGAGGATGAGGATAGGCCTGGTCAGATAGGTGGGCGAGAGCGCCGAGAGCGCCCAGGAATGCGCGCGCGATATGCCTTGCAGGACGTCCGACAGGGCAATCATCGGCATGCAGATGACGCCGAGGATGAAGGGTACGACGTAGTAGCTCGCGATGGTCTCGGAGAGCAGCCAGATCCCGAGCGCTCCGATGCCGGCCAGGAGCGTGGAAGCCGCCAGCACGAACAGGCGGCTGGTGAGTAGCACGCCGCGCAATTCCGGCAGCATTCCCTTGGCGCGATATTCGGGAATGAAGCGGATGATCGAGGTGTGGAAACCGAGGCAGGAGAGGTTGCCGACGATCACCATCGTCACCCAGACCAGCACGAAGATGCCGTATTCGAAGCTGCCCATCCAGCGGGCAAGCAGCACCTGGCTGACAAAGGCGATTGCGGCATTGACGATGCGGATGACGAAGGCGATCAGCGACATGCGGCCGGCCTGGCCGCGCTCGTCGGCGGTGAACAGCGCCGCATCGATCGCGCCAAGCAGCGGCCTGGCCCGTGACGCCAGGCGCGCGGGCAAGAGTCGCTCAGCCGTCGATGCCGCGGAAAACCGCACTCCCTACACTCCGGATCCGTTCTCCCGGGTCATAGGTGAGAGTGTTTAAGAAACGGTTCGGCTTGCGAAACGACTACGGCCCGGCGCTGGCCGGTCCGTAGTCCAATCAATGGATGCGAGGCGCCCTATACGAAGGCGCCGTGGCAGTGCTTGAACTTCTTGCCTGAACCGCAAGGGCATGGCTCATTGCGGCCGACCTTGCCCCAGGTTTGCGGGTTCTGCGGGTCGCGGTCCTCCGGTGCCACCATGCGCGCATCGTCGAGCACTGCGGTAGCCGCGTTGCCGAAAGCGTCCTCGCCGGTGGTTTCGTCGATATGATGCCCGAAGGTGTCGGGCGCCTGTGGCGGCGGTGCTTCCGCAGCCTCACGGACAAGCTCGACGCGCATCAATTGTGCCGTCACCGCCTGGCGCAGGTTCCCCAGCATGGTCTGGAAGAGCTCGAAGCCCTCGGACTTGTATTCGTTCAGGGGATCGCGCTGGCCGTAGCCGCGGAAGCCGACGACCGAGCGCAGATGCTCGAGGTTGACCAGATGCTCGCGCCAGAGGTGATCGAGCGTCTGCAGTACGATCGAGCGTTCGACATAGGCCATGACCTCGGGACCGAAGCGGCGGGCGCGGTCCTCGGCAGCGGCATTGGCCTGCTGCGTGATCCGGTCGCGGATGTCGTCCTCGGCGATGCCTTCTTCCTTGACCCACTCCTCGATCGGCAGGTCCAGATTGAGATACTGGATCACCGCCTGATGCAGGCCTGCCGCATCCCACTGCTCGGAATAGGCGTTTTCGGGAATGTGCTGGGCGACCAGATCGTCGATCACGTCCTGCCGCATCTCGGCGACGGTCTCGGAGAGGTTTTCTCCTTCCATCAATTCGATGCGCTGGCCGAAGACGACCTTGCGCTGGTCATTCATGACGTCGTCGTATTTCAGCAGGTTCTTTCGGATGTCGAAGTTGCGCGCCTCGACCTTCTTCTGGGCCTTCTCCAGCGCCTTGTTGATCCAGGGATGGATGATCGCCTCGCCTTCCTTCAGGCCGAGCTTCTGCAGCATGCCGTCCATCCGGTCAGAGCCGAAGATGCGCATCAGGTCGTCCTGGAGCGAGAGGAAGAATTTCGAGCGGCCGGGATCGCCTTGCCGGCCCGAACGGCCGCGCAGCTGGTTGTCGATGCGGCGGCTTTCATGGCGCTCGGTGGCAAGCACGTAAAGTCCGCCGGCGGCCTGCGCCTTTTCCTTCAGCACGGCGATGTCGTCATGTATCGCCTTTTCCTTCGCCTCGCGCTCGGGTCCTTCCGGCATGTCGCCAAGTTCTTCGGCTATGCGCATCTCGGCATTGCCGCCGAGCTGGATGTCAGTACCGCGGCCGGCCATGTTGGTGGCAATGGTGATGGCACCTGGCTTGCCGGCCTGTGCAACGATGGACGCCTCACGCTCATGGTGGCGGGCGTTGAGAACCTCGAAATCCTTGAAGCCGTCCTTGCGCAGGCGCGCGGCGAGCTGTTCGGATTTCTCGATCGAGGTCGTGCCCACCAGCGTGGGCTGTCCCCTGGCATGGGCATCGCGGATCTCGCGCACGATCGCCTGGTATTTTTCCTCCTCGGTCCGATAGACCTCGTCGTCCTCGTCGATGCGGGCGACCGGCTTGTTGGTCGGGATGTCCGTCACCTCGAGCCCGTAGATGTTGCCGAACTCCTCCGCCTCGGTCGAAGCCGTGCCGGTCATGCCGGCGAGCTTGTCATACATGCGGAAATAGTTCTGGAACGTCACCGAAGCCAGCGTCTGGTTCTCCGGCTGGATGGTCACGTGTTCCTTGGCTTCCAGGGACTGGTGGAGCCCTTCCGAATAGCGGCGTCCCGGCATCATGCGGCCGGTGAACTCGTCGATAATGACGATCTCGCCGTTGCGCACGATATAGTCCTTGTCGCGCTGGAACAGGCGGTGCGCCTTCAGCGCGTTGTTGACGTGGTGGACGATGGCGACGTTTTCCACGTCATAAAGCGACTCACCCTTGAGGTGGCCGGCCTCGCGCAGCAGGTTTTCCAGCTTCTCGGTGCCGCCTTCGGTGAAGATCGCCGTCTTCTGCTTCTCATCGACCTCGTAATCCTCCGGGCCGAGCTGGAGAATGAAGGTGTCGATGGTGTTGTACATTTCCGAACGGTCCTCGAGCGGACCGGAAATGATCAGGGGCGTGCGCGCCTCGTCGATCAGGATGGAGTCGACCTCGTCGACGATCGCGTAGTTGTGACCGCGCTGGACCATCTGGGCGCGCTCATATTTCATATTGTCGCGCAGATAGTCGAAGCCCAGCTCGTTGTTGGTGGCGTAGGTGACGTCGCAGGCATAGGCCTCGCGCCGTTCCTCATCGCTCATGCCATGGACGATCACGCCGACGGAAAGGCCGAGGAACTTGTAGATGCGGCCCATCCATTCGGAGTCGCGCCTGGCGAGATAGTCGTTGACGGTGACGACATGCACGCCCTTGCCGGCAAGGGCGTTGAGATAGACCGGCAGGGTCGCGACCAGCGTCTTGCCTTCACCGGTGCGCATCTCGGCGATGCCGCCGGAATGAAGCACGATGCCGCCGATGAGCTGGACGTCGAAGGGCCGCATGCCAAGCACGCGCCTCGCGCCCTCTCGCGCCGTGGCGAATGCCGGGATGAGCAGGTCATCCAGACTCGTGCCGTTGGCGATGTCTTCCCGGAATTGCTCGGTGCGGGCGCGCAGCTCGTCGTCGGACAGCGCGCGCAGCTCGTTTTCCATGGCGTTGATGGCTTCGACGCGTGGCCGCTTGGACTTCACGCGGCGGTCATTGGAGGAGCCGAAAATCTTGCGGGCGATGCCGCCAAAGCTGACCATCAAGAGGCCTTTCAGTTTGTATTTCCCGACTGTACGCCGGCAAGTCCGCGGCGATTGCCAGAACAGGTCCAGACAACAAAGACGCCCTGAAACGGCTCTGGACGCCAAGCCGATGGACAGATAAGAGGGGGCACAGACGATGTCAACGTGGCAGCGTTGACGGGAGCCGTGCCGAATTTGGCCATATTTGTGCCGGCCTGAAGGCTCTGCCAACCCCCACGGAGAATTTTTGATGCCCTTTTCCATTCGACGCGCATCGGTTGCCGGCCTCGGCATGTTGTTTGCGCTTGCGGCTGCACCGGTTTCGCAGGGCCTGGCGCAAGAAACACCGGCGCCGGCTGCGCCTGCCGCGACCCCGGCCGATCCCGAAGCGGTGGTGGCGACGATCGACGGCAAGCCGATCACCGAAGCCGATCTCAAGATCGCCGAGGATGACCTGGACCAGCAGTTTTCGCGGCTTCCGCCCGAGCAGCGCCGCGCGGCGGCCCTGTCGGCAACGATAGAAATCCGGCTTCTTGCTGCCGAGGCCGAAGCCAAGGGCCTCGACAAGGAGCAGGACTTCCAGCGGCGCATGACCTTCCTGCGCGAGCGTGCCTTGCATAGCGCGGTGGTGGATGCGGAAGTCGGCAAGAAGATCACGGATGAGGATATCCGCGCCCGGTACGACAAGGAGATGGCTGCCGCCCCCGCGGTCAACGAGGTCAAGGCTCGTCATATTCTGGTGAAGACCAAGGAAGAAGCGGAAGCCGTCATCAAGCAGCTCGACGACGGTGCCAAGTTCGAGGACGTCGCCAAGGAGAAATCCTCGGACGGCTCGGCTGCCCAGGGCGGCGATCTCGGCTATTTCGGACCGGGCCAGATGGTGCCCGAGTTCGAGCAGGCGGCGTTTGCGCTCGATGTCGGCTCCTATAGCAAGGAGCCTGTGCAGAGCCAGTTCGGCTTCCATGTCATCAAGGTCGAGGACAAGCGTACCAAGCAGCCGCCGGCTTTCGAGCAGGTCAAGGACCAGGTGCATTCGCTGCTTCTGCGCGACAAGTATTTCGAGCTGGTCAAGTCGCTGCGCGGCGCCGCCAAGGTGGAGGTCGCCGACCCGGAGCTCAAGAAGGCGATCGACGCCATGGCACAATAGCGGGAAGTACCGGCTTCACCGCTTCATGACGACCTGCCCGCTACCGTGATCCGCCTTGCGCGGGCTTGCGGTATCGGGCACATCTGCAAGGTTTCTTTATTTCTTCCGATCGAGATGCCATGTCCGAGACGATTTCGCCGCTCGCGCCGTCAAAATATCCCAAGATGCCTGCCATAGAAGGCGTGCGCATTGCCACCGCCGAAGCGGGCATCAAGTACAAGAACCGCACCGACCTGCTGACGATGGTCTTCGATCCCGGCACCACGGTTGCCGGCGTGTTCACCCGTTCAAAATGTCCGTCCGCGCCGGTCGATTTCTGTCGCGCCAACCTTTCGGGCGGCCGGGCGCGCGTACTGGTCGTGAATTCAGGCAACGCCAATGCCTTCACCGGTAAGAAAGGCCGTGAGTCGACTGCTGCAACCGGCAAGGCCGCGGCGCAAGCTGCCGGCTGCACGCCCGGCGATGTTTTCTTGGCGTCCACCGGCGTGATCGGCGAGCCGCTCGACGCCGACCGTTTCACCCACCTGCTTTCGGGCATGGTCAAGGATGCCCGGCCCGACCTGTGGACCGAGGCGGCCAAGGCCATCATGACCACGGATACATATCCCAAGGTCGCCACCGCCACCGTCAAGCTCGGCGACGGCGAGGTGAGGCTGAACGGTATTGCCAAGGGTGCGGGGATGATCGCACCCGACATGGCGACAATGCTGGCCTTCATTGCCACCGATGCACCGATCGATGCGCCGGTGCTGCAGGCGCTGTTGGCAAAGGGCGTTGGCCCGACCTTCAATGCCGTCACCGTGGACAGCGACACCTCGACCAGCGACACGCTGCTTCTGTTTGCGACGGGGGCCGCCGCCAAGCGCGGCGTGGCGCCGATCACGCATGCCGGCGACGCTCGCCTCGCGCCATTCAAGCGGGCGCTGAACAAGATCCTGAAAAATCTCGCGCTGCAGGTTGTGCGCGACGGGGAGGGCGCGCGCAAGCAGGTCGAAGTGACCGTGACGGGCGCGAAATCGGCCCGCTCGGCCAGGCGCATCGCGCTCGCCATCGCCAATTCGCCGCTGGTCAAGACGGCGGTTGCCGGTGAGGACGCCAACTGGGGACGCGTGGTCATGGCCGTCGGCAAGGCGGGAGAGCCCGCCGACCGCGACCTGCTCTCGATCTGGTTCGGGGACAACCGCCTCGCGCATAAGGGCGAGCGCGATCCGGGCTATTCGGAGGAGGAGACCTCCGCATACATGAAGCGCGACGAGATCGTCATTCGCGCCGATATCGGCATCGGGCGGGGCAAGGCCACCGTCTGGACCTGCGATCTCACCAAGGAATATGTCGCCATCAACGGCGACTACCGGAGCTAAGGGCTGGTGGCCGGCAGCGCACCAACGAAGCCGGATCTGGCGCGGGTGAGGCGCTACGAGGCGGCGGGCTTTCGCGCCTGGCCGGCAGCGGCCGTCCATTATGACGGCACCTGGGTGGTGCGGCTCACCGCCGGCCATCCGGCCAAGCGGCTGAACTCCATAAACCCGCTCGACCCGAGCGACGTCAAGAACCTGCCCGAGCGCATCGCCCGCGCCGCAAGGCGGTTCGAAGCCTACGGCAGACCGCTGACCTTCCGCCTGTCGCCCTTATCGGGCGCGGTGCTGTCGCGCTATCTGGATGACGAGGGGTGGAGCACCTTGTCGGAATCGCTGGTCATGCGGGTGCAGCTCGATGCGGTTCCCGTCAACGACGCCATGGACCAGATACCGCTCAAGGATATCGGGCGCTTCATCGGCGCGGCGCTCAAAGTGCATGGCTCCTCGCCTCTGCTGCGGCCTGGCCTGTCGGAAATCATCGGCGCCATCAAGCCCGAAGCCGGGCTGTTCGTCCTGGAAAGCGACCGGCCGCTGGCGACTGCCATATGTGTCCATGACGGCGATCTTGCCGGCCTGTTCGAGATCGCGACCGACCCGGCCGAGCGCGGCAGAGGGCACGGAAGGCGCCTGGTGCTGTCAGCATTGAAATGGGCAAGGCTGCGCGGCGCCCGCGAGGCCTGGCTTCAGGTGGAGGCGGACAACGCCCCCGCCCGACACCTGTACGAGTCGCTCGGCTTCACCACCGTCTATCACTATCATTATCGCCGTCCGTCAGATGTCTGAAATAATGAAAGAAGGCGGCAAGCCGATCCTGCTCGTCGCAGCCTGCGCCCTGGTCGATGCGGACGGGCGTGTCC
>JBARWP010000626.1:0-18413 GCA_049646905.1 Pseudaminobacter sp. | reverse complement strand
GGACAATCCCGACATGACCGACGAGCAGATCGCCTTCACGATCAAGCAGATGAAGGATTACGGCATCGTCGATTCGGGTGAGGCCGAGACGCTCGGTATCGGCGCCATGACCGACGCGCACATCGCCAGCTTCTATGGCAAGATGGTGAAGGCCAAGGTTGTTCCCGAAGGGCTCGACATCAAGAAGGCCTATACGCTCGATTTCGTCAACAAGGGCGTGGGGCTCGATCTGAAGAAATAGATCCTGGCTCCTGCAGGATGCTTTCAAAAACAAAAGAGCAGATGGCGAAGGTGGACAGGGGACAAAAGCCCCTCCTGGCCCTGCATTCGGTCGGCAAGACCTTTTCCAATGGCGTCACCGCGCTTGCCGATGTCGATATGACGATCCGCGAAGGCGATTTCCTCAGCCTTCTGGGACCATCCGGTTGCGGCAAGTCCACCGCGCTGCGCATCATTGCCGGGCTGATGGCGCCCACCACGGGGCTGATCGACTGGGATCGGAAGACCGGCGAGGACATTTCGGTCGGCTTCGTTTTCCAGGAGCCGACGCTGCTGCCCTGGGCGAGCGTGTTCGACAATGTCTGGCTGCCGCTCAGGCTCAAGGGCGTGTCGCGCAGCGAGGCCAGGCCCGCGGTGATGGAGCTTCTCGAGCGCGTCCATCTCTCCGGCTTCGAGAATGCCGTGCCGCGCGAGCTTTCCGGCGGCATGCGCATGCGCGTCTCGATCGCCCGGGCGCTGGTGACCAGGCCGCGTGTGCTTTTGATGGACGAGCCCTTTGCCGCGCTGGACGAGATCACGCGCTTTCGCCTCAACAACGACCTGCTCGATCTGTGGCAGGACCAGCGCTTCACCGTGGTTTTCGTCACGCACAGCGTGTTCGAAAGCGTGTTCCTGTCCAGCCGGGTGATCGTCATGGCTGCGCGTCCCGGCCGCGTGTTCGACGAGATTGCGATCGACGCGGCCTATCCGCGCGATGCGGCGTTCCGCACCTCGCAGGACTATGCCGCATTTTGCCAGCGCACATCCGGGGTGCTGGGTGCTGCCATGAATGCAACGGGCGGGTCGCGCGATGACGGTCACTGAAACCAAGCTGCCGGCGCAGGTGCTCGACGCGGAGGAGGCGCGCCGCCTGCGCAGCGAGCAGTTGGAGCGGATCGGCAGCTTCGTGCTGCCGGTGGCCATCATGGTACTGGCGATCTGGCTGTGGGACCGCATCTGCGTCTGGAACGAGATCCCCCAATATATCCTGCCGCGCCCCGGCGTGGTGCTGCAGACCATCCACACCGATGCGGCGCTGCTGTTTTCCTCGCTGCTGGTGACGCTGAAGATCACTTTTCTCAGCCTGCTTCTGGCTGTCGTCGGAGGTGTCGGCCTGGCGGTGCTGTTCGCCCAGTCGAAATGGGTGGAGATGTCGTTCTTTCCCTTCGCCATCGTGCTGCAGGTGACACCGATCGTGGCGATCTTTCCGCTGATCAACATCTATGTCGACAACCAGACGGCCAAGCTGCTCCTGTGCTCGTGGATCGTGGCGTTCTTCCCGGTGCTGTCCAACACCACGCTCGGGCTGAACTCGGTCGATCGCAATCTGCGCGACCTGTTCCGGCTCAACCGGGCCAGCCGATGGCAGGAATTGTGGCATCTGCGGCTGCCGGCGGCGATGCCCTATTTCCTCGGCGGGTTGAAGATCGCCGGCGGCCTGTCGCTGATCGGCGCGGTGGTGGCCGAATTCGTCGCCGGTGCCTCAGGCCAGTCCTCGGGCCTCGCCTCGCGCATCATCGAGGCGGGCTACCGGCTTAATGCGCCACGCCTTTTTGCGGCGTTGATCCTGGTTTCGCTTGCCGGCATCGTCATCTTCCTGGTGCTGTCGCTGATCGCCCACCTGATCCTGCGACGCTGGCACGAAAGCGCGCTGAAGCAGGAGCGGTGATAATGTTCTCCTCGGATAGTTCTTCGGAATCTTCGCTCTACGTTGCCCCCCTCTGGCCTGCCGGCCATCTCCCCCTCAAGGGGGGAGATCAGCAGCATCAACCTCTCCACCGATCCTGCAGCGTTGGCGATTGGCGAAAGCCGTGGTGCAAGCTGATCTCCCCCCTTGAGGGGGAGATGGCCGGCAGGCCAGAGGGGGGCGTGAAGGAACACGGCATTGGAGTGTCTGATGCCTGAGCTTTCCATACCCGCCTCCGCTTCCTTCAAACTCGTCAACGCCCGCCTGCATGCGTCGCTGACGCCGGGGCTTTCCGCGCTCGCCGACACCGATGGCTTCGTGCTGGCCGATCTCGACGTTGCGGATGGCTGGATCGAGCGCATCGCGGCTGCTGCGCCCCAGCGGGAAGGCCGGACCGATACCATCGATCTTAGGGGCCGCATCGTGCTGCCCTGTTTCGTCGATTGCCACACCCATATCGACAAGGGGCATATCTGGGGGCGCAGCCCCAACGCCGACGGCTCTTTCGCCGGGGCGCTGGCGGCGACCGATGCCGACCGGGAAGCCCGCTGGAGTGCCAGCGACGTTGCCCGGCGCATGGAGTTCTCGCTGCGCTGCGCCTATGCCCATGGCACCAAGGCGCTGCGCACCCACATCGACTCGATCCCGCCGCAGGAGACGATCTCCTGGCCGGTGTTCCAGGAGATGCGCGAGCGCTGGCGAGGGCGGATCGAGTTACAGGGCGCCTGCCTGTTCGGTGTCGAGCGTGTCGCTGACGAGGGCTGGTTCAGCCGGATGGCGAGGCGTGTGGCTGAGGCGAGGGGCGTGCTTGGCACGGTCACCTATATGGTTCCTGAACTCGACCAATTGCTCGACCGCGTCTTCCGGACCGCGATAGCGCATGGCCTCGACCTCGATTTCCATGCCGATGAAACCGACGACCTTGCCGCCGTGTCGCTGCGCAAGATTGCCGAGGCTGCCCTGCGCCACCGCTTCGAGGGCAGGATACTGGTCGGGCATTGCTGCTCGCTGGCGCGCCAACCCGATGCGGAAGTCCTCCACACGCTGGACAAGGTCGCACGCGCCAATATCGCTGCCGTCTCGCTGCCGATGTGCAATCTCTACCTGCAGGACCGCCGCCATGACGGCACCACGCCACGCTGGCGCGGGGTGACGCTGCTGCATGAGATGAAAGCCCGGGAAATTCCGGTCTGCGTGGCGTCCGACAATACGCGCGATCCGTTCTACGCCTATGGCGATCTCGACATGCATGAGGTCTACCGCATGGCGACCCGCATCCTGCATTTCGACCACCCCGTAGGGGACTGGCCGCAGGCGGTGGCTGCGACCCCGGCGCGGGTGATGGGACTGGAGGCAGCGGGAACCCTGCATGCCGGCGGCAAGGCGGATTTCATCATCTTCAGGGGGCGCAGCTGGACGGAGCTTCTGTCGCGGTCCGAAGCCGGCCGCATTGTGGTGCGCGGCGGCAGGCCGATCGATGCCGAACTGCCCGACTATGCCGAACTCGACGATCTGATGGGCTGACGCGATGGATATTGCCGCACTCAAACGCGAGCTCGACGGGCTGAAGATCGAGGACAACGAGAAGATCGTCCAGCAGAGGAGCCGCGATTTCTACTGGTACAGCCCGGTGCTGAAACGGCAGCTGGATCATGTCAGCGGCGACCTGATCGTCTCGCCCAGGAACGAGGCCGAGGTGGTGCGCGTGCTCGCCGCCTGCCATCGGCTGGGGATTCCGGTGACGCCGCGCGGCACGGGCACCGGTAATTACGGCCAGGCGATGCCGCTTTCGGGCGGTGTCGTGCTGTCGCTGGCGGAGATGAACGAGATTACGGCAATCTCCCCGGGGCGCGTGGTTTGCGGGCCGGGCACGATCATCGCCGACATCGACCGGGCGACGCGCGCGCATTCGGGCCAGGAACTGCGGCTGCATCCCTCGACCTATAATACTGCGTCGATTGGTGGCTTCATCGCCGGCGGGTCGGGTGGCGTGGGCTCGATCAATTTCGGCGGCTTGCGCGATTTCGGCAATGTGCTGCGTCTTCGCGTCGTCACTATGCAGGCAGAACCGCGCATATTGGACCTGACCGGCGAGGACCTGCACAAGGTCACGCACGCCTACGGCACCAACGGCATCATCACCGAAGTGGAAATGCCGCTGACGGCTGCCTATGACTGGATCGACGTCATCGTCGGCTTTGACGGCTTCATGGGCGCGGCCCGTTACGGCAATGCGCTGGCCTGCCAGGACGGGCTGCTGACCAAGCTGATCACCCCGATCGCAGCCCCGGTGCCGCAGGACTATTTCAAGCGGCATCAGCGTTTCTTTCGCCCCGGCCAGAGCATCTGCCTGGTGATGGTGGCGCCGCATGCGCTGGATGCCTTCCTCGCCTTCACAAGGCGCGAGGGGGGCGAGGTAGTGTTCAACGCCGCGACGGAAGAGGACAAGAAGGGCCTGCCGCCTGCCTTCGAGCTTGCCTGGAACCACACGACGCTGCGAGCGCTTCGGGTCGACCCTTCAATCACTTACCTGCAATCGCTCTACCCGTTTCCCAACCAGCTTGCGCTAGTGGAGAAGATGGATGCCATGTTTCCGGGCGAGGTCTTCTCGCATCTGGAATTCGTTCGCTTTGACGGCAACGTCACCTGTTTCGGCCTGCCGCTGGTGAAATTCACCACGGAGGAGCGGCTGGAAGAGATAATCCGGCTGCATGAGGAAAACGGCTGCCCGATCTTCAACCCGCATCGCTATACGCTGGAAGAGGGCGGCATGAAGCAGACGGACGAGATCCAGCTTGCCTTCAAGCGTGAGGGGGACCCGCAAGGGCTGCTCAATCCGGGCAAGATGATCGCCTGGGAAGACCCCAGCTACGACTACCGTTCCAGCAAGACCTTCCTGTTCAAGGGCCTGCAGCGCGTTGGCGGGAGCGTCGGGTGAACGTTCTCGTGCTTTATGCCCATCCCGTCGAAACCAGCTTCAATGCGGCATTGCACCGCCTCGTGGTCGAGCGGCTTGTCGCGGCCGGGCACGACGTCGATGATTGCGACCTCTATGCAGAAGGTTTCGAGCCTTGCTTGAGCCGCGAGGAGCGCATCCGCTACCGCGACGTGCCGGAAAATACCGAAACCGTGCGCGACTATGTCGAGCGGCTGCGCCGGGCGGAAGGGCTGGTTCTCACCTTTCCAGTGTGGAATTATGGCTATCCAGCCATCCTGAAAGGGTTTTTCGACCGCGTCTTCCTGCCGGGCGTGTCGTTCAAGATGGTCGGTGAGACGGCCAGGCCCTCGCTGCACACGATCCGCAAGCTCGCCGCCGTCACCACCTATGGCGGCAGCCGCCTCAATGCTTTCCTGCTCGGCGATCCGCCGCGCAAGCTGGTGAAGCGGGTACTGCGCCTGACGGTAAAGCCCGGCGCGCCCGTTTCCTATCTTGCGCATTACTCGATGAATTCCTCGACCGAGGCTTCGCGCAAGGCGTTCATGAGGAAGGTCATGGCCAGGATGGATGCGTTCTGACCAGCAGGTTGGCACTTTGATTGAGCATCGGAATATTCCGAAAAATCGGTCCCCACTTTCCGGTCCGATGCTTTACATGCGTACTCGTTCGGCTTTCGGATCATACATCGGCTTGAGCGAGGCTTCGGTGGCAAAGCGCTCGCCGGCGATCTCGATCTCATAGGCGGAGGACAAGATCTGCTCCTCGCTCTCGCCCCTTGCGGGCACATAGCCGAGACCGATGGCACCACCGAGATGATGGCCGTAATTGCCCGAAGTGATGGTGCCGACGATCTCGCCGTCGCGCACGATCGCCTCGTTGTGGAAAAGCAGTGGCTCTGGGTCCTTGAGGCGGAACTGGACGAGCCGGCGTGACAGGCCGGCTTGCCTCTTGGCCAGCACTGCGTCGCGGCCGATGAAGTCACCCTTGCCGGTCTTTACCGCAAAGCCGAGGCCGGCTTCCAGCACGTGGTCCTCGTCGGTGATGTCATGGCCAAAATGGCGGAACGCTTTCTCGATACGGCAAGAATCGAGCGTATGCAGGCCGCAGAGCTTCAGGCCGAACTCTCGGCCGGCTTCCTCCAGTGTCTCGAAGACATGGGCCGTCTGGTCGGTCGAGACATAGAGTTCCCAGCCCAGTTCGCCGACATAGGTGACGCGGTGGGCACGTGCCAACCCCATGCCGATCTCGATCTCCTGCCAGGTGCCGAAGGGGTTGTGCTCGTTTGAAAAATCGTTCGGGCTGACTTTTTGGATCAACTCGCGGGACTTCGGTCCCATCAGGCAGAGTACGGATTCGGCTGCGCTCACATCGGTGATGACCACGAATTCATCGTCGAGATGCTTGCGCAGCCAGGCAAGATCGCGCTGCAGCGTGGCTCCCGGCACGACCGCCAGGAAGGCGGTTTCCGACAGGCGCGAGATGGTGAGGTCGCTTTCGATGCCGCCGCGATCGTTCAGCATCTGGGTATAGACGATGCGGCCCGGCGCGACGTCGAGATCATTGGCGCACAGGCGCTGCAGGAAGGCGAGCGCATCGCGCCCCTCGATCCTGATCTTGCCGAAGGAGGTCATGTCGAACAGGCCGACATTGTTGCGCACCGCCAGATGCTCCTCGCGGTTGTTGTCGAACCAGTTCTGCCGCTTCCAGCTATAGCGGTATTCGCGTTCCTGGCCTTCACGCGCGAACCAGTTGGCGCGTTCCCATCCGGCGACCTCGCCGAAAACCGCGCCGCGTGCCTTCAATTGCTCGTGGATCGGCGAGCGGCGCACGCCGCGCGCGGTGGTGACCTGCCGATAGGGGAAGTGGTCGGCATAGAGCAGGCCGAGCGTTTCCGACACGCGCTCCTTGAGATAGGTCCGGTTCTTCTGGAAAGGCTGGGCGCGGCGGATATCGACCTCCCACAGGTCGAAGGGCGCTTCGCCGTCATTGATCCACTGTGCCAGCGCCATGCCCGCACCGCCGGAGGAGACGATGCCGACGGAATTGTAGCCGGCCGCCACCCAATAGCCTTTGAGTTCCGGCACTTCGCCGAGATAGTAGCGATCGTCCGGCGTGAAGCTTTCGGGGCCGTTGAAGAAGGTATGGATGCCGGCGGTGGCAAGCATCGGCATGCGGTTGACGCCCATTTCGAGGATCGGCTCGAAATGCTCGAAATCCTCGGGCAACTGGTCGAAGCAGAAGTCCTCGCGGATGCCTTCCATGCCCCAGGGCTTGGCCTTGGGCTCGAAGGCGCCTAGCATCATCTTGCCGGCGTCTTCCTTGTAGTAGGCGCATTCGTCCGGAACCCTCAGCACCGGCAGGCGCGACAGGCCGGGAATGCCCTCGGTGACGAGATAGAAATGTTCGCAGGCGTGAAGCGGTATGTTCACGCCCGACATGGCGCCGAATTCGCGCGCCCACATGCCGGCACAGTTGATGACGATGTCGGCCTCGATCGTGCCCTGGTCTTGCCCTTGTGCCCAGGAAACGCCGGTGACGCGGCCGTCCTTCCGGTGGACGGCGGTGACCTTCACGCCCTCGACGATTCTTGCGCCGCGCTGGCGTGCGCCCTTGGCAAGGGCCATGGCGATGTTGGCGGGGTCGCACTGGCCGTCGAGCGGCAGATGCACGGCGCCGACCACATCCGACACATTGAGATGCGGATATATCTCCTTGACTTCGCGGGGAGAAATCTCGCGCACATCGACATCGAAGGCGCGCGCCAGCGAGGCCTGGCGATAGATTTCGTGCTTGCGCTCCTCGGTCAGCGCCACGGTGATGGAGCCGACCTGGTGCATGCCGGTGGCGACACCGGTCTCTTCCTCGAGCTTGACGTAGAGATCGGCCGAATATTTGGCGAGCCGGGTCATGTTCTGCGAGCCGCGCAACTGGCCGATCAGCCCCGCCGCGTGCCATGTGGTGCCGCAGGTAAGCTGCTTGCGTTCCAGAAGCACGATGTCGTTCCAGCCTAGCTTGGCCAGATGATAGGCGACCGAGCAGCCGGAAACGCCGCCGCCGATGATGACGGCACGGGCCTTTGACGGGATGGTTTGCGCGGAAGAATTCATGCGGATTGGCTCCGATAGGCGGCGGCAAAGCGCCGGAGGCGTAGGGCGGCTTCGGTGAGGACGGGTTCGGGCTGGCAAAGGCTGATGCGGATATGGCCGCGCGCCGCCTCGCCGAAGCTGGAGCCAGGCATGACGGCAAGCTTTTCGGCATCCAGCAGCGCCCAGGCGAATTTCTCGCAGTCGGGCTCGATCTGGCTTATGTCGAGCATGACGTACATGCCGCCTTCCGAGCCGCGGACAGTGACATTGTTGAGCCCGCGTATGGCATCGAGGAACACGGTGCGCCGCGTGGCATAGCGCTCGGCGATCTCCTTGACGCCATAGGCATTCTCCAGCGCCTCGACGGCGGCGCGGGAGACGAAATCGGTCAGGCCGTAGGTGGTGACGAGGTTGAGATTGACCAGCAGCGCGATCAGGTCGCGCGGCCCGGTCAGCCAGCCGATGCGCCAGCCGGTCATGCCGTGGCTCTTCGACATGGAGTTGATGACCAGCGTGCGCTCGGCCATGCCGGGAAGGGCGCGCGGCGAAACATGCTCGCCGCCGCCCAGCGTCCAGTAGACCTCGTCGGAAAACAGCCACAGATCGTGCGTGCGGCAGATTTCCGCGATGCCATCCAGCGTGGCACGCGAATAGACCGCGCCGGTCGGATTGTTGGGCGTGTTGATGAGAAGCGCCCGCGTCTGCGGGGTGATGGCGGCCGCGATATCTTCCGCGCGCGGCTGGAAGCCGTCTTCCGCGTGGGCTTCGACCACCGTGAAGCTGGCGCCGGCAGAGCGGAACGTGCCGGGATAGGTGGCATAATAGGGCGCGACGACGATGGCGTGATCGCCGGGGTCGAGCACCGCGTGGGCAGCCGCATAAAGCGCCTGCTGCCCGCCTGGCGTTGCAATCACCTCGTCGGCGGTGGTGGCGACACCGGTGCATTGGGTGGAGACGCGCGCCATCGCCTCGCGCAGGCGGGGAATGCCGGGAAGCTGGGTGTAGTGGTGATAGCCACCGCGCACGGCGCTGACGCAGGCTTCGACGGTCTCGGTCGGCGTGTCGAAATCATGGTCGCCGACCGACAGCATGATGATGTCCTCGCCGGCCTGATGGCGCGTCATGGCAGCGAAATGCACCTCCCAGCCGTCCTTGCCGGAAGGCACGATGCCGGAAATGCGGGATGAAGGTTTTGGCATTCATGTCGCTTTCGTTTTTCTGCTCAACCTTGGCGCTACCCCTCATCTGCCTGCCGGCATCTTCTCCCCGTAAACAGGGAGAAGAAGGCTGATCGCGACGTCTCCACCTCGTCCTTCTCCCCGTTCACGGGGAGAGGTGGCCCGAAGGGTCGGATGAGGGGCGGAACTCAGTACCTTCAAGCCGTGTGGAGTCATCCACATTCTATCCCCTCAGCCTCTCATTGAGCGGGTCCCAGAGCGGCTTGTCTTCCTGCACGATGGCGGGGCAGCTTTCGCCGAAGATCTCGACCTCGACCCTGGTGCCCGCAACGGCGAGGTCGGTCCGGATCATGCCGAGGGCGATGGATTTGTCGACGCGGTAGCCAAACCCTCCTGACAAGGTTTCGCCCACCACCTTTCCATCGTGCCAGAGCGTCGACATATAGGGCGCATCGCACTCGCCGGCTTCGACCAGCAGTGTGACGAAGCGCTTGGTCACGCCTTGCTGTTTTTCCCGTTCAAGGGCGGCCTTGCCCCTGAAAGCGAGTTTGTCCCACTTGACGAAACGCTCCAGCCCGCCTTGTAGCACGGTGTAGTCGGTGGAGAGTTCCTGCTTCCATGCGCGGTAGCCCTTTTCCAGGCGCAGGCTGTCGAGCGCAAACATGCCGAAGGGCTTGAGGCCGTGTTTCTGGCCGGCCTGCCAGACCGTATCGAAGATCGGCGCGGTGTCCTCGACCTTGGTGTGGATTTCCCAGCCCAACTCACCGGCGAAGGAGACGCGTACGAACTGGCACCAGCGGCCGGCGATCTGTACCGACTGATGCGAGAGCCAGGATTGGGTGAGGTCGGCATCGGTGATCTCGGCCAGGATCGCGCGGGAGTTCGGCCCGCTGAGGATCTGGCAGGCAAAGCCATCCGTCACATTTTTCAGCGATATTTCATGCGCTTGCGGTAAATTCCGTTGCAGCCACTCGAAATCATGCAGTTCGGCCGCGGCTGCGGTGATGAGGAAGAAGAAATCCTCTGCCAGCGCCATGATCGACATTTCGGTGACGATGCGCCCATCCTCGTCGGCGAAATAGCCAAGCCCGATGCGCCCCGGCTTCGGCACCACGCCGGTGATCATCGAGGACAGCCAGTCGCGCGCGCCCGGACCTTCGAGGCGGAAGCGCGAGAAGCCGGGCAGGTCGAGGATGCCGGCGGCATCCCTGACGGCGAGGCATTCCTCGCGGATACGCTTTTCCCAGGGGCCGGCGCGGGTGAAGGTCTGGGTAGAGGCCTCGGACGTATCGTCGCCGCGCGCGGCGTACCAGGTTGCGCGCTCCCAGCCATTATAGGCGCCGAACTGCGCGCCGAGGGCGGCGATGCGGTCATGGATGGGCGAGAGCTTGCGGTTCCTGCCCGCCGACCAGGCATGGTGCGGGAAATGGATCGCATATTCGTTGCCGTAGACTTCCATGCCCTTGGCCACGCAATAGTCGTGGTCGGCGGCAAAGGCGGTGAAGCGGCGCGGATCGCAGGACCACATGTCCCATTCGGTCCGGCCTTCGGTCACCCATTCGGCCAGCACCTTGCCGGCGCTGCCGGCCTGGGCGATGCCGAAAGTGAAGACGCAGGCTTCGAAGGCATTGGGCACGCCGGGCATCGGCCCGATCAGCGGGTTGCCGTCGGGCGCGTAAGGGATCGGCCCGTTGATCATCTTGGAAAGCCCGGCGGTGCCGAGGATCGGGACACGCTCGGTGGCATCGTTGAGATGCCATTCCAGCCGCTCCAGATCGTCGGGATAGAGCTGGAAGGAGAAATCCGCCGGCATCGGGTCGTCAGGCGTGGCCCAGTGGGCGCGGCAGTTCTTTTCGTACGGCCCGAGATTCATGCCGTTCTTTTCCTGCCGCAGATACCAGGAGGTGTCGACGTCGCGCAGCAGCGGCAGCTTGTGGCCGGCTTCCTTCGACCAGGCGGCGAGTTCGGGGATTTCCTCGAACAGGATATATTGATGGCTCATCACCATCATCGGCACGGCGCGGCCGAACAGCCTGCCGACCTCCTGCGCGCGATAGCCGGCGGCGTTGACCACATATTCGCAGCGGATTTCGCCCTGCGGCGTCGTCAGCACCCATTCGCCATTCTCGCGCCGAGCCGCCGTGACCGGGCAGAAGCGGACGATCTTCGCGCCCATGTCGCGCGCGCCCTTCGCCAGCGCCTGGGTCAGCTGCGCGGGATCGATGTCGCCGTCGCTCGGATCATAGAGCGCGCCCTGCAGGTCGTGCGTCTCGATGAAGGGGTAGCGGGCCTTGATTTCGTCGGGTCCGACCACCTCGATATCCATGCCCTGATAGCGGCCCATGCCTCTGGCGCGCAGGAATTCGCGCATGCGCTCCTTGCTGTGGCCGAGCCGCAGCGAGCCAGTGACATGATAGTTCATCGGGTAGTCGACCTCTTGCGCCAGCCCGCGATAGAGCTCGGTCGAATAGCGCTGCATGTTCATCAGCGACCATGAGGTCGAGAACGTCGGCACATTGCCGGCCGCATGCCAGGTCGAACCGGAAGTCAGCTCGTTCTTTTCCAGAAGGACGCAGTCGGTCCATCCGGCCTTGGCGAGGTGGTAGAGCGACGAGACGCCGACCGCACCGCCGCCGATGATGACCACGCGTGCCGATGTTGGAAAATCAGCCATTTCCTGCTCCTCCCGTAAGCCTTAATAAACAGGTGGCGAGATCACCCAGATCACCACCGCGGGTTCGTTTCCCGGATTTCTCCAGCGGAACGGCTTGCCGGCCATGGAGAAGCTGTCTCCTTCGGCCAGATGATGCCAGCGCCCGTCGAGCTCGATGTCGAAGCGGCCGGAAACGACATAGCCGGCTTCCTCCGTCGGACGGCGCGTCGGCGCTGCCAGCTCGGCACCGGCTGCGAATTCGGAGCGCACCATCTCAAAGCTGCCGCCGAGGTCGGGCGACAAAAGCTCCTCGACCAGGCCTGAATCGCTGCTGCCGAGCGGCCGGCGCCTGCCGGCGCGCACGATGACGCCACGCTCGGCTTCGTCAGCCACATCATGGCCGAAGAACAGGCTGACCGGAACACCGAACAGGTCGGCGAGCGCGCGAAGATCGCTGATCGAAGGGCGCGACAGGCCGCGCTCGACCTGGCTGAGCCAGCCGACGGAGCGGCCGAGCTTCAGGGCGATTTCCGTCAAGGTCAGGCCGCGCGATTTGCGCAGCGCGCGGATGTCGCGCGCAAGCAGTTCGTCGGCGCTCAAGAACCGGCTTTCGATAAGGTCGTCCTGCTGAATGAGTGGTGCCGCCATGAAAAAACCTTTCCAAATTTCATATGATGCCAAATCAATGAAAAATTCAATCGGAATTTCACGCCGATCAGGTATAACTTGCGGCGGACGGTCGGGTCGTGCAAATGCTGCACTGCGGCGAACCCCCGGCCGTATCAAGAAGGAACCACCCATGTTGTCACGAGGAACCGTAGCCAGTTCGCAGGGCGCCGGCGAGATCGTCGACGAAGCCATCGTCTCGCGCCGCTCGGTGCGCGCCTTCCTGCCGACGCCGGTGGATGAGCAGACGATCCGCGACATATTGCAGGTCGCAGCACGCGCGCCTTCCGGCACGAACATGCAGCCGTGGAAGGTCTATGTGACGACCGGAGAGACCAAGCAGCGCATTTCCGACGCTATCCTCAATTCGGGCATCCGTGCCGAAAAGGCCACTTGGGACGAGTATAAATATTACCCGGACCAGTTCTTCGAGCCCTATCTACAAAGGCGGCGCGAAAACGGCTTCGGGCTCTACAGCGTGCTCGGCATCGGCCGCCGCGAGGTCGAGCGCATGCGCGCGCAGCACGACCGCAACTTCGTGTTCTTCGATGCGCCGGTCGGCATGATCTTCACCATCGATCGCAGGCTGAACAAGGGTTCGTGGATCGACTACGGCATGTTCCTGCAAAACATCATGATCGCAGCGCGGGCGAGGGGGCTGCACACCTGCCCGCAGGCGGCGTTCGCGCCCTATCACCAGCAGATCAGGCCGGTGCTGGATATTCCCGACGAGGAGATCGTGGTGTGCGGCATGGCGCTCGGCCATGAGGATACGTCCAAGCCCGAAAGCACCTTCCGCACCAGCCGTGCGCCGCTGGAGGAGTGGGCGGTTTTTGCCGATTAAGCCCGATCAACGCTTGCCGATATAGGCCTAGCATTCAAGTTCGACCTGGGCACCGAGCGCAAGGCCGTTCGCCCCGAAAGCCGAACGCGATGGCAGTTTGTCGGCGTCGAAATAGGTCACATAGACCTTGTTGAAATCTTCCCATTTCGACATGTCGGCGAGCATCACCGTGCATTTGAACACATCGGTGAAGCCAAGCCCGTTCTCCCGCAGCACCGCGCCGATATTCTCCATCGTTTGGCGTGTCTCGGCCTCGATCCCGCCGGGCACCAGATGCTTCTGGCCGGGCACATTGCCAAGCACGCCTGAAAGATAGAGCACGTCGCCGACGCGAGCCGCCTGGCTGAACGGCCAGCCCAGTGCCTTGGCCTGCGGTGAATTGATCAGTTCCATCGTCTCTCCTCGAACCGATTCCTGCCGTGATGGCTTTACCGGATTGCCGTTCCTATTGCGCTTCGTAGCCGACTTCTTCGCTTGCCCGGCACAGGGTGTGCCAGAAGCTTCTGGCGAAGGAACGGAAGACGTAAAGCTCGAACTGCGTCGGCGCGCTGCGCTGAATCTGCGCGAATATCTCATGATGGACGGTCGAGCGCCCCGCGCCGATGGGAAAGGCGGTAGTGGAAAAGTCGATCGCGAAGAGCTTCGACAGCACCCATTCCGCCTGCGGCCCGGCAATCCTGATGGCGGTGCGGCCATGCGACAGGTCGGTGACCGTTCCCGTCTCGATGTCGAGTGCCTGCACGAATTTCTCGGCCAGGCCTTCCTGCTCGTCGATGACGAGGAACTTGCCCGGAGCGATGCCGAAGGCTGCCCTTGCTTCGCCGGGCGCGCCGCCGCCGGCGCCGTCCGGCAGCGTCAAGCCCGCGACCTTCCTGATTGCCTGCAGCATCGCCTTTTCCTTGCCGGGCCAGGCGGCGAGCTGGACGATCGAGCCTGGCGCGGTCTCGCTCAGATAGATGCCGATGCCCGAGGCGAAATTGCCATGCGAGCCCGGCTGCCACACCGGCTTCAGTGGTGATTCCTGCTCAACCATGCATGCGGCTCCCTTCGGGATCGTAGAAATGGTGGCTGACGATCTCGACCGGACCGAAGCGCTTGCGCAGCGGGTCGGAGATGAAAGCGCGGCTGCCGTGCCGGGCCTTGCCGTCGCTCACCAGTGCCAGCCCGATATATTTGCCGAGCGTGGGCGAATAGCAGGCGGCGGTGAGGTGGCCGATCGAACCGTGCGGATTGGCCTCGTCCAACTCCTCCACAATATGCGCGCCACCATTGAGCGGCCGGTTGTCGAGCGAGACTATGCCGACAAGCTGGAGGCGGCCCGGTGCCACCAGGCCCTCGCGATCCATCATCGCGGAGCCGACGAAAGGCTTCTTCTTCGACAGCATCCAGTCGAGATGCAGGTCGCGCGCTGTGGTGCGGCCGTCGATCTCGGCCCCGGTGATGTGGCCCTTTTCGATGCGCATCGTGCCTAGCGCTTCCAGCCCGTAAGGCACGATGTCGAACGGTTCTCCGGCCTTCATCAGCGCCTTCCAGACATGGGTGCCGTGGCCGGCACCGCAATAGACCTCATAGGCAAGCTCGCCGGAAAACGAGAGCCGGCAGATCATCACCGGCGCGCCGTCGATCTCGCCATGTACGATGCCCATGAAGGGCAGGGCGTCGTTATCCACGGCGGTTCCGGTGACGCAGGCCGCCAGCACCTCTCGCGATTTCGGTCCGGAGATGGCGGCCCCCGCCCATTGGTCGGTGACGGAGGTGAGGTGAACGCGCAGGTCCGGCCAGACGACATCCAGCAGATATTCCAGGTGCTGCATGACCTTGCCGGCATTGGCGGTGGTGGTCGTCATCAGGAAATCATGCTCGCCGAGCCGCCATGTCGTGCCGTCGTCGAGGACAAAACCATCCTCGCGCAGCATCAGCCCGTAGCGCGCCTTGTCGATCGCAAGAGTGGAAAACATATTGGTATAGACGCGGTCGAGGAAGACCGGCGCATCAGGCCCCTGCACGGCGATCTTGCCGAGCGTCGAGACATCGACCAGCCCGACGCCACAGCGCACGGCCTTCGTTTCGCGCACATAGGCCTGTTCGACGGTCTCGCCGGCAAGCCCGTAGATCATCGGGCGGTGCCACAGGCCGGCGGCGTAAAGCGTCGCGCCGTTCTCGATATGCCAGTCATGCATCGGCGTCAGCCTCTCGGGCCGTATGTCGCCATAGCGTTCGGCAGCCAGCGCTCCGACCGAGACGGGCGCGAAGGGCGGGCGAAAGCGCGTCGTGCCGACTTCGGGGATCGGCTTGTCGAGCGCTTCGGCCATGATGGCAAGGCCGGGCACGTTGGAGGTCTTGCCCTGGTCGGTCGCCATGCCAAGCGTGGTGTAGCGCTTCAGATGCTCGACCGAGACGAAGCCCTCGCGATGGGCGAGCCGCACGTCTTCGGCCGTCACGTCGTGCTGGTGGTCCACAAAGGCTTTCCCTTGCGCTCTGATCTCGAATACCGGCGCCGGATGCGGATCGAGCGCATCGGCATCGACAGAGGGCAAGTCATCCTGACCGGCTGCCGCACCGCCTGCTGCCTCAAGACCCGCGGCATGGCCCTGCGAAAGCGCCTCCTGCGTCGAGAAGCTGCCGGTGATAGCGCCAGCGGCGGTCCATTTTTGCGTCGGCCGCGGTGGCGGGAACGCCTGAAGTTGCTCATCCCAGACAGGCTTCGATCCGGCCTGGCTGGCAAGATGGATGGTCGGCGACCAGCCGCCGGACGCCAGCAGGCAGTCGGCATGGAGAATGCGCGGGTCGCCAGACAAGGCGTTCGTCGTCATGTCGAAAGGCTGGACCTTGACGCCGGAAACCTGCTTGCCGCCCTCGGTCGCCACGACGGCGTGGCCGGTCAGGTGTTCGCCGCCGATCGTCGCAGCGAATTCACGCGCCGCAGTAGATATTTCGTGGCGCGGGTCGATGATGGCGACAATGGACGCGCCCGCCTTTTTCAATGCATGGGCGGCGCGGTAGGCGCTGTCATTATTGGTGAAGACGGCGATTTTCTCGCCGGGCAGGACGCCGAACTGGTTGACATAGCGCCGTGCCGCATCGGCCAGCATGACGCCGGGGCGGTCATTTCCCGGAAATACCAGCGGCCGCTCCAGCGCGCCGGTAGCCAGCACTACGGTTTGTGCGCGGATCGTCCAATGGCGATGGCGCGGCTCACCCTTCACCGGCGCGCTCTTGTGGTCGCTCACGCGTTCGACGGCCGCGAGCGTGTTATCGTCATAATAGCCCCAGACGGTCGTGCGCGGCAGCAGGCGGACGTTTTCGAGGGTCTCGAGTTTGTCGGCAACGGAGCTTGCCCATTCCGCCGCCGTCATGCCGTCGATCACCTCGTCGGACCAGTTGGCCGATCCGCCGGGAACCGCCTCGAGTTCGGCCAGGATGACGCGCGCGCCGCTTTCTGCGGCTGCCTGGGCGGCCATCAGTCCGGCCGGGCCGGAGCCGACAACCAGCACGTCGCAGAATGCGTTCATGCGCTCATAGTGCGCCGGGTCCTTTTCCAGCCCGGCGCTGCCGAGGCCGGCGGCGCGGCGGATGAAATATTCGCACGCCCGCCAGAAGCGCGTGCCCTTCAGCGGGCCGATGGCCGGCCCCATGAAGGTCTTGTAGTAGAAGCCCGCGCCGAGAAGCCTGCCGCCAAGCTGGTTCAGCGCGCCGATGTCGTAGGAAAGCGTGGGAAAGCGGTTCTGGCTCTCCGCCGTCAGTCCGTCGAATACCTCCACCATGGTGGCGGGGATGTTCGGCTCGCGCACGCCGCCATCTACGATGGTCACCAGGGCGTTGGGTTCGTTGACACCGGCGGTCATGAGGCCGCGCGGCCGGTGATATTTGAACGAGCGGCCGAGCAGCGTGACGCCGTTGGCCAGCAGTGCCGAGGCCAGCGTGTCGCCGGCATGGCCGGTAAACTGGTGCCCGTCGAAGGTGAAGCGGATGGTGCGCAGGCGATCGATGCGGCCGCCGGCAGTGGCGCGGCGCGGGCTCATGCGGAGGCTCCCGGCTTGCGATGGCGCCCGGATTTGCGCTGCCCCGCCTCGCGGGCGAAGGACACTTCGGTGACGGCATGGGTCAGCGTGTTGCGTGTGACCCTGAGATGGGCGCGGCAGCCGCCCGAATGCTGCCAGATCTCATGATGGTCGCCGGCCGGGTTGAGCCGGTCATAGACGTAGGCGTTCCATGCTTCCTGGTCAGCGGAGGCGGGATCTGGGCGGGTGCGGTTGCCGTCGCCCTGATAGGTGTATTCGCTGACGTCGCGCGGACCGCAATAGGGGCAGGTGATCAGCATGGGTGGTGTCCGCCCGCTGAAATGTTGGAGAGGGGGGCAACGTCGAGCGCAAGCATGAAACCGGACTCCGGATGACTAATGAAGCCGAGGGGTCGAGCCCTGGCCCTTGTCGTCGATGAGGACGCCGCGATGGAAGCGGTCGAGCGTAAACGGCGCGTTGAATTCGTGCGGCTCGTCGCGGGCGATGGTGTGCGCAAAGCACCAGCCGGAAGCCGGCGTGGCTTTAAAGCCGCCATAGCACCAGCCGCAATTGAGATACATGCCGGGCAAGGGGCCGGTTGTGATGATGGGCGAGCCGTCCATCGACATGTCGCACACGCCGCCCCATGAGCGCAGCACGCGCACCCGCGCCAGGCTCGGGAACAGCGCCAGCATCTCGCTCATGACATCTTCCATCACCGGCAGGTTGCCGCGCTGGGCGTAGCTGTTGTAGCCGTCGAGGTCGCCGCCATAGATCAGCCCGCCCTTGTCGGATTGCGAGGCATAGAAATGGCCCATGCCGAAGGTGATGACGGTGTGGAGGAAGGGCTTGAGCGATTCCGACACGAAGGCCTGCAGCACATGGCTTTCGATCGGCAGCCGGTCGATGCCGGCAAGCTTCATGACATGGCCGGTGTGCCCTGCGACTGCGACAGCCACCTTGCTGGCGCGGATCTCGCCGCGCGTGGTAGTCACGCCGACCACCCGGTCGCCGTCGCGCAGGAAGCCGGTCACTTCGCAATTCTCGATAATATCGACGCCGCGCCGGTCTGCTGCGCGCGCATAGCCCCAGGCGACCGCGT
>JBARWP010000625.1:0-3573 GCA_049646905.1 Pseudaminobacter sp. | reverse complement strand
CCCTCTGACGGCTGAGACGGAGCTTCTTCGCCGTTCCCCTGCCCTTCCCTGTCTTCGCGACGACGTTGCGGATCGCCGCAGGCCACCGGTCGATCAGCACCATCGCCTTTTCGCGTCCGAACTCGTCGGAGGCCTCAAGGATGCGAGCGACCGCGGCGGCAGGATTCTTCAGTAACCGGGCAAGGCCGATTGCGATGGCGTATCGCTCCGCGAAGGGCGCATCGCGAAAGCCTGGCAGAGTGCGCGGCAGAAGCTGGTTGTAGACCGGGACAGCGCTGATGAATTCGGGCACGAGAATGCCGAGCACCGGCCGGGGACACGGTCGCGAAAGCTCCATCGCATGGGCCTGCTGGTCGGAGCGCGCCAACCTGGCCAGTTCCCATGCCGCCGGCGGCGACGGCTTGCGATGCGGCGCGAGCAACAGGGAGATGGCGGCGTCGACGGGCACGACGGCGGTTTCGCCGCCTTTGGCCCAGTTGGACAGGATCGCGGCGCCGCGGCAAGCTGATCCGACATCGCTCAACACGCTGGCGCCCCTTGTATCCGGGCTTTGCAGTGGCTGACGGTGCCGGTCGCAATAGAAGCTGAAGGCGAAAGACCACGTTCGCAATCTTGGCGGTCGCTGCATGCCGCGCGAGCAGACCGGGCAGATCTCACGAGCGTCGGGCCGAAGCAGGCTGCGATAGCGCGACGGTGCGTCATGGAAGGTCATGCCGAACAGGCGTTCAACCGAAGAATTTGTCGCGGCAGCGATGCGTTCCATGTCGGTCTGCACGGGATCGATCTCGAGCTGCAGCGCAGGCCGGGACCATCCAACATGGGCTCGCAGATCATCGAGCGAAACCAGATAGACGTCGGCGATCCGCTCCAGCCAGGAACTCAGCCGTTCGTCCCGAAAGGGCGTCGGCACGACCGGCAGCGGCGCCCTCCCCTCCCCCGCCACGAGTCAGGCCGCGAAGGTCGTCGGCGCGGTGACGCGGTGATCGAGGATCGCGGCCGACGTGATCCGTTCTGTGCCGTTGAGGATGGCGTCTGTCGCCAGACCCCTGACCATCTTGAAGATCGCGTCGGTGATTCCGCCATTAGCCTCAACGAGACGTTTGAGGGCGCTGTCCGTCAGCTCCGACGGCAAGCGCAACGGCAGCGAGTAAAGAAGACCGCCGATCAGCCCGTGGAAGTCGGCATCGGGCCGCCACGGCACCAAGCCGTAGGGTTCGAAGCGGCTGTTGAGATGGGCATCGCCCCGAATTGCATCGCGTGCCTCGTGCGAACCGAGGCAGATCAGCGGAATCCGCAGCTCATTGCCGAGGAAGCGCAGCAGATTGAGCATCCGGCGTTGCTCGCGATAGGTGCCGGCGATCAGATTCTGGACCTCGTCGATGACAAGCATGCGCGGCGCGATCTCCTGGAGTAACCGCAGCGCCTGTGTCTCGAGTTGCCCGAGCGTTGCGCGGGTCGGCGGCGGTGCACCGATCACGGAAAGCAGGCGATGATAGAAACGTCCCTCGTCCGGGGAAGCGACCATCTGCACGACAATGACCGGCCGATGATGGATCCCGCTGCTCTCATCGAAGCTGGGCGGATTGGCGCGCACGAACTTCTCGATGATCATCGTCTTGCCCATCCCGGAGGCGCCGAAGATCAGCAGATTGGGCATGCGGGCGCGCTTGGGAAACAGAAGCAGTTCCTCGAGCTTGTCGAGCGCCTGACGTGCACGCGGATAGTCGATCCAGCGGTCGACCCGAATATGTTCGATACGCTCGCGGTCGGGCAGATCGGCATGGCCCTGAACGGCGGGATCTAGGTGCGGATAGGCCGTCATTCCCAAACCTCCACCGGGAAATGGGGTAAGGCGATCACCGGTTCATCCGCAGGAGCGCTTGCCGGAAGCGCCGGCCTTGGTTGCAGATGGGCGCGGCGAGCCCGTAGCCTGCGGGTTTGCGTGGTCTCCCGCGTTGCCTGGTCCACCAGGGCGCGCTGTGCGGCGATCGTCTGGAAGATCGTCTCCTCGTCGATCTCGCGGCGGCCGCGAGCCCGCTGTACGCGCAGCGCCGCCTTCTGCTCCCATAGCGTGATCGCCGGGCGCCCGGGATTGCGCGTCGGCGCCATCAGATAGTTCCCGCCAAGCTTGACGAAGACCTGATGCAGGTCCCGCGGGTCGTATTTGACGAGAACCTTGTCGTCGCACCTGCCAATCCAGCGCGCAAAGCCATCCGACCAGTAGCAGATGTTGTTGAGATGAATGCCGGTCCGCCGCAACACGCGCGGCTCGAACGGCAGGAAATCGATCAGGAAGGCAAGCGGATCGCGCACATGCCGGGGCGGATGCGCGGCTATGGCCTCATTCCAAGCCGCGATCGGAGGCCGACCAATGCCGCGGTGCAGGTCGGAATGGTAGGCGATGATTTCCAGCGCCAGCCAGGTCTCGAGCTCGCGCATGGTCATTACGGCGCGCGCTTCGGAGTCGTAATCGCCACGGTCAAGCACATTGGAAAAGTGCGTGCCGGGCAGCAGATGAACGGCGCCCATCATGGTGCCGATCAGGCGCTCGATATGCCCGCCAAATCGTGGCGTTCCCGGCGGACGGTAGGAGACGACGATATTGTGATCATCGCAGCCGAGCTTGAAGGCGCGAGAGTGGAATTCGGCGCCGTTGTCGACATGAATGCATTCGGGCAGGCCGCTTGCCGGCCATTCCAGAGATATCCCGCGGTCCGCCAACCAGCGCGTCTTGTCGATGATCGCGTGCGTTAGGCACAGCGCCACAGATGTGACCGACGGCGCCTCCAGGGACAGATAGAAACCCAGCACCACCCGGGTGCAGACATCAATGGCAATGGTCAGGATTGGCCGGCCGATCGGCTGCCTTTCGATCGGATCGACAACCGTCACGTCGACCTTCGTATGATCGATCTGGACGACCTGTAGCGGATGCTGCACCGAAAACTCGCCTGGGAGCGCCAGAAATTGCGCTTCGGCCCGTGCTTTGCCCTCACGACGGCGTGTCATGGCCTCCGCATCGAAGGTCGCAAGATAGCCCTTCAGGCGTCGGATCGAGGGCGGCGTTAGGCGGTTGTGACGGCACGCCGAACAAACGTGCTTCCACAAGCGTGTTAGCGTCGGCCGTTCCGGTGTGGCATAAAAGGTTCGGATCGCTTCATCGATCAGTGCCTTCAGTTCCGGCTCAAAGGCATCGATCCCGCGTCGCTGCCGACCAGGCTTGCGGCCAACCAGAACAGCTACCCGCTGATCTTCCCGGAACGCTTTCAGCCAGCGGAACAGCGTCGAGCGGCTGACGTCCAATTCGGCCGCCGCATCGGCAATCTCACCCGGGCTTGGACGGTTCGGCAACCGTCGCAGCACCTCGGCACGGGCGAGAGCGCTTTCCCATTCCTGGTCGCCAACCTCGTTGCGGTCGATAGCCATGTTGCGATGATCGCCAACGTGATCCCACTATATCCGAATCGGATTGTAGCGTAGTCTCACGAAAAGTGAATCAGTCTCGCAAATCTGAATCGCCTAAGCTATTGAAAAGGGCCGCATGTGTGCAGCACAAAAAACGGTCAACCGACA
>JBARWP010000624.1:0-6190 GCA_049646905.1 Pseudaminobacter sp. | reverse complement strand
GATTGCGGTCTGATGCCATGACAACTGAGTATTTTCGCGGGTCGCTGGTATCACCATGGAATCCACAGAACCACTTATGGCGCATGTGGTCAGGATTGATACGGTCCCTATGAATAAGGTTGTAGAGCTTTTCTTTCGTCATGCCATCCACCTCCGGGCGATTTCGCGACGAGCCGCCTTGTCGTGCGCCGTGCCTTTGTAAGCATCGATGATGATGTCTGTGCGCTCATGCTCCTTGGCCGCGAGGAAGCGGGCCTTGAACGGAGTCTCGTAAACGTCGCGCTCGGCGATTTGTGCGGCGCGCACCTTGTCAGCGTCAATCACGGCCGCTGCGTCGATAGCAATGATATTTTCAGCCTCTTCCTTGGTGGCGCGGGCGGCGTCGATTGTGCGCTCATTGATGCGGAAGTCTGCGTTGCAGGAATGGTCGGAAACCCGAAAGCGACCGTGGCCAGCAACGTCGAAGTAGGCTGACTTCTGGCCAAAGCGGTTGGTGGAGAGGCTGATTTCACCAGCGGCCTTGCCAAGATTGATCCAGACCTTGCGGAAATTGGCGGCTGCTTCGAATACGTTGGTCATTTTCTTATCCCTGCGGGCGCGCCTCATTGGCGCTTACAAGGGAAGTATATGTAGCCACTGGCTACAAGTCAACACAATTATACGACTGGCGCAGGGCTAGCCGAACACCGCCGCATAGACCATCAGCCCGATCTGACCCACGGCCACCACAAAGGCAGCTATGGCGGCTATCCAGAGGACGATTTCGCGGTCGTGTCGGTGGCGGGTCATTGCATCAGGGTTTCCATTTTCAGGCGGAACACAGTGGAAACATTTCTTGGAAACCTTTTCGCTAAGCGCCTGTTTTCTTAAGGATAGCGTATCAACCGTCTGTTAAGGCTGATTCGGCCATAATTTTACTCGATTTGTTGAAGTCGCTACGGAGATTGCCGATTGTCGCGCGTTGCGCAAGCATGGGGAACCAGCCTGTTGCGCCTTTTGCAAGGGCCATGCCGCCTTGCGAACGTCGCTTCCATGGCCGGGCTGGCCCTGCTTTGCGGCTGTGCGGCGGGCGGCTTCAGCCTTGAGAAGGCGGCGGTCGACCAGAGCTTGGTCACCGGCACCGTTCCGGCCAATACGCAGGCTTCGGCCGATTTCGAGCGGATGTCCGACGAAGCGACGATCCGCAATGCCGTCTCTTCCGTCGATATCGAGACCTTGGGCAGCACGCCGGTGCAGTGGGCCAATGCGGCGACCGGCTCGCGTGGTGCTATCGCCAATCTGGTCGAACACCGCCAGAACGGCTCGCTCTGCCGCAAATTCACCGCCTCGCGCGAAAGCTTCGACGGGGTCGGCCTCTATGATGGCGAAATCTGCATGGCAGGCCCCGGCGCCTGGCGGATGCTGGCCTTCCAGCCTGCGGCATAAACCGGCGGCCGCGCTACTGGAATTTCTTCCTAGTCGGGCGCATATAAGAGCCGAACCCTTATCGGCAGAAAATTCCGGCCAGGCATAAAGCATGCGCGATCCCTATGAAGTACTGGGCGTTGCGAAGAACGCATCGGCCAAAGAGATAAAATCGGCGTACCGAAAGCTCGCCAAGAAATATCATCCGGACCAGAACCCGGACGATCCCAAGGCGAAGGACCGGTTTGCCGCGGCCAATCAGGCCTATGAGATCATCGGCGAGGAAAAGAACCGCCGTGCCTATGATCGCGGCGAGATCGATGCCGAGGGCAAGCAGAGGTTCCAAGGTTTCGAGGGCAGGCCGGGCGGCGATCCCTTCGCCGGTTTCCGCCGCCAGGGCCAGGGGCAAGGCCCCGGTGGGGCGCATTTCGAGTTCCGCACCAGCGGCATGGGAGCCGATCCGTTCGCCGACAGCGATATTTTCAGCGAGCTTTTCGGGCAGGGATTTGCCCGGCAGGCGGGTGCCCAGCGCGCTCCGATGGGCGGTGACCTCAATGCCACGCTCGATGTCTCGATCGAGGAAATCGCCACTGCCGCCAAGGTTACGGCGATGTTTCCCGATGGCCGCAAGATTGCGGTGAAACTGCCGACTTATGTCGAGGACGGCCAGACCATCCGCCTGAAAGGGCAGGGCGAGCAGGGGCCGGGAGGTGCTGGCGATGCCCTGGTGAAGATCCGTTTCAAGCGGCATCCGCGCTACCGGGTCGAGGGCCGGGACCTGCATGCCGACGTTCCTGTTTCGCTCGCCGATGCGGTTCTCGGCGCCAAGGTGGCGGTGGAGACACCGACCGGAAGGCTGGCGGTCAACGTTCCGGCCTGGTCGAGTTCCGACAAGGTGCTCCGGCTCAAGGGCAGGGGGTTGCCGGTAAAGACCGGCGGCCATGCCGATCTTTACGCCCATATCCGCGTGATGCTGCCGGAGGGTGGCGATCCGGAACTGGAATCGCTGATGCGCAAGAAGGCGGGCTGAGCCTGCCCGTCTCAATCACGCTTGAAGGCACCTTGTCGCTATGCGATAGGGTGCATTCCCTGATTGCATGAGCGCGGAGAGTGATCGATGACGGTTGGACAGGGCCTGATGGCCGGCAAACGCGGGCTCGTTCTGGGTGTCGCCAACAACCGATCGATTGCCTGGGGTATCGCCAAGGCCTGTGCCGACCAGGGCGCCGAAATCGCGCTGACCTATCAGGGCGAGGCGTTCCGCAAGCGCGTCGAGCCGCTTGCGGCCGAGCTTGGCGCCCATGTCGTCGGCCATTGCGACGTCACCGAGGCCGAAACGCTGGATGCCGTTTTCGATGCGGTTGCCGCCAAATGGGGCAAGCTCGATTTCCTGGTCCATGCCATCGCCTTCTCCGACAAGGAGGAACTCGACGGCCGCTATGTCGAGACCACGCGCGACAACTTCCTGCGCACGATGGATATCTCGGTCTATTCCTTCACCACCATTGCCAAGCGTGCCGAGGCATTGATGCCCGACGGCGGTTCGCTGCTGACGCTGACCTACTACGGCGCCGAGAAGGTGATGCCGCACTACAACGTGATGGGTGTTGCCAAGGCCGCGCTGGAGGCGAGCGTGCGCTATCTGGCGGTCGATCTCGGCTCGAAGAACATCCGCGTCAATGCGATTTCGGCTGGCCCGATCAAGACGCTGGCCGCTTCCGGCATCGGCGATTTCCGCTACATCCTCAAATGGAACGAATACAACTCGCCGCTGAAGCGGACGGTCACCCCGGAGGAAGTCGGCGATTCCGGCCTCTATTTCCTCTCCGATCTGTCGCGTGGCGTCACCGGCGAGGTCCACCATGTCGATGCGGGCTATCATGTCGTAGGCATGAAGGCTGTCGATGCTCCCGATATTTCGACCGTCAAGGATTGACGTCGGCCGTTATTCGGGGAGGTCCCTGGTTCCATGTCCCGGCTTGTCTATTTCGTGCGCCACGGCCAGACCGCCTGGAACGCCGAGCAGCGTTTCCAGGGGCAGGCCGATACCGATATGACCGAACGCGGGCGCAGTCAGGCAGACCGCAACGGTCGCCGGCTGGCCGAACTGATCGATACGCCCGAGGATTTCGATTTCGTCGCAAGCCCGTTGCGGCGCACCTGCGAGACGATGGAGCGTATCCGCACGGCCATGGGCCTGCCGCCTGACGGCTACCGTACCGACCCGCGGCTGATCGAGGTGCATTTCGGCGACTGGCAGGGCCTGACCTTCGCCGAACTGGAAGCTCGCCAGCTCGGTTCCACAAAAGCGCGCGCGCTCGACAAATGGGGTTTCGTGCCGCCGGGGCTGGGCGAGAGCTATCAGATGCTGCTCGAGCGCGTGCAGCCATGGTTCGAGGAACTGGAGAAGCCGACCGTCTGCGTCACCCATGGCGGGGTGATCCGTGCCATGTTCAGACTGGTCGAAGGCCTGCCGCCGGACGAGGCCGCGGCGCTTGACGTGGTGCAGGACCGCGTGCTGCGGTTTCAGGATGGAAGGCTGACCTGGCTATAGAGCCTTTCAACGGCAGCAGCGCGCAACTCAATCCCCGGAACTGCCCTCCAGCTTTTGCGCCAGAAGAATGAGCTCGGCCTGTCGTCCCGTCCCGGTCTTGGAGAAGATCGCCTTGAGGCGCGTGCGCGCGGTTTCCTTGGTGATTCCTTCCAGCGATGCCGCATCGTTCAGCCGTTCGCCCTGGACGATCCTGATGGTCAGCCGCTGCTCGGCCGGTGTCAGGCCGAAAAGCTTTCCGAAAACCTGCTCCAGGCTTGGCGCATGTTGACCGTCGGTGATTGGCGCCTCGCCCCTCAGCCTGCCAGGTTTCAACCGGTCCATCAGGAGGATGACGGTCGGTCCTTCGAAATAGGCCGAGCAAAGATCCTTGTTGACCTTGACCAGTGTCAGCTTCACCGAACCGGTCAGGATGGTGTTGGTTTTTTCTCCCGCATAGGCCCTGTCGAGCATGTTTTGCAGCAGCGTGTCCGCTTGCGCGCAGCAGAGCCTCACCTTGCCGAACGGGGTCGTCATGACGCATCCCGATTCCTCGATGATCCGCTCTCCGGCGGGCGATATGGATTTGACGATTGCGCCCTCTCCGATAACCATGAAGGCGACATTGAAGGCGTCGAACAGGGAACTCCCGATTTCGTTGATCTGCCTGGGCGCCGACCGGTTGCGATAATAGTTGAAGGCACGCCGCAGGTGAGGAGAGATTGCCGTGAGACGGTCGGCCACCGCCTTGTTTTCGTCGGGGTCCGCACGGCTTGTCAGTGTCGACAACAGGAAGGAGCAACCCTCCTCGCGCATGATCGTCACGCCGACGGCCGTTTCCCCGCCGATCGGCCGGAAGAAGTCGTTATAGAATTCACTTTGCTTGAAGATCTCGGCCGGCAGCATCTGCTCGGCGACGACACCAATGCCCACGGGCCTGATGGATGCCTTGGGCATCCAGGGATTGATGCGCGAATAATAGCTCGCATAATTGGCAAGCGTGGTCTCATCCAGGCCGTGGTTCAGTTCCCACGCCCCTTTTTGCCGCGACATGTCATGATAGAAGAGCGTCGAGCGCCCGTCGGGCAGGGCGCTGCTCAACTCTGCAAGAAAATCGGTCCAGTTGGATTCTCCAAGGACGGCGGCATAGATGAGGTCGATAAGCTGGTCATCGATAAGGCCCGCATGGGTCATGGTATCGACCCCGCAAGCTTGGTCTCCGCAGCCATTGCGCCCCCCTATGGCCCAGCATCAGCTGTTCGCGGGAATCTTCTCCCGGATACAACCATAGGTCATATTGCCGCTGTTTGACAACGGTCCTGATGGGCGGCGGAATTTCCCGTGGACCGCTTGCGAACTATGCGCTGCGGCCACTCTCGGGCCTCTGGCGTGGCGGCTGGAAACGGTGCAGGCGGGGCTGCCGTTTACTGTGGCAATTCCATATCGGTGATCAGGTTGACACCGCTGACCTCGTCATAGGCGAGCAGTACTTCCATGCCCTCCTTGATCGCATCGACGTCGAATTCGCCGGGAAGCTTGTAGGACTTGCCGTCGTCAAGCGTGATCGTCATCTGGTCGCGGTCGATGGCCTTGACCTTTCCTTCCGCTTCGGCAGCAAGGGCGGCGCTTGAAATCATCACCACGGCGGCAAAAGCGCTGATCAGGATGCGCATCGTCGGCCTCTTTCTTCTTGCGCGGCCCGATGGCCGCACGGACTGTTTTCGAACTGGGTGAAACAGAGCAGTATCCCAAGGAATATGTCAAAACTAAAACACCCCTGTTCCCGGGTTTGACCACCGTAAAAAACGCCAATAGAAGGCAGGCGTGAACCGGTTGGAGCGAAAACTGCCGCCGGACGGGATTGTTTTCGATGTCGCACAATACGTTCGGGCACCTTTTTCGGGTCACCACCTGGGGCGAAAGCCACGGTGCGGCGCTTGGCTGCGTGGTCGATGGCTGCCCGCCGGGCATCCGCTTCACCCGCGCCGAAATCCAGCATGAGCTGGACAAGCGCCGCCCCGGCCAGTCGCGCTTCGTCACCCAGCGCCGCGAGCCCGACGAGGTCAAGGTGCTTTCTGGTTTCGTCCTCGACGAGGACGGCGAGACGATGATCACCACCGGCACCCCGGTTTCGATGATGATCGAGAATGTCGATCAGCGCTCGAAGGACTATGGCGAGATCGCCCGGCAGTATCGTCCGGGCCATGCCGACTATACCTATGACGTCAAATATGGCCTGCGCGACCATCGCGGCGG
>JBARWP010000623.1:0-3545 GCA_049646905.1 Pseudaminobacter sp. | reverse complement strand
ATGGAGACCAGTCCCGGGGTCACCGCATTGGTGACGCCCGGCCCCAATGTCACCACCGCCGCACCGGCCTTGCCGGTCACGCGCGACTGCGCCTCGGCCATGAAGCAGGCCGCCGCCTCGTGGCGGGCATGGATCAGCGGCAGGCCCTGGAGGGCGCAGGCACGATAGACCGAATTGATCGGGCCGCCCGAGACCGAAAAGACATTCTGGACGCCGGCATTCCTGAACCAGGCGACGATGGCCGCGCCGCCGTCCATGCCGTCGTTCTTCATGGGCTTGTTATCAGTATGCACGAGACTTTCCTCCGTCGAGTGCGATGGCCGTGCCGGTTATGAAGCCGGCCCGCTCGGATGCGAGCATGGCGACCATCGCGCCGAAATCATCTGGGTTGCCGAACTTTCCAGCAGGCACTTCCTCGAGCCACAGCTTCTCGGCTGCGGCCCGGTCGAGACCCTCGATCTCCATGCTGGACTTGACGAGATATTCCATGCGGTCGGTCGCGAAGGGACCGGGGCACAGGCAGTTGACCATGATGCCCTCATGCGCGAACTCGATGGAAAGAGACTTGGCCAGGCCGACCACGGCCAGGCGCACCGAATCCGACAGCACCATATTGGGCTGCACCACCTTCACGCCGACGGTGGTGACGAAGATGATGCGCCCCCACTTGCCTGCCTGCATATGCGGCAGCACGGCATGCGAAAGATCGACCAGCGGCAGCAGGCTTTCATTGAGCGCCTGCTCCCAGCCTTCGCGCGAAACGCTGAGGAACGGACCCGCGGACGGCCCGCCGGTGTTGCCGACGAAAATATCCAGGCCGCCGAACCTGGCCACCACCTCGTCCACCGCGGGCTTGAGCGTAGCGCGGTCGGTCAGGTCCATCCGCACGGCGATGGCATCGGCGGCGCCAGCCTGCTTCAACTCGGTCAAGAGTTCCTGCATCGCTGCAGTGCTGCGCCCGGCAACAGCCACGCGGGCGCCCTCGGCGGCAAGCGCGAGAGCCGATGCCCTGCCCAAGCCGCGCGACGCCGCCGTCACCAGTGCGCGCCTACCCTTCAAACCAAGTTCCATCTGGCAAACACTCCCCATTCTGCAATGGGATTCTGGCTATCAATGTGTAAGCATATTGTCAATTTGTGTAGACAATCTTTTTTGATTTGCATACAACATTAGTCGATATTCATTCCCTGGCATAGCGTCGAATGCCCCAAGCAGCGGAGACAAAGTCGTGAGCGAACGCGTCCTTATTCCCATCGTCGTCGGCAACAAGGTCTTGAGCGAAGGCTCGGACGGCGTTGGCCAGTCCGTGGACCCCGCAACCGGCCAGGTGGTGGCCGAATTCGCCCGTGCGGGTGCCGCCGAGGTGGAGATGGCGGTGGCCGCCGCACGCGAGGCTTTCGACAATGGCCCATGGCGGCGCATGCGCCCGTTCGAGCGCGGCCGCATCCTGCACCGCATCGGCGAATTGATGCTCCAGAAGCGTGACGAGATCGCCCGCAAGGAAAGCATGGACAGCGGCAAGCCGCTGCGCGACTCCTATTGGGAAGTCGACTGCTCGGCCCGCTTCTTCGAATTCTACGGCGGCGCGGCCGACAAGCTGCACGGCGCCTCGATCCCGCTCGGCCCGGACTGGTCCGACTGGACCGTCAAGGAAGCGATCGGCGTCAGCCTGCACATCATTCCGTGGAACTACCCGTTCCAGCTCATCGCCCGCGGCGTGGCACCCGCCCTTGCCGCCGGTTGCGCCGTCATCATCAAGCCGTCGGCCGACACCCCGGTCACGGCCTATGAATTCGTCAAGATCTGCCAGGAAGCCGGCCTGCCCGATGGCCTGGTCAATCTCGTTAATGGCCGCGGCTCCGTTGCCGGCGATCTTCTGGCCAAGCACAAGGGCGTCGACCAGATCACCTTTACCGGCTCGGTGCCGACCGGCGAGCGCGTGCTGGTCGCCGCCGCCTCGCACGCCATCCCCTGCAACATGGAACTCGGCGGCAAGTCGCCCCAGATCCTGTTTGCCGACGCCGACCTCGACAAGTCGCTGCCGATCGTCGCCGGCGGCTTCCTCACCCATTGCGGCCAGGTCTGCAATGCCGGCACGCGCCTGTTCGTCGAGCGCTCGATCCATGACGATGTCGTGGACAGGCTGCACGCCCGCATCAAGGCGATGACGCTGGGTGCCGGCGTGGACGATCCCGACATGGGCCCGCTCATCAGCAGGTCGCACAAGTCGGACGTCGAGCGCTATTATGAAGTCGCGCGCAAGGACGGCGAACTCCTGCTCGGCGCCGATGTCCCGACGACGGCGGCGCTCGCCAACGGCGCCTTCGTGCGCCCCGGCCTGGTCGTCGGCGCCGACAACAGCACCCAGATCGCCCGCGAGGAGATCTTCGGGCCGATCCTGACCGTGATCCCCTTCGACAGCGCCGAGGAAGCGATTGCCGGTGCCAACGACTCGCCCTTCGGCCTGGTCGCGGGCATCCACACCACCAACATCAACAAGGCGCTCGGCGTCGGCGAGAAGCTGCGCGTCGGCCAGGTCTGGATCAACTCCTTCGGCGTCGGCCTCGACGTGGAGTTCCCCTTCGGCGGCTACAAGCTTTCGGGCTTCGGCCGCGAAAAGGGGCTGGAAGCGCTCGCCGCCTACCAGCAGATCAAGAACATCGCCATCCACCATCCGCTTGGCTGAACACGAGACCTCGCGGCGCGAGAGGCGTTCGCGGGGTCGTGACACGCAGCAGGCCGCAATGGCCGGCAGGTTCGCTCCGCTGCAATAATCCCACCCTGGCCGGTGCCTCGCTTTGTCGGGCACCGGCCTTTTTCGTTGCCTTCCGCAGCAAGGGTTTCGGAGCGGATCCCGGACAGTCTCGCTGTCAGTGTGGGGCCCTGCCGTATCAGCTTCGGTGAGGGCCTGTTAATCTGGCCCGAGCTATGGTCAATTTTGGCCATCCCCACCCTCTCGGCGCGGGACATCGGCATGATGTTCGACAAGGAAACTCCGTGACTCTGGTGCTCGGCATAGATGGCGGCGGCACAGGCTGCAGGGCCGCATTGGCAAAGGCTTCCGGCGAGATCATCGGCCGTGGCAGGAGCGGCCCGGCCAATATCATGACCGATCTCGAAGGCGCCCGGACCAATATCCTGGAAGCGGCCCGGCTCGCCTTTGCCGATGCCGGGCACGATACCGGCCTGATCTCACAAACCGATGCCGTGCTCGGGCTCGCCGGCACCAATGTCGGCGGCTACAAGCAGCGGCTCGAGGCCCTCCTGCCCTTCCGCCGCAGTGTCATCGAAAGCGATGCGGTCATCGCGCTCAACGGCGCGCTCGGCGACCATGACGGCGCCATCGCCATCATCGGCACCGGCTCCATCTTCATGGCGCGCAGAAAAGGGCAGATAAAGACGATCGGCGGCTGGGGCTTCATGCTGAGCGACCTCGGCAGCGGCGCGCGCATCGGCCGCGACCTGCTGCAGGAGATGCTGCTCGCGCATGACGACATCAGGCCGGGTTCGCCGCTGGCCGGCACGGTGATGGAACGCTTCGGCGG
>JBARWP010000622.1:0-12766 GCA_049646905.1 Pseudaminobacter sp. | reverse complement strand
GCATGAAAGCCGCCGCAGTGCTGGCCTCGCGCGGCCACGAGGTCGTCGTGCACGAGGCCGATTCCCAACTCGGCGGCCAGGCCCGGCTGGCGCAATTGCTGCCAGGGCGTGCCGAGTTTGGCGGGATCATCACCAATCTGGCGCGAGAAATGGAGCTAGCCGGCGTCGCCGTCCGGCGCAATTCGCCTGTCACGCGCGCTCTGGTGGAGGCCGACGGCGCCGACGCCGTGGTGATCGCCACCGGCGGCAAGCCGCATCGCCCAGCAATCGAGGGCGGGGAGGACACCCATATCGTCGATGCCTGGCAGGTTCTGGTTGGGCAAGCCAATGTCGGCGCCAATGTGCTGATCGCCGACTGGAGGGCAGACTGGATCGGCCTCGGCATCGCCGAGAAGCTCGCCCGCGACGGCTGCAACGTCACCCTGTGCGTGGAAGGTCTGGCGGCGGGCGAGACGATACACGGCTATGTCCGCGACACCATGGTGGCCAATCTCCACCGCCTGGGCGTCCGCATCGTGACCTATGCGCGCCTCTACGGCACGGACGGATCGACGATCTACATGGAGCATTGCGCGTCGGGCGAACCGGTGATGTTCGAGGACATCGACACCCTGGTCCTGTCGCAGGGACACGACCGCGTCGCCGAACTCGAGACGGAACTGGAGGATTTTGCCGGTGAGGTTCATGTCATCGGCGACGCGCTCACCCCACGCACAGCCGAGGAAGCCGTGCTCGAAGGCCTCAAGATCGGCCGCTTGATCTAGGTCCCCTGCTCCAGCTTTGCATCTACCGCAGCGAGGCGAGATAGGTGGCGACGTCTTCGATGTCCCTGTCGCTCAGGTTGCGTGCTACTTTGGTCATGAGATGCGCATAGTCGGTGCCGCCACGGTGGCCCTCGGCAAACAGCCGTAATTGAGCTTCCAGATAGGCTCGTTTCTGCCCGGCGATCTTCGGATAGGCCGGGTTCTTGCGCGAGCCGCCATGGCATCCGAGGCAGGCCGGAACACCTTGGCCGGGCAAGCCCTTCTCGGCGATCTCCCGGCCTCGTGCGGCCGATGCCGGATCGACCCCCGTCGGCTTTGCCGGCGCAGGCTGGTCGGCATAATATCTTGCGAGCTTTTCGAGGGTGCCGGCATCCACCTGGGACACTGCAACCTTCATCATGCCGCTTGGCCGCTTGCCTTCCGCATAGGCCCTCAGGCTGCCAAGCAGATAGGCACCGGATTGCCCGGCGATGACAGGCACGCCTTCGTCACGGCCGATACCGTCTGTGCCATGACATGCGGCACACCGGACGAGGTCCGCACTGAAGCCGGAAACCCTGGCATCATCCGATGCCTGGCGAGCCGCCACGAGCTGCCGATATTGCCCGGCATCGAGGGAAGGCAGCTCACGAAGGAAGGCCACCATTCCCCAGACCTCGTCGGTCCGCTGCAGGGCGGGCCAGGCCGGCATGCCCGTGTAGCGCACGCCATGGCGCACGATCCTGAACAGCTCCGCGTCGGTCCATTCTCCGACCTTTCCAGCCAGGTCCGGCGGCGGCGGCAGCATGGCCAGCGCCGCCGGGGAAGGCGATACGCCCGGAGCGCCGTGGCAATAGGCACAGCCTGTGTCGAAGTGAGCGGCGGCCGGCTGCAGCAGCCCGGTCTTGCGCAGGTCGGGAACGGTAATCCCCAAGGCATAAGTGCGAACCGACGAACGCATGACGAAATGCAGGAACCAGTTGGTGATCGGCCAGTGGCCGGTGGATGCCGCGACGTTGAAGATGCCGAGCCAGGCAATGAAGATTGCTGCAAGGGGAGCGGCAACCAAGCCGGCGAGCACGATCTTCCGGCGAGGCTTCATTCGTCGGCTCCTGATCTTTGCCCTGCGGAGGATGCAGACAGCAGCCGCGCCAGCAGCGCCACACCACCTGCCAGATAGACCGCCGCGCCGATCATCAGCATGATGACACCGCCGAGCTGCTGGTCCTGGTCGGCGGCGAGTTCGATGCCCAGGCAGGTCACCGGGTCGAGCCCGTAGAGGGGTCGCGGCGTCAGCGCCAGCAGCGCGCCCAGCAGCGTCATGTGCAGCGACGTGAGCAGCAGGGCGAAGGCCCCGGTCGCGCTTTGCTGGCCGCGGCCATGTGGACCGTCACCGATGCAGGAGATCCACAGGACAAGACCCGCGGCAAGGAAGCTCGCCTGCTCGACCATAGTCACTGCCAGCGAGCCTTGCGCCATCGAACGCAGCGCCGGCGCATGCCAGGCCCATACGACCACAAGCTCGATCAGCGAGGCGGGAACGGGCGAAAACAGGCTGGACCTGCCCGAAAAGTCCCATCGCGTTCCGGAAAGCCCGACCGCGATCAGGGGCGCGGCGATGGCGACGACGCCCATATGGGCAAGCATATGGGCGGAAAACGAGTCCCGATAGACGTCGAGCAGCGGCCCCAGCCAGATGAGACCAAGGAGGACGATCCCCGCCGTCAGCGCGCTGCGGTTCATCGCCAGCACTCCGTCACGAAAAGGAGAGGCATGGCCACATAGAGAACGGCGACGAAGCTCAGGCCTGACAACAGCAGGGTGGCAAAGCCCTGGAACAGCGTCCGGTCATGTCCGGTCGGATCGTCGTGAGGGGGATCGTGCGCACCGAACCCCCATTGCCGCCACGCGAGCCAGGCCGACAGCACGATCATCGCAAGCGCGATGACGGTGACGGCGGCAATGCCGAGCCGAAGCATGTCGAAGCCGAATGCCAGTTGCTCCTGCTTGGCGCAGAAGATCGCTGCGCCGAGATAGCTGGCGAGGAAGTGGACAGCCCACACCACCGGTGCCGTAAACAGCGTCCAGAGCGACTCGATCTGCTTTGGCAGGAACCTCATCGCCGCCTCACATCGCCAGCGGAAACAGGCCGATCACGGCAAAGGTGACGGCCGCCGTGATGAACAGGAAATGCCAGTAAAGAACGACGTTGCGCAGATCCATGTCATATTCGGGTGTGAGGCGCCCTGCCAGGCTGCGCGCCAGGCAATAGAGCTGCATCACCAGACCGATAGCCGCATGCGCGAGCGTCCAGACCACCAATATCCAGACGATCGCCGGATAGACATGGGCGGCGGGAGCCATCCCATATGCCCAGGGGCCGGCGAATCCGGCCGCCGAGCCGCCTGCGGCAAGCACCAGCGCAGCCACCAATGACAGCCGCATCGCAGACGGCCAGCCCCTGTCGTTCAATGTCCGGGCGGCAAGCATGGCAAACCAGGCCGCGAGGAACAGGCCGAGCGCCGCCATCGGCCAGAAGACGCCCGGCCCTGCCAGCCCGGCGGTGAAATCCTCGTGGATGGTCCAGTAGAAAAAATAGCCGAAGACCAGGCTGGCAAAGGCGGTGCCGTCGCCGACCATGGTGATGAACATCGCCCACCAGCCGACCGAAGACGGCCCGGAAACGTAAAGCGGCAGTTCCAGGCCGAGCCCGACATCCTTGCGGGGCTTTTCGGGTATCTGGGCCGTTCCGGTCCACAACCAGTAGATGATCGCCGCACCGGCCACGACGCCGCAGACGAGCGCCACGATCCACCAGTGGAAGGTCAGCGCGATGAACACCGCCCCCAATGACGCGGCCGACACGATCGTCACATAGGATGTACCGCCGACGCGCAGGCATTGCAGCGGCTCGGCGTCGAGTACGGAGGTCACCAGCGTCTCGCGATAACCTTCCTGCGCATCGGGCAGGTAGAAGCGCCCTTCATTGATGTCGCGCGCGAGGTTCTTCTGGTCCCAGAGCGGATAGCGGCTCTTGACGATGGGGATGGAGCGCACGCCCCAGTTTTCCTCCGGCTCGCTGATCCACTCCAAAGTGCCCGCATTCCACGGATTCGTTTTGCCCCGCGACGCGTGATGTTTGGGCCGCAGCACGTCGATCACCACCACCAGCACGCCGGTGGCAAAGACGAATGCGCCTGTGGTGGAGACCAGGTTGAGCCAGTCCCAGCCGATATCGGCCGGATAGGTGAAGACCCGCCGCGGCATGCCGCGCAGGCCGGTCAGATGCATGGGAAAGAACGCGACGTTGAAGCCGACGAACATCAGCCAGAATGCGAGCCTGCCGAGACGGTCCGACAGTTTGCGGGCATCGAGGAGGGGGTAATAGTAATAGATGCCGGCGATGACCGGAAACAGCATGCCGCCGATGAGAACATAGTGCAGATGCGCGACGATGAAGTAGGTGTCGTGCGCCTGCCAGTCGAACGGTGCCAGGGCGACCATGACGCCGGTGAGCCCACCGATGACGAAAATGGCGATGCCGCCGGTGCCGAACAGCATCGGCACCGAGAAGATCACCCGTCCCGCCAGCATCGTGGCGATGAAGACGAAGATCTGCACCCCGGTCGGGATCGCCACCGCTTCCGATGCCGCCGAGAAGAAGGCGAGCGATATCTGCGGCAGGCCGGTGGTGAACATGTGGTGCACCCACAGCCCGAAGGAGAGGAAGCCGGTCCCTACCGCCGCGAGCACGATCCAGGAATAACCGACGATCGGCCGCTGCGCGAAGGTCGGCACGATCATCGCCATCAGGGCGATCGCCGGCAGGAAGATGATGTAGACCTCCGGATGCCCGAAGATCCAGAAAAGATGCTGCCACAGCAGCGGATCGCCGCCACGTTCGGCATCGAAGAACGGCCAGTCGAACATGCGCTGCATTTCGAACAAGAGGTCGCCGGCAATCAGCGGCGGAAAGGCGAACAGGATCATTCCCGCGACGATCAGCAGGTACCAGGCAAACAGCGGCATCATGTTGACGCGCATGCCCGGCGCCCGGCATTTCATGACGCCGACGATGATCTCGACCGCAGCGGCAATCGACGCAATTTCGATGAAGGAGAGGCCGAGCAGCCAGATATCCGCACCGATGCCGGAAAGCTCCTTGTCGGTGGCAAGCGGCGGATACATGAACCAGCCGGAAGACGGGGCCGCATCGAAGAAGATGGAGCCGCACACGAAGACGCCGCCGATCAGGAAGCTCCAGAAGCCGAAGGCCGAAAGTCGGGGAAAGGGCAGTTCGCGCGCGCCCAGCATCGGCGGCAGGAGGAAGATTGCGATGGCCTCGAAGATCGGCACCGCAAACAGGAACATCATCACCGTGCCGTGCAGCGTGAACGCCTGGTTGAAGCGGTCGGCGGAGAGGAAGTCGTTTTCCGGCAAGGCCAGTTGCATGCGCATCAGCAGCGCCAGCACGCCGGCAAACAGCATGAAGGCGAAGGCTGCCGAGCCGTACCAGAGCCCGATCTGGAAATTATTGACCGATGTCCAGTAGCGCCAGCCGGAAGGATTGTCCCAGACCGCACGCAGCCTTTCGGCCTGGGCCTTGCGCTCCTTCGAAGTGGTTGCAGGGCCGGTCATTTCAGCCCTTCCAGATAGGCGGCGATGGCGCCGATATCCTGCTGCGGCAGCATGCCGAAGGCGGGCATCTGGATGCCGGGCTTTATCTTGTCCGGCTCGGTGACGAAGCGCGCGATGGTCGCTTCATCGTTGGGCAGGATGCCGGCTCCCAGCGTATTACGAGAACCGACATGGGACAGATCGGGGCCGATCACACCGCTCGCCTCGGTCCCCCTGATCGTATGGCAGGCGCCGCAGCCATTGGCCAGGAAAGCCTCGAGGCCCGGGGCCGCGACGTTTTGCGAGGGTCTCACGCGCATGGAGAGCCATTTGCTGAAGGCTTCCGGCTCCATCGCGACTACGGAAAACGCCATCAATGCATGCGAAGTGCCGCAATATTCCGCACATGGCCCACGGAATGCACCCGGCTTGGTGGCAAGCAACGAGAGACGGTTGGTGCGTCCCGGAATCATGTCCATCTTGCCGCCGAGCGAGGGAATCCAGAACGAATGGATGACGTCGTTGCTCTTCAGCGTGAATTCCACCCGCTGTCCCACCGGCAATCTGATCTCGTTGGCCGAAGTCACGGCCTCGCCGCCGTCACCGGGGAAGTAGGTGACCCGCCACCAGAATTGCTCGCCCACGACTTCGATGCGCAGTTGCGAAGTATCGGCCAATGCCGCCCATGGCCGGATGCCGGGCATGAGCCAGAAGGCGAAGCCGAGCAAGAGGGCCAGAACCGCGGAGGGAAAGATCGCCCCGCCCCACAGGATCAACAGGCCGGATGCGTGCTCACTGTGAGGCTGTCGGCGAAAGCGGCTGGCATAGATCACGAGGGCAACCACGCCCAGCCAGATGACCGCGCCTCCGGCCACCATGACCCAGAAGAGGTTGGAAACGGTGGCCGCTTCCTCGCCGGCAGGATCGAGCGCTGACTGGATGCCGGAGCAGCCTGCCAGGCAGCATGAAAGCGATGCAGGAACTGCGAAACCACAAGACCGATGCGCATTTGGCTGCCGCATGAAAGATACGATGTCCCCGTCTACGGACGCTCCGCAATCCGGCTGCACGCTTGCCGTTCACTCATCTGGGCAGGGCATAGGCGATGATCGAATCTCCGGCTTTCGTTCCTGTGGAACCATGCCCGCCGGCCACGACGACCAGATACTGGCGTCCATCCAAGCCCTGATAGGTCATGGGCGTGGCCTGGCCACCCGCCGGCAGCCGGTCACGCCAGAGCTCCCGCCCATCGGTGACGTCGAAGGCGCGCACATAGTAATCAAGCGTGCCGCTGTGGAAGGCCACGCCGCCGGCGGTCGTGATCGGGCCGCCAATGCCTGGCACGCCCATCCTGAAGGGCAGCGGCAAGGGAGACAGATCACGCACGGTGCCGTTGCGGTGCTGCCAGATCACGTTGCCGGTCTTCAGATCGGCAGCCGCGACATAACCCCATGGCGGCGCCTGGCAAGGCAGGCCGATCGGCGACCAGAACGGACGCATCATCGCGGCGAACGGCGCGCCGAAATTCTCGTTGAAGCCCGGCTCCTCCTCCGAAACATAGCTGGTCGTGTCGTCCTCGCGCGGGATCAGCTTGACGACGAATGCCAGGTAGACGGGGTTGGCGATGACCGTCTGCCGTACCGGATCGACAGCCACGCCGCCCCAGTTGAAGGTTCCGAAATTGCCCGGATAGACTATGGTGCCGTTGGTGGAGGGTGGCGTATAGCGCCCCTCATAGTTGAGCGTTCGATACCAAATCCGGCAATAGAGCTGGTCGAGCATCGTGGCGCCCCACATGTCCTTTTCTTCGAGCGGTTCGGGCTTGAAGGTCATGGCCGAGGTGGGTTGCGTCGGCGCGGTGGTATCGCCTTCCACCGCTCCGGTCGGCGCCGGTTCCTCGGTGATCGGCAGGATCGGCTCCCCGGAACGCCGGTCAAGCACGTAGATATCGCCCTGCTTGGTGGCCTGGACCAGCGCCGGCACCACCGTGCCGTCTCCCGCCGGGACATCGACCAGTTGCGGCTGCGAAGGCGTATCCATATCCCAAAGGTCATGATGCACGAGCTGGCGAACCCAACGCAACTCCCCGGTGCGCAGATCGAGCGCGACCACGGAGGCGGAAAACCGCTCGGTTTCGGGCGTGCGGTCGCCGCCATACTGGTCCGGCGGGGCGTTGCCCATCGGGGCGTAGACCAGGCCCAGCTCAGCATCGACGCTCAGTATCGACCAGGCATTGGGTGAGTTGCCGACATAGGTCTCGCCCGCGCCTATCGGCTGCGTCTCATTGGGATTCCCGCTGTCGAAATTCCAGACCAGCTCTCCGGTCGCCGCGTCATACGCCCGGATCACGCCGGAAGGTTCCGTGGTCGACACATTGTCGTTGACGGCACCGCCGACAACGATGAGGCCGTCCGCGACAACCGGCGGCGAGGTCGAATAATACGAGCCTTCATAGATGTGGGGCATGTTGGCCCACAGATCGACCGTGCCCTTGTCGCCAAAGCCTTCGCAGGGCGTCCCGGTCTTGGCATCGAGCGCTATCAGGCGGGCATCTCCGGTAGGCAGCAGCACCCGCGCCGAGCAGGCCTGCCCTGCCGCCGCGCCCTCCACCATGTAGTAGGACAGGCCACGGCAGGTCTGGTGCTGCCGCTGCTTGTTGATGCCTGCATCCGCATCGAAGCGCCAGATTTCCCTGCCGCTGACCGGGTCGAGGGCAATGGCCAGATGGTGGGGCGTGCACAGGTAGAGCACATCATCGACCATCGTGGGCGTTACTTCATAGGTGGTCTCCTCGGGATCGGCATCGCTGCGCCGGTCGCCGGTGCGGTATTCCCACGCCTTTTCGAGGCCGGCGACATTGTCGGGAGTGATCGCGGCAAGGGGCGAATAGTGGCTTCCGCCCGGTGTCCTGCCATAGGCTACCCATTGCTCGGCCTCGACGGAGGTTTCGCTGGGAGGAAGGTTTCCCGCGGTGGCGACGGGAACTTCCCCCTCGACGACATGCGTATCGATCGACATCGCATATGCCGCGGAGGCGATCGCGGCGACAAGCGAGACGATAAGCAGCCACCCGCCACTACGCCAGGCCGGTAAGACCGAGGCAAGGCGGGTTCGATCGGCTTGCCACCACACGATGAGCAGCGCCAATCCCAAGAGGACGATCAGCCCGCCACGCGGGGCAAGTGCCCACCAGTCGAAGCCGACCTCGTAGATGGCCCATGCCAGGGAGCCCAGGACGAGCAGCGCGAACAGATGGAAGGCTTCCGGTCTCTTGCGGTAAAGCAGAAGGGCCGTGATGAAAAAACCAACCCCGACCAACAAGTAATACCACGACCCGCCCAGGGCGATGAGCCAACCCCCTCCTATACCCAACAGCAGACCGAGCAGCGCAAGCACCGCACCAAGAAAAACAATCATCTCGTCGCTTCCTCTCGGTGGCTAAATGGAGGAAGGCTGGAAACGTTCCGAGAAGGCGCGGCAGGCGGCAGGCCGATCGTGGTTTGCCGCCGCCGCAGTTCATGGCAGCAGGGTGTGGCAGCCATGATCGTGGGCCGGTTAACATGGCCGCTTGCGGAACCCAAATGATGTCGGTCATGTTTGACTTGTCGCAAGCCTGCGCCGGCAAACATCGCTATGCTCGGCTGACAACAGAGGAGAAGAACCGTGTATAAGCATATCCTTATTTCAACAGACGGCTCGGAACTCGCTCAGAAGGGCGTTGACCACGGATTGGCATTGGCGAAAAGCCTTGGCAGCACCGTCAAGATCATCACCGTGACCGAACCTTATCCTCTGCATTCCCCGGCCACGCTCGGCTCATGGAGCGAGGCACAGGCAAGACACGCCGAAGCGGCACTCAACCTGGCACGAGACGCCGCCACCAAGGTGGGGGTGACGATCGAGACGGTTCAGGCCAACCGGCACTCACCGGCCGAGGCGATTGTCGAAACGGCAAAGGAACTCGGTTGCGACCTTATCGTGATGGCCTCACACGGCCGCCGCGGCGTCAGCCGGCTTTTGCTCGGCAGCCAGGCGGCTGAAGTCGTGCATTCCTCGACCGTGCCGGTTCTCGTCATCCGATAATCATACCTGCACTTGAACCTTTCACGACCTGTGGCGTTGTGCGAGCGCTGCGGGTCGTGTCAACCGGGCATGATGGTACGGTGAACAGGGAGTCTTTTTCCCGGTTTCTCTCCTTGGCCAACGAAACGGCAGACGAGCACCTTTGTCCCATCCGGCCCGCAGCGCCCGAAGGCGATCAAGGAGAGGCAGGGATGAAGACCGCTTTTGTCGCGACATTATCCATTCTCGCATTGCTAGCACCGGCCGCGGCGCAGGAGGCACCGAAGGCCTCAGCCAGCTTCGTCAACGCGGCCGGCGAGCCGAACGGGACCGCCAGCCTGACCGGGACGCCTAAGGGTGTGCTGATCGAGATCGAAGTCTCCGGGCTTCCGGCGGGCCAGTGGGTCGCTTTTCACGTCCACGAGACGGGAAGCTGCGATGCGCAGACTGGACACGAGTCTGCAGGCGGGCACTTCAATCCCGCAGGCGCCGAGCATGGCTACATGGCCGGCAACGGCCCGCATGCGGGAGATATGCCCAACCAGTATGTCGGAGCGGATGGAACGCTGCGCGCGCAGGTGTTCAACCCGATGGTGACATTGGACGAGGGCGAGAACGCCATTCGCACCAGAGCGCTCATGATCCATGGCGGACCGGACGACTACCAGAGCCAGCCCTCAGGCGATGCCGGCAGCCGCCTGGCCTGTGCCGTCATCGAATAGACGATCGAGCCACGTCCCGAAAACCGATCCGGCCAAGTCCGGGTGGGGTGCATTGGCAACCCGTCAATCGTCGTGCTACTTCCCATAGAGGTGGCGAAGCTCGTCTTTTGAGTCCTCCAGGACCTTCTTGCGGGAGGCCGGAAGAGTCTTGCCGGCGCGGTTGATGTAGAAGGTCAGCATCGACATGGCGGAACGGAAGGGCTCGGCCTTGCGCTTCTGGCTCATGTCGGCCGAACGTTTAAGCGATGCGGCAATCTCCCTGGGGTCGTCCTTTTCGAATACATTCTCCTCCAGGTCCAGGGCATCGCTGTTCCTGGTAACTTCGGCCGACCATCTTTCCTTTTGGGCCATGAGAATTCTCCTTCACTTCGGATCCGGTGCGGGAGGTGGTTGAGCCTGATCGTTCCAACGCTCCGGCAAATCCGCAAGATTCGGAAATTCAATCCGCACCAGTGCGGTGCGTTCCCCGCCTGGCGATCAACTCTTGCCTCGGATGAGCCGCGTTGTTCCGAAGCTCCCCAAAAAGGGCAGCCCACACGGTAGTCGGAAAATGTAAGTAGCGACGTCAGATCCGCGTCACACCGTCAGCGGCTCATCCTGTGCGAGACGCTGCAGGAGTTGCTCCAGCATGTCATCGCAGCGCCGCAACTGCTCGAGGCTGACGAATTCGTCCGGCTTGTGCCCCTGGGCCATCGAGCCTGGTCCACAAACCACCGTCGGCGTGCCTACGTCGCGGCTGAACAGCCCACCTTCCGTGCCGAAGGCAACCTTGATGGTGCCGTTGGCACCGGTCAGCGATTTGACGAAGGTCACCGCCTGCGAGGCGGCAGGCGTGTCGAGGCCGGGATAGGTGTTGAGAACCTTGATGTCGATCGCCGCTTCGGGCGCAATCGAGGATGCTTCGGCCGCGATGCGCCTTGCTTGTGTCCGCAGCCCGTCGAGGATCGCTTCGGCATCGTCGGCGGCCACGTTGCGGATCTCGAAGTCGATCTCGCACAGATTGGGCACGATGTTGAGGGCCACGCCGGCATTCATCTTGCCGACATGGAGCGTCGTATAGGAAATGTCGTAGTCGCCGTCGCGCACGCCGTCGCGCGCCAGCCTCTCCTGCTCCTTGCGCAGCACACCGATGAAATCGCAGCCGAGATGGATCGCGTTCAGCGCCAATGGTGCCCGGGCAGAATGGCCTTCGCGGCCCCGACAGATGGCGCGCGCCGCGATCTTCCCCTTGTGCCCGGTGGCGACCTGCATGCCGGTCGGCTCACCCACGATGCACAGCAACGGCCGCTGCGGTGCGTCCCGCAGCATCTCGACCAGGCTGCGCACGCCGATGCAGCCGATTTCCTCGTCATAGGAAAACGCCAGATGGAGCGGCGTGGTGAGCCGCATCTTCGACGCCTTCAGACCGGCCGCGAGCGCGCAAGCGACGAAGCCCTTCATATCCGCCGCACCGCGACCGTAGAGCTTGCCATCCCGTTCGGTCATAGCGAAAGGCGGCACCGTCCAGTCCTGGCCGTCGACCGGCACGACGTCGGTGTGGCCGGAAAGCATGACGCCGGGCATGTCGGCCGGACCAATGGTGGCAAAAAGATTTGCCTTGTGGCCGTCCTCGCTGCTGAGGATTTGGCAGGCGATGCCATTCGCATCCAACACCTCGGCCACGTAGGTGATGAGGCCCAGATTCGAATCCCGGCTCACCGTCGGAAACGCAATCAGTCTGTCGAGGATGTGAACGCTATCGATCGTGTCGTGCTTCATTATCTGGCTCATCAGTGCTGGCCGACCGGGTTTCATGCCGGCCGGCCAGCTTGTTTCATATGCCTCGCTGCCCCCTGCCTTACTGGGCCAGGTACCGGGGGAGCCAGGTCGCCAGTTCCGGAACCGCCATCAGCAGCGCAGTGAACAGCAGAGTCACGATAAAGAACGGCATGTTCGCCCGGAACACCTGCAACTGGTCGCAGCGGGCGATACGCCCGGCGATGATGAGGGACATCGCCACCGGTGGCGTCACCTGGCCGATCACAACCGCCATCACCATCAACGTTCCAAAATGCAGGAGATCGATATCGAAAGCAATCAGCGTCGGCAGCAGCACGGGCACCAGAACCGGAATGAGCGGATCAAGGAACATGCCTGCGATGATGGCAATTACAACCAGCGCACAAAGGCGCAGGAAGGTGCTGTCGCCAACGGCAAGCACATCGATGAAGGACGCCAGTGTTGCCGGAACGTGGGCCGCCGACAAAACAGAGCCCAGCGCGGCCGAGAGGCTGACGATGAGCAGCAATTCACCCGAAAGCTGCACAGCCGCCACGGTGGCGCGGTACAACCCCATCAGGTCGAGCGTGCGATAGACGAAAAGTGCCAGGAACGCCGCATACACGGCACCGAACGCACCGGCCTCCGATGGCGTGAAGATGCCGAAGATCAAACCACCGACGATGATGGCCGGCATGCCGAACGCGAGGCCGGCAGACTTGGCCGTCCGAAGGATCTCAGTCAGGGAGAAGCTGCCAAAGGTGGGATAGCCCTTCTTGCGGGCGAGATATGTCACCACACGCATGAAGACCAGGCCGAGCAGGATTCCAGGAACCAGGCCGGCGATGAACAGCGCCCCAAGCG
>JBARWP010000621.1:0-5959 GCA_049646905.1 Pseudaminobacter sp. | reverse complement strand
CAGTCCTATGGCTCAGATAACTGTCCACACTTCCTAATCGTCGTAGCTGTCTAGGAGTGCCGCCGCCATGGGCGCAACATGGTCCCGCCCGCGACTGGGCACATGGGGAATGGGCCGGCTGTGTGCGCGATGCCACGGTCGGCCCATTTCATTCAGGAGAAATCATGACAAACATCCTCGACGGCCTTCAGGCCGACGTTACGGCGACGCTCGCCGGTACGTTGCGCAATGCCACGCTCTGGCAATACTCACTGGTGGACGATGGCTACGGCGGCCAGATGCCCGGCTACGACGCGCCGTATCTATGCGATGGCGTGCGGGGCAGCTTTGAATCGGTGCTTGCCGGGCTTTCGGGCATTCCGCGCACCGATGCCAAGATAGAACTTATCGCCGGCACGCTCGCAGTTGAGCCGAAGCGCCTCGACAAGATTCATATCGAAGGTACTTGGTGGATTATCACCGAGATTGAGGTCGACCCGGCCAAGGCCGTCTGGCTTTGCCAGTGCGAGGCAACCGAGGCCGTGCCGTGACGGTGCCAATACCCAAAAAGGCCACGCCAGCGCGGACCGGGAGGGGAGTTTCGCTTTCGCGCTCCCAAGGTCGAAAAGCCACAAAGTTCATCGAATCCCTAGAGGTTCCGACCGGTTCCTTGGCCGGAAAAAAGCTGAAACTGGCTCCATATCAGAAGCAGTTTCTGGACGGCGCCTTGGCGGATGGCATCTCAATCGGTGTCTTGTCCGTTGCGAGAGGTGGCGGCAAGAGTGCTTTGACGGCCGGCGTCGCGCTGGGGCACCTCCTTGGCTACGTCGACCCGCAACCGCGCAGGGAATGCCTTATCGGTGCCCGTACGCGCGACCAAGGCCGCATCGTGTGGGATTATGTTTCCGGCTTGGCACGGTCCCTGCCTGAAGAAATCCAGAAGCGTTTGACCTTCCGTCGCGCTCCCCGGCTCGAAATCGAGTTTGAGGACGAAAGCGGCCCGCATGTCATCCGCGTTATCGCGGCGGACGGTAAAAACGTGCTCGGCACCTCGCCAACGCTGGTTATTGGTGACGAGCGCGGGCACTGGCCTCTTGATAAGGGCGACGACCTGGAGCACGCGCTCCTGTCCGGCTTGGGCAAGCGTGGCGGCCGGATGTTGCTTATTTCGACCAGCGCCAGCAACGACGCGCATCCGTTCTCGAAATGGCTGGACGATGACCAACCCGGTATCTATCGGCAGGAACATCGGGCCGATGACGGCTGCACTCCCGACGATATCGAGCAAATCAGGAAGGCAAACCCCGGCGCGGAATACGGTGTCGGTTCGAGCCTTGAATGGCTGCAACAGCAAGCCCGGCGGGCGGTGGAAAGAGGCGGTTCCGCACTTACTTCGTGGCGGCTCTATAACCTTAACCAGCGCGTTTCCGGCGAGGACCGCGACGTGCTGCTGACGACCGACCAATGGCTTTCCTGCGAGGTTTCCGAACTTCCGCCGCGCCAAGGGCCGGTGGTCATCGGTATCGACCTTGGCGGCTCCGCCTCGATGACCGCGGCGGCGTTTTACTGGCCTGAAAGCGGCCGGCTGGAATGCTTGGGCACCTTTCCCAGCAAGCCGGGGCTTCTGGCCCGTGGGCAGGCCGATGGTGTCGGCGCGCGCTACACCGAAATGCACCAGCGCGGCGAGTTGTCGACCTTGGGCGACCAGACTGTGCCTGTTGCGCCATGGCTCGCCGAAGTCGTCAAGCATGTGGAGGGCGAGCACATCTCTGCATTGACGATGGACCGCTTCAAACAAGCCGAACTCGGCGAGGCCATCGATAAGACCGGCATCCGGGCACCGCTGGTTTGGCGCGGCTTCGGCTGGCGAGACGGCAGCGAGGATATCGACCGGCTGAAACGGGCGGTATTCGAGGGCAAGGTGAAGTCGCTTCCATCCTTGCTCTTGCGGAGCGCCTTTGGCGATTCCGTTTGCCTACGGGATCCAGCCAATAACCTGAAGCTCGCAAAAGGCCGTTCCCTTGGCCGTATCGACCCGGCAGCGGCGACCGTGCTTGCCGTGGCGGAAGGCGCTCGCCAGTCGGCCCGGCCGGTCAAGAAAGCGCGCGCCGCATCGTGGGTATGAAGAACGGGCGCGCCGGGTACTCCGTATATCGCACCGCCCAATGGCAAGCTTTACGCCTAGAAGCCAAGCGGCGCGATGACTTCAAATGCACTGAATGCGGCTCTCGTGGCCGGTTGGAAGTGCATCACAAGATACCGGTGCGGCAGGCGCCGGAACTATCCTTCGACTTGGGCAACGTCACTTGTCTTTGCCCATCCTGCCACACCAAGCAAAGCAATGCCGAACGCGGCATTATTCCATCGCCTGAGCGAGAAGCTTGGGCACAACTTTTGAAAGGCAATAACATTGCTTAATTCTACCACTATTCAGCGTCGTCAGTCCGAAATTCGCCAGTCGCTTTCCGAACTGGTCGGCAAGAACAAGCCTACCGAAGAGGAAACGCGCAGCATGGAGGCGCTGGACCTCGAATATCGCGGCAACGAAACCCGCTACCGCGCCGCGCTTATCGCGGAAGACAGCGAACGCAAAGAAGCCGGCAAGGACCTCGAAACCCGTTCCGACCGCGAATATTCTGACCTGATTGGCCGCTTTGAACTGCGCCAGGTGGCGGCATTCCTCGATACCGGCGATAAGATTGACGGCGCGACGGCCGAAGTCGTTCAGGAAATGCGCAGCAAGGGCAGCTATCAGGGCGTTCCCGTTCCTTGGATGGCACTTGAGCGTCGTGCCGGCGAGACCATTGCCAGCGGTACGCCCGACCCGATTCAGACGCGGCCGATTATCGACCGTCTGTTTCCGGACTCCGTTGCGGCTCGCATGGGCACGCAGCTTATTAACATCGACGTCGGTGGCGTGGAATATCCCGTTGTTACGTCGAGCGTGACGGCTGGCTGGGCTGATGGCGAACTTGCCAACGTTGCCGGGCCGACCGCATTCGCCACCACCGACAAGGCGCTGAAGCCCGAACAAAACTTCGGCGTTCAGATGACAATCAGCCGGAAGACCCTGAAACAGTCGGCGGGCATCGAGGATGCGGTTCGCCGCGATATGAACAGCGCAATCGGCGCCGGACTCGACAAGGCGATTTTCCTTGGCACTGGTGCGAACGGCCAGCCGCTCGGCGTCATTACCGGCGCGGCGACTTATGGCATCACCTCGACCGACGCCGCGGCGCTCGCGTCTTGGGCGGCTTTCCGGGCTGCTGTGGTGCGGTTCATGACGGCCAATGCAGCCGGTTCGCCCAGCGCGGTCAAGGCGCTTATCCGGCCGGAACTGTGGTCGCTGCTGGATGATACTCTTATCAGCGGCACGGCGGTTTCTGAATGGGATAGGCTCGTTAAGAACGTCCCGGCCGGGAATATCGCAATGTCCAGCAATGCTCTAGCGGCTCCCACCGGCACGCCGGCAGAGACGCAGGCACTGTTGACCACGAATGCAGGCGGCGTGGCCCCGATTTTCGCCGGCATATGGGGCGGAGTCGATTTGGTCAGGGATAGTGTTACCCTGGCTGCTTCTGGTTCGCTGAAACTTACCGCCATCATGACTGCGGACGTCACAGTGGCGCGCCCGGCACAGCTTGAGCTTATCACTGGTCTCGAACTGGCTGCGGCTTAATGCTCTACGGCGCCCCGATTTCCTTCGAGGTGCGCGCTGACGGTGGGGCGTCCCGTTTATCGGGGCGCTTCCCGTATGGTGCAGAAACCACGCTTGGAAATGGAAGGCGAGAGCGGTTTGCCGCTCGCGCTTTCCGCTCCCGCATCGCGACTGGCGAGAACATCTTCCTGCTTGCCGGCCACGACCCTGAAAAGCCCTTGGCATCGACCGAAGCCGGTTCGCTGACCCTTCGCGAAGACGACGACGCGCTTCATATCGAGGCCCGCGTCGCTGCGACCACTAGCTGGGCAAACGATGCCTTGGCGGCCCTTGCGGCTGGCCTGACAAAAGGCATTTCGCCGGGCTTCCGCGTGCAGTCCGGTGGCGACATCGTAACCCGCTCGACCGATGGCCTGTTGCGCACCGTTACGGCGGCTGACCTTTTTGAGGTGAGTTTGGTGACTCGACCTGCTTACGACGCTGCACAGATTGCGGCGCGGTCATGGGAACTTGCCCAGGACGATGACCATGCTGCTTTCCGGCACGTTTTGAACCGGTGGAGAGCGTGATGGCGACCACAATCAAACAGATCGAGGGTATTCCCGAAGCCTATCCCGACGCGCCTTCCGGCCTGTCGACGGCTGCGGCTGCGCTGGACGCCGACGCAATCTGGCAGCGGATAGAGGTGTATATCGCGCACCGCTTCACGTCCCGCTCGATAGAGTGGATTGTGGTCGAATGCGGCGATTGGCAACCGCCATTGGCGCCGGCCACCATTTCGACGGTTGAGCGCTGGAATGGCAGCGATTGGGAGACCGCCACGGCCTTGCCGTCTCCGGTGGGCGGCTATTGCCTGCCCGGCGGTTCATGGCGGTTCACAGGCACGGTTGGCGGCGGTTCGGTTCCCGAAATCGTGAACGAGGCTTTCCGGCGCTTGGCCGAATACATGGCCGCCGCAAAGGGCGCTCCCGGCACTACCCGCGAGCGTGTCACGGCGGGGTCCGTAACCGTCGACAAGTCCCGGTCAGCGTCGTGGGCTGCGGCCAGCATGGCAAATAGCGGTGCGGGCGACCTGCTGCGCAACTATCGGAGGGCATGATGGGGATTCTTGATTTCTTCCGCCGCGCTCCGGTCGAAAAGCGGTCGGCCGCATCCGGCTTCACGGCCGAGATTATGGCCGCGCGGGAAAGCTACATTTCCGGCCGGCGTGGCATCGGGGAGCTAACCGGCACGGCACAGTCCTGCATTAGCCTATGGGAGGGCGCTATGGCGCTTGCCCAGGTTGACGGCACGGACCTGCTCGACCGGCGTTCTCTTGCGCTGCTGGCCCGTTCTGTGGCGCTACGGGGCGAAGCGGTGTTCCTTATCCGCGACCGTCTCATACCGTGCAGCGATTGGGATTTGTCCACAAAGGACGGCGTGCCGCGCGCCTATCGTGTTTCTGTCTCGGAAGCCGGTGGCGGAACGACGCAAACCGCTCTTGCCGGCGAGGTGCTGCATCTTCGCATCGGTGCCGACCCGGCCGCGCCATGGCTGGGCACCGCGCCGTTGCGGCGGGCATCGCTTACGGCTGGCTTGTTGCAGGCCGTGGAAAGCGCGCTTGCAGAGGTGTATGAAAACGCACCGCTCGGCTCGCAGATTGTGCCGTATCCCGAAGGTCCGGAAACCGACATGACGACGCTGGGGCGGTCATTCCGTGGTCAGCGTGGCCGTGTTCTGTTGCGGGAGTCCGTCAACGTGTCTGCGGCTGGTGGACCGGCTCCGGCCGTGGATTGGAAGCCAGCGGACGTTACGCCCGACCTTGAGCGCAGCATGTCCATCGAAAGCCTTGCGGCGGCCCGTGACAGCATCGCAGGCGCGTTCGGCGTTCTGCCGGGATTGTTCAATGCCGCGACGACCGGCCCGCTTGTACGGGAAGCGCAGCGGCATCTTGCCCAGTGGACGCTCCAGCCGATTGCGGAACTGCTGGCCGAGGAAGCCTCCGAAAAGCTCGGCGCGGCGGTCGACATCGATGTCATGACGCCGACGCAATCCTTCGATGCTGGCGGTTCGGCCCGGGCACTGGCGACCATCGTGCAGGCATATGCGCAGGCGAAAGAGGCCGGCCTTGCTCCTGCGGTTGTGGACTCGGCTCTGGCAAAGCTGGATTGGAAGTAGCCTACGGCCCGTCGCTTCTTAGGAGGCGGCGGGCTTTTTGTGTTATGTCATCTAGCGAAAAATCTCAAAAAACATAATAAAATCAATGGTCCTGGCGGAGGGAGTGGGATTCGAACCCACGGTGAACTCGCGCCCACGCCGGTTTTCAAGACCGGTGCCTTAAAC
>JBARWP010000620.1:0-6679 GCA_049646905.1 Pseudaminobacter sp. | reverse complement strand
GGGTGCGGTGGCCGCCGGCCTGCTGGGCTGCGGCTCGGTCATATTGGGCGCGTCTGAAGATGCCGGCCGGCTGTTCCAGGAAATCCTGGAGGAGCAGAAAAGCACATCTGCTGCGATGGAGGCTGCGGCCAAGACCGTGCTTCGCCGCTACCGCGCCGACAAGCGCCCTATCCCCGGCTATGGCCACCCCTTGCACAAGGGCCGCGATCCGCGCGCCGAGAAACTGGTCGCCCTGGGCGAAAGCACGGGCACGGCCGGGGTCTACGCCGAGATAGCGCGCACGGTCGAACGGGTGTTGCCCGACGTCATCGGCAAGGCGCTGGTGATGAACGTATCGGGCGCCATTCCCTGCGTGCTGCTCGACGCCGGCTATCCATTGCTTGCGCTGAAGGGCGTGCCGCTCTTGGCGCGCACCGCCAGTCTCGTCGCCCATCTGCTCGAAGAACAGCAGCGCTCCATCGGTTTCATCATGTCACGCGGCGCAGCCGGCGTCATCGAATATGACGGCCCGGCCCCGGCCGGCTTCGTGGCCAACGAAAATTAAGGCATCCCATGACCAGCGTACTGGACGGAATCCGCATCGTCGAGCAAGGCACCTTCATCACCGGGCCCTGTGCCGGGATGATGCTGGCCGATCTCGGTGCAGACGTCATCAAGGTGGAATCGACCGGAAACGGCGACCCCTACCGGGCCTTCAAGACCGGCTTCTACAGTGCCCATTTCCAGGCCTATAACCGCAACAAGCGTGCCATCGGCCTCAACCTCAAGGATGAGGGCGACCGCGACATATTCTACAAGCTGATCGCCCAGTCGGACGTCTATATCCAGAATTTCCGGCCAGGCGCGGCCGGGCGTTTCGGCGCGGATTTCGACACGCTGATCAAGGTCAACCCGAAGCTGATCTACTGCTCGATCAGCGGCTTCGGGCAGGACGGCCCCTATGCGCAGCGGCCGGTCTACGATTCCGTCGCGCAAGCTGTCAGCGGCTTCCTGAGCGTCGCCATCGATCCCAAGCAGCCGCGCTTCATCGGCCCGGCGCTGGCGGACGCGATCACCGGCATCTATGCCTCGCTCGGAATCTCGGCCGCCCTTGTCGAGCGCAACCGGACGGGCAAAGGAAAACGCATCGACGTCTCCATGCTGGAAGCCATGATGCATTTCGCGGTGGAGCCGTTCATGGGCTATTTCGCGCTCGGCGAAGAGCCGAGCGGCACCGACCGGCCACGGCTGGCCCAAGCCTATATCATGCGCTGCAAGGATGGAAAGCTGTTTGCCTTCCATCTTTCGTCGCTGGAAAAGTTCTGGGACGCGTTGGTGGAAGCGACCAGTGCGCAACACCTTGCCGCGGATCCGCGCTTTGCCACGCGCCTGCTGCGCATCGACAATTACGATGCCTTGAACCAGGCACTGAACGAGATATTCGCCACCCGCAACCGCAGCGAATGGACGGAACGGTTTTCGGCCTTCGATGTGCCCTTCGCGCCGATCAACTCGATCTCGGACGTGCTCACCGACCCGCAAGCGCATCACCTGGGCATGATCGTTCCGGTCGCCGAGCGCGTCGAAGGCGCCTACAAGTCAGTCCGCCCCGCCTATTCGTTCGACGGCAAGCGTGCAAAGCAGGTGACGGCCGCCCCGGTCGTCAACCAGCATGGCGCTGCCATACGCGAAGCGCTGTCGCGCTCGCCGATGGCGTGGCCACGAAGGGAAACAGAAACGACGCCGGCTGCCGTGCAGGCATAGTCCAGCAAGGCAAGGCTCAGGAGGAGGAGAACCAATGGCAAAGCTGGCCGCCGTGCTCGCCACGACGCATCATCCATTCTATCTGAAGGCCACGACCGCGCCGGTGGAACAGCAGATTCCCCAGGCGGCGGAGTGGAAACGCAAGGTCGAGGCCTATCGCGAGACCTTGACCAGAGCCGAGCCGGAACTTCTGGTGATGGTCGGGGCCGACCATTTCCACCAGTTCTTCCTCGACAATTATCCGCAATTCCTGATCGGCAAGGCGCCGCGTTACGACGCGACCTTCTACAATGAGGAGCGCGAGTTCAGCATTCCGAAATATGTCCTTGAAGGCCATGAAGACCTGTCGAACTTCATGCACAAGGGCCTTTTGGCGCGCGGTTTCGACTTCGCCTTCAGCAATGAGCTGAAGCTCGATCACTCGATCATCTGCCCAATCATCACGACGAGGCCGCAGGCCGACCTGCCGGTGGTGCCGATCTACACCAACATCTTCGCGCCGCCGCTTCCCTCGCCGAAACGTTTCTGGGACCTGGGGCGGGCCATCCGCGAAATCATCGACGAATATCCTTCCGACAAGCGTATCGCTGCGATCGGCTCGGGGCACCTGTCGCTCGAGCTTGGCGGCCCGCGCCAGTTCCGGGAAACCGGTCCTGACCCGGAATTCGACCGGCAGGCGATCGAATGGCTGTCGACCGGCAATATCGAGGCGATCCTGGCCAATGTCACCCATGAGAGCATGGCCAGGAGCGGCAATGCCACGCATGGCTTCATGGACCTCATCCTGATGATGGGCATCGCCGGGCCGGTCCCGGCTGCCTATAGTGACAGCCTCAGCCTCTTCCACACGATGGAAGCCTACATCACCTGGTACCCGGAAGGAACGGCGCAATGAGCAGATATTACGTCAACAAGTTCCTTTACACGGTAGACCGGGACCCCGAACTGCTGCGCCGCTACAAGGAAGATCCGCGTAATCTCGTCGCCACCTGGGAGCAGTCGATCGGGCCGAAGCTGAACGATGTCGAGGCCTCCACCGTACATAGCCTGACGGAGGCGGAGCGCGAGGCGCTGATCAACCACGACATCGTCGCCCTGTTCGAGATGGGGGCGCATTTCTTCCTGTCGCTGACGATCTTCATCGCCATCTACGACGAGGACTGGACGGCCAAATATGGCCCTCTCTCCTTCCAGCGCGATTTTGCCAAGCGTCTGGCGCATTGGGAAGGGCGCGACTACCCGCCGGTTGGGGAGTGAGACTTTAACCTCGCAGGTATTCCGGGGACATGCCTGGACAGGGCATGCCCGAAGGAAGATGCCTCAAGCATATATGAGTGGGAGCCAGTCGGCTCTGCGCCTTCGCGGATAGCGATATCCGACAACTCGCCAACCGGTTTGCCTGGGCCATCGGCCCGGGCAGGGCCATTCTTTTTATGGCGCTGCTCGATTTTGGCACCATAAAAAATCGACGTTAAGCGAAAAATATTTCGTTGACCGAAATCTTATTGAATGTTAGAGTTTGTTTATTGGTGGGAGGACCAATGATGAAGAGCGCGCAGAAAGCCCTTCGTCCAACGGGCCTTACCTCCGTCAACGCGAGCAACCGAGGTTTGGGCGTATGGACGGTGTAAGACTGCAGATTTCCGACCTGCATTGCAGTTACAGGACGCCTGATCGTGGCCTGGTGCCCGCGGTGGAAGGCGTCGACCTGGCGTTGAAGCGCAACGAGTTCGTCTCGATCATCGGCCCGAGCGGATGCGGGAAATCAACCTTGTTCAACATCATTGCCGGCCTTCTGGCGCCGACTTCCGGTGAAGTTGCGCTGGACGGCGAGGAAATCGTCGGCCGCCCCGGCCATGTCGCCTATATGATGCAGCGCGACCTGCTGCTGCCCTGGCGCACCATCCTCGATAATGTCGTGCTGGGTCCGGAACTTGCCGGCCGCCCGATGGAGGAAGTGCGCAACCGGGCGCTCGCGCTGCTGCGCCGTTTCGGCCTCGAAGGCTATGAGAACTCCTATCCGACCGCACTTTCCGGCGGCATGCGCCAGCGCGCGGCGCTGTTGCGCACGATCATGTGCGAGCGCTCCGTCGTGCTGCTCGACGAGCCTTTCGGGGCACTGGATGCGCTGACCCGGGCGACCATGCATGAATGGCTTCTGGGCATCCAGCGGGAATTCCAGCAGACCATGATCCTCATCACCCACGACCCGGACGAGGCCATCTATCTGTCGGACCGGGTCTATGTGGCGACGCCGCGGCCGATGCGCTTTGCCGGCATCGTGCCGATCTCCTTGCCATATGAACGGGGACGGGACGTCACCATGACTTCCGAATTCGCCGACCATAAGCGGCAGGTGCTTGCCCTGTTGCGCGGCGACAAGGGCGCGACTGACGCCTTGCATTGACCTTTCAGCGCAACGTCCCCCGCCGGACCAGCTATTCGACGAAGGCACCGTAATGACCGCGCAGAAGAAAAACCAGGCTTCCCTCCTTTCGCATCTCGGCGATGCCGCATTGCCGCTCGGCATTGTGGTTGCCCTGCTTGCCATCTGGGAGGCGGCCGTCCACATCCTGGAAATCCAGCCCTTCGTGCTGCCGGCGCCGACGGAGATCTTCAAGGAACTTATGATCAGCGGGCCGACGGTGATCCTGCCGCAACTGCACGTGACCATGCTGGAGACGCTGGCCGGATATTTCGCCGCCATCGTCGTTGCGGCGATCCTCAGCGTGCTCATCCTCTATTCCGCTGCCTTCCGGCGAGGCGTGCTGCCGCTCGTCGTGGCCTCGCAGACCATCCCGATCATCACCATGGCGCCGGTGCTGGTGATCTGGTTCGGCTATAACAGCCTGCCGCGCATCATCATCACCGCGATCGTCGCCTTCTTCCCGCTGACGATCGCCGCCGTGACCGGCCTGAAAAGCCTCGAGCCGCACTTCATCGATTTCTTCCGCTCGCTCAATGCGACGCCGGCGCAGATATTCTTCAAGCTGCGGCTGCCGGTGGCGCTGCCCAGCATCTTCGGGGGCTTGAAGGTCGCCGCGACGCTTGCAGTGATCGGCGCGACCATCAGCGAATGGGTCGGAGCCAGCCAGGGCATCGGCTATCTGATCGCCCAGGACACAGCTTTGCTCAACACCACCCGCGTCTTTGCCTCGCTGACCGTGCTCGGCATTGCCGGAATGGCGCTGTTTGGTCTCGTCGGCCTGATCGAGCGGCTGTCCATGCCCTGGATCTACGCCCGCCCGACCATGGCGTGGCTGCGGACCCAGCGCGGCCCGCAAACGCCTGCCGCGGCGGTTGCTCGCCCGAGGCAGTGACTGCCGCCACCGGAAGTGCCCATCTCCACCCGGCCGTCGAATGACAACCGATCATAACAACAGACGCTCAACCGTCGCACATAAGGGGAAGTGAACCATGACTGTCTTGCATAAATTGAAACCACTGGCCTGCGTCGCCGTTGCCGCGCTGGCATCGTCACTTGCATTGACCAGTTCGCTCGTGGCCGCCGAACTGACCAAGTTCAGATATGCGCTGATCGCCAAGCCCGGCATCTGGGATGCGGCCGTCCTCAACGGTATCGACAAGAAGTTCTTCGCCGATGAGGGGCTGGAATTGGAACTGATCTCGCCGACCTCGCCGGCGGATGGCCTGAAGCTGGTGGCGACCGGCGGCGCAGAGCTTGCCACGGCGCATTCGACCGACGTGATCATTGCCCGCAGCAAGGGCCTGCCGGTGGTGTCGATCGGCACCAACCACCAGACCGGCACGACGGGTGTTCTGGTGCCGGCCGAGGCGGGCGTGAAGGACATCAAGGAACTCGAAGGCAAGAATGTCGGCATCACCGGCATTCCCTTCAACAAGGTCATGCTCGAGCACAGCCTGAAGACCGGTGGGGCCGATCTCTCCAAGGTCAACATCGTGACCGTCGGCTTCACGCAGATGCCGCTGTTGCTCAGCCAGCGCATCGACGCGCTCGGTGACGCGATCAGCTGGGACGAGCCTCCGATCTACAATGTGCAGATCAAGAAGCCGGCCGACGATACCTCGACCTATACCTACTTCACCTTCACCGATTACGGCGTGCCGCGCTTCTATACCTTCGGCCTCGTTGGGGACGAGGAAGCGCTGAAGGCGAAGCCGGACGGCTACAAGGCTTTCCTGCGCGCCTGGCGCAAGAGCGTCGAGTGGATGATGGCGAATCCGTCCGAAGCCGCCGACGGTGTCATCAAGCAGATTCCCTCGATCACCAAGGAAGAGGCGGTGGTCTCGCTGGCAGAGATCTCACGCATCTCCGTCAGCGCCGAGACCGAGGCGAACGGCATTGGCTGGCAGGACGTCGCCGTGTGGGAGAAGCAGGAAAAGTTCATGTTGGAGAACGGTCTGATCTCGGCTGATGTCGATGTCAGCAAGGCCGTCACGAACGACTACCTGAAATAGCCCGACCGTGCTTTACCAACGGCTCGAACAACAGGCGCAGGCGCTGCCTGGCGTTTCGAGCCACCAGGAATTCAATTGCATAGGGACTCTCGATCATGTCGGCGATCATCGAACAGGCAAAAGGCAGCTACCTCATCCGTGGCGGAGCGGTGATCACGGTCGATCGCTCGATCGGCACGCTGCCGCGTGCCGACCTGCTGGTTCGTGACGGCCGCATCGAGAAGATCGCAGAGAGCATCGAGGCCGAGGGCGTCGAAATCATCGATGCCGACAACATGATCGTCATGCCGGGCCTGATCGATTCCCACTACCATATGTGGAGCACGCTCGGCCGCAACTTCATCTCGGATGGCGGCTACGAATATTTCCCGGCGAAATGGGCGACGGCGGCGCTTTACGATGCCGAGGATTTCTACAACAGCGTCAGGCTCGGCCTGGCCGAGCTTGCAAATGGCGGCGTCACCACCGTGCACAACTGGTCGCACAACAACCGCTC
>JBARWP010000619.1:0-1943 GCA_049646905.1 Pseudaminobacter sp. | reverse complement strand
CAGCGTGTCCGCCTTGCGGATCATCGCGTAAGTGCGCGGATCCTCGGGCGGGATGGTGGCCAGGTCCAGACGGATGTCCTTGTGCGCGGCGAGAAGATCGAAGGCACGGCGCATGCAGGACAACATGCCGAGCGCCAGGACGTCGACCTTCATGAACTTAAGGACATCGATGTCGTCCTTGTCCCATTCTATCACCTGGCGGTCCTCCATGGCCGCCGGCTCAATCGGAACAAGTTCGTCCAACCGGTCGCGGGTCAGCACGAACCCTCCGGGATGCTGGGATAGATGACGGGGCGTGCCGACGAGCTGGTGCGCGAGCTCGAGAGCCAGGCGCAGGCGGCGGTCGTCCATATTGAGGTTGAGGCCTTCGGCGTGTTTTTGCTCGACGCCTTCTCCCCAACCCCAGACCTGCGACGACAGCGACTTGGTCAGGTCTTCGGGCAGACCGAGCGCCTTGCCGACATCGCGCAGCGCGCCCTTGGCCCGGTAGCGAATGACGGTCGAGCAAAGCGCGGCGCGATCGCGGCCATAGGTTTCATAGACCCACTGGATGACCTCCTCCCTTCTTTCGTGCTCGAAATCGACGTCGATGTCGGGCGGCTCGCGCCGCTCCTCGGAGACGAAGCGCTCAAACAGAAGGTCGTTGCGATCGGGATCGACGGACGTAACGCCGAGCACGAAGCAGACGGCGGAATTGGCGGCCGATCCTCTGCCCTGGCAGAGGATGCCCTTCGAGCGCGCGAAACGAACGATGGCATTCACGGTCAGGAAGTAAGGCGCATATTCCAGCTTCTCGATCAGCCGAAGCTCGTGCTCCAGATTGGCCCTGACCTTGTCCGGCAAGCCTTCGGGGTAACGCTCGGCCGCCCCTTCCCAGGTGAGCTTTTCAAGCGCCTGTTGCGGCGTGAGTTCCGGATAGAGCTTTTCTTCCGGGTACTGGTAGGCCAGCTCATCGAGCGAGAATGTGCATCGATCCATGATCTCGATTGTCCGGGCAAGCGCTTCCGGATAGCGGCCGAACAGCCGGTGCATCTCTTCCGGCGTTTTCAGGTAGCGGTCGGCGAAACGTTCGCGCCGATGGCCGAGGTCGTCGATGGTGACGTTGTGGCGGATAGCGGTCACGACGTCCTGCATCATCTGCCGGGCAGGCTCGTGGAAGAGCACATCGTTGGTGGCGACGGTCGGCACGCCGGATACGGACGCCAGGTTCGACAATTCCCAGAGCCTCAGTTGATCGTTAGGCCGGCGGCGCAAGGTCAACGCCATGTAGGCACGATCGGAAAAAACCTCGCGCAGCCGCCGAAGCTGCAACGCGGCGGTCTCGTCGGCGACGTCCGGCACGAGGACGGCGATGAGGCCCTCGCCATAGGCAGCGAGATCTGGCCATTCGAGGTAGCACTTGCCTTTTCCAGCGCGCTTCTTTCCAAGCGAGAGCAGCCTGCAAAGCCGCGCATAGGCGGGCCGGTCGGTGGGATAGACCAGCATCGACATGCCGTCAGCGAGATCGAGGCGGCAACCGACGACGAGACGAATACCGGTCGTCCGCGCCGCTTCATGCGCACGGGCGATGCCGGCGAGGCTACTGCGATCGACAACGCCCAGCGCCTCGATGCCCGTCGCAGCGGCTTGCGCGAACAATTCCTCGCAACTGCTCGCTCCGCGCAGGAACGAGAAATGCGACGTCACCTGAAGCTCGGCGTAACGCGGACCGCTCATCCGAAGATTCCATGCACGAACCAGTTCTGCGTACCCGTCTCGGCATGCTCGCCGTCGCCGGAGCGAAACAGCCAGAAGCGCTCACCGCTGTCATCCTCGACGCGGAAATAGTCCCTCACCGTCGTCAGCTCGGCGTTGCGCTTCCACCACTCCCCCCGAATCCGCTCGGGACCGGCGGCGCGCCGCACGCGGCGACGAACCCCGCGCCAGGTGAACCACACGGGAGG
>JBARWP010000618.1:0-2403 GCA_049646905.1 Pseudaminobacter sp. | reverse complement strand
TCAGCCGACCTTGCAGCCCCAGAAGGACGTATGGTCGGCGGCGAAGTAGCCGTCCGCGACCCGGAGTATATCCCTGCAGCTCGACGGTATCGCCCGCGGTGAGCGGGACGATGGTCTGGAGCCAGATCGCTGTCGCCTCGGAAGCATTCGCCCCGCAAACCTCGCCCTTAACTCCGGCTAGCCTGGCGACTGGAACCATCTGACGATCTTGGCGATGCTCTCGCCGAACATGGCGATGCCGACGGCAATGCCGAGAATGCCGACGATGATCCATTTCACGAAGGCGGACACGGTGCTGATCGAGCGTCTTCACCTCGTCGGGGGCAGAGAAGCAGAAAGGCTTTCGTTTCCTCGGTAGGTCCTCGAATTGCTTTGGTGTTTGGTCAGTCATCGGGGTGTCTTTGCAATCCGGATACAATGCTCTTGGTGGTGTGGCCGCCCATGTAGAGGCCGGTGAACACGCGGGTCAGCGTCAGCAGGATGGTGAGATCGACGGCCTCGATGAAGGTATCGAAGCAGTATTGGTTACCCTTCAATCACCCGGCGAACTTCCCTTACGGCACACACGATCTGGCGCCGCAACAGCAACGCGATGATGAGGCCGCCTAGCGCGAGTGCACCGATTGCCACAACAGTCTGCCAGTCCATGCCGGCAAGTGCTGCAAGTCCGGCACCGCCTGATCCGAAGATGGTGGTGATCCAGCTCCACTGATCGGTGCGCTTGCAGATTTCAGCTTCGACGGTGACGGGAACGACGGGCTTGTCGATTTCTTTCTCGACCACAATTTCGCGTGCCGGCTGAGTTGCGCCATGGCGTGTCCGAACCTTAGCCAGCACCTGACGCACGCGATCCGTACTGACGGCGGCATTCTGGCCGGCATAGGCTCCCTTACCGGCAGTGGTCGGGAGAGACGCCCATTCATGGGCCAGATTGTTGATGAGGGTGTCCTGTGAAAGCCGACCTGCCAGATATTTGTCGATGCCGCGCAGGCCAAGCAGGTAACAGGCGCAGCGGTCCTGCATCTCGGCATCGAACAGCGCGGAGGCCGGGAGCTTCAGCGTCTTGCGGATGGCGCGCAGCGTGGTGCGGACAATCTGATAGCGGCCAAGCGCGGAGGAGTTGAAGCGGTTTTGTGGATGCTTCAGCATCCTGGTCTGCAGCGCATCGATCTCCTCCAGTGTCATTGTGACGAGATCAACATCACCACCGGTGAAGGCGCCATAGCCAAGCGTTTCATTATAGCCGCGTTTTCGATCGGTACCTTCAGCATGTCCGATCAAGTCGAGCATGGGCCGGTAGACATGATATTTGTCGGCCGCAGGCAGAGTCGCCGCGCCAGTGGCCACGTTGGCGTTCATCATGATGTCCTTTCGCGGGTTGCCAGAGCTCCGGCTGGACGCACGACTTTTGCACCAGCCGTAATGGGGCCAGGAACTTCACATTGGAGGTCGGCGACGGCCGAGGGTTACACTCACGTCGCGACGCCGGATTCGCACAGCATGGTGATGAAGCGTCCGCGCCGTTCCATGTCGGCGACAGTGCGAATGTTGTAGGCGATGCCGGAACGGGTTTCGATCAGGCGCCAGGCGGCAGTGATGGTTACGGTCTGGGCATCGTAGCGCACGATGATCAGGGCCGGCTGGACGCTTTGCAGGCGCGCGGCAATGACAGTCTCGCCGCCCTTGGAGAGCAGGATGCAGGCGTTGCGCTCGAATTGAGTAACCCAATCGCCCGGGCCGACACCGCCCCAGCCATCATCGACTTCCTCACGCATTTCCAGGCGAACATGGTCACGCAGATCGTTGGCGGTAATCCTGGCCATCAGATTGGACTTTTCCGGTAGGGCGCGATCAGCGCATGAACGGTGCGCTCGATGGCGCTGTCGATCTCGGTATCGGCGCCATCGAACAGGCGCTGAACAATGAGCAGGATGGCCTGCCGGATGGGCTCCGGCACGTCGGCCGCTGCGTCATAGCCAGCGGTGAAGGTGACGGAGACGGCGTCAGTGCGACGGAAGCTGGCCGGCCAGGATTGTCCCGGTCGCAGGGTGACATAAGCGCCGCGCGCGTCGGCAAACAGATCGTAGACGCCGGTATCCAGCGTTTGCTGCACATTGCCGGCGTCGAAGTAGCTGACGCTGACAACCGCGATCACCGGCGAGACCGGCAGAGTCAGACGATCGGCAAAGCCGGCAAAATCCTGCCGCCAGGTCTGTGTGATCAGTGCCCGCCCGAGAATACCGGCATAGCCGTCGAGCCATGCCGTCGCCGCCTTGATCTGGGCGGTGATCAGATCGTCCTGGTCGTCATGATCAACACGCAGATGGGCCTTGGCCTCGCTGAGTGACACCGGCATGTTGACCGGGGCGACGGTGCGAACGGGTGCGAGCACGTTTTCAGGCC
>JBARWP010000617.1:0-17334 GCA_049646905.1 Pseudaminobacter sp. | reverse complement strand
TCGCTGCAACGGGCGATCCGCTGGGGTGACGGCGAAAAGCTGTTCGACATGTTCACGCGCACGCGCGCGGTTCGCCGCTCGATTATCGATGCCGGGCAGGAAATCGATGCGCCCGACTTCGGCCGCCAAGCCATAGTGCATCCGGAAAAGGCATAGATCGCCGTGCGTCCTAAAGGACGCATATTGGCGATCTATCTCTTTGTTTGAGCATCGGATTTTCCGAAAACCGGATTCCACTTTTCGGTCCGATGCTCTAGCGCCAACCTTGCCACGGCGGCATAAGGCCGGTCAGTCCAGCGGCGGGATATTGCCCAGCTTTATGAAGCCCAGCGATGCCCTGCCCTTGGCGATCCTCACCGGCAGGGTCGGTGTGTCGCCAAGCATGGCCAGGCCGGCGGAGACCTGCTCGATCTGCTTGCGCATTTCGGGCAGGCTCGCCGAAAGCGTCTTCGCCAGACCCTGCGGATCGCGCACTGTCAGGTTGAACTGCGCATCGAGCAGCCCGTCCTGATCGACTGAAAACGGCCCGCTGACGAGAATGGAGGTCTCCTCGCCGGTCGAGACCGCGATGGTGCGGATGGTTCCGGATTGCCCGCGCAGGCTTTTGAGGTTCTTGCCGACCAGCGCCACGCCATTGTTGACGGTCAGGTCGGCTTCGCCGGCCAGAGGCGGCACCGTATGCCCTTCGAGCATATCGGCATCGAGCGTCAGCCCGCCGAACCGGCCGGCGAGATCGAGATCGTTGCCGTTGGGGCGCAAATGCCCCTCGAATGTCTCGGTCGTGGCCAGGGGCGCGCCGGCCGCAGTGGCGATCTTCAGGTTCCGGCCCTCCAGCGACAGGCGTTCCGGCAGCGGCGTAGCGAGGCGGATGCTGGCGCGAAGATTTTCCCACTGCAGCGCCAACGGCTGGGTCGGCGGCACATCGATGCGGGCCGGGCCGTCGAGCTCGGCAACCAGATGCGCCGGATCATAGATCTGGCCGGCGGAACGGAAGCTTCCGGCCGACACGCTTATGCCTTGCGCGGCATTCTCGAAGGCCACCCTGTCGCAGAACATGCCCAGCCGAAAAGGAAAGCCCCGCGCCTCGGGATTTACGCATTCGGCCACCGCGCCGTTGCGGTTGAGCGCGGCGACAGCCGCCTGCGCCTGCGTTTCCAGCCTGTCGGCAAGATAGAACCAGCCGGCGCTGTAGCCGCCGAACAGGACGACGATGAAAACCGCGAGCCACAGGAAACGGCGGCTGGAACTCGACCTGGGACGCGCATTCGACGGCATGTTGGGCTCCTTGGACGATCGGGGCAATTTCCCGAATCAGGGCGATGCTCTACCTTGGGCGAAGACAGTGCCTGGAGCGGGATCACCTCTCCCTGGATCGCCATCTCGCTCCAAGCACTATTTTTTGGAGCAGGGTCTTGTCCGGAAAGTCTGCAACTTCCGGGGATCGTGCTCCAGCCTGGAGTTGACTGGTTATATGGGCGATTTTTGGGTTTTCGGCTACGGGTCGTTGATCTGGCGTCCGGGTTTTGCCCATGTCGAAACCAGGCGCGCACGGCTTCACGGCTATCGCCGGTCCCTGTGCGTGCGCTCGTTCGTCCATCGCGGCACACCGGAGCGGCCCGGATTGGTGCTGGGGCTCGACCGTGGCGGCTCCTGTGTCGGGCTGGCTTTTCGGGTGCCGCTCGACCTGCGGGACGAGGTCATGACCTATCTGCGCGAGCGCGAACTAACGACGAAGGTCTATCTCGAACGCGTGCTGCCGGTGCATCTGGATGGCGGCGAGGCTGTAGAGGCGGTCTGTTACACCGTCGACCGTTCGCATCGGCAATATGCCGGCAGGCTCGAGGAAGTCGTCGCTGCAGAGATCGTCACCGGCTCCGTCGGCCGCTCGGGCGCAAACGAGGACTACGTGCTGAACACGCTCCAGCATCTGGAAGCCCTCGGCATCCGCGATCATTGGCTGGAGGCGGTCGGCCGGCTGCTGCCTGCTATTCCGGATGCTGGGCCTCGCTCTCCAACTGCCTGAGCCGGCGCACCGCTGTCGGCGGCAGCGGCGGCGGGTTCCCGGAGCGAGCGGCATCGATGAGAAGCTGGTCGCAGGCAGCTTCGGTCTCGGCGATCAGGCGGCGCATGAACTCCTCCCGGTCCAGCCCGGGCGGGATCGGCGGCAAATAGTGGGCCTTGATCGTGCCCGGAAAGCGCAGGAATTTCCGGCGTGGCCAGTAGAGGCCCGCCACATGCGCGACCGGCACCACCGGCAGGTCGAGTTGCGCGTAGAGTTCGACGATGCCCCATTTATAGGCGGGCTCGGCGCCGGGCGCGCGCCGCGTTCCTTCCGGATAGATGATGAGCTGGCGGGGATTGCGCGCCAGTTCCGCCTTGGTGGCGGCAACGGCGGCCTTCAGGGCCTTCGAGCGGCTGCCGCGATCGATCCCGATCATCCGCATCTTGGCGACGTACCAGCCGAAGAAGGGAATCCAGGTCAATTCGCGTTTCAGGATGTAGAGCGCATCCGGAATGTCCGGCAGGAAGGCGATGGCATCCCAGAAGGACTGGTGCTTCGGCGCCAAGATGAAGGAGCCGGCGGGCAGGTTCTCCTGCCCAGTGATCTCGCTCCTGGTGCCGGCAAGCTTTTCCTGCAGCCACAGGCTGGAACGCACCCAGAATTTCGGCACGAACCATGCGTGCTTGCGCGGGGCCAGGAAATAGAACGGCGTCCAGAAGATCATCTGGATGATCAGGCTGGAATAGAAGGCGGTGTTGAACGCCAGCGAGCGAAGTAGGATCATGAAGCGATGCCTGGAATGCGGTCGCTGCTGGTTACACCAAGCGTGGGGAAAGGAAAACCACCGTCGTGGCGCTCAGCGGGTGGCCTTTGTGGATGCCTCGACAACCGCGACACCATCGGATGCCGAGCGCAGCGGCACGACGTAGCGGGCAAGGGCGCCGAGATATTTGGTATATTCGGTGAAAAGCACGCGCAGCGCATCGCGATTGGCCATCCACCGCCCTTCATCCAGGCGTGAGTTGACGACGGGATAGGGTTCCAGGACCGACGCTTCGAGGAAACGGCCCATTTCCAGCAGGCTGCGCGGCATATGGTAATTGTTGGTGACCAGGATCACGCGTTCATAAGCGTGGTCGTGCACCCATTTCGCGCTTTCCTCGGCATTGCCGATCGTGTCCAGCGCGGCATAGTCGATATCGACGCAGCAGGAAAACAGGCCCTTGTCGCCGCCGGTCGCCGCCTGCAGGGACTGGCGGTCCGCAATAGGATTGGCGCCGCTGATGAGCAGACGCTTGCCCTTGCCGGATTTGAGCAGGCCAAGGGCCGCATCGATCCGTGACTGGCCGCCCGTCAGAACGATGATGGCATCGGCATTGGGCGGGTCTTCAGGTGTCGTCAACCGGCCGATATGTTCTGCAAACCAGCCGAAGCCGCCTGCAAAAGCAATGCCCGCCACGACGACTGCAATGGGCACGCCACGCAAAAAGCTGACGAACACGCCCCCTCTTGCACGTTTGTTCACGTGCAAATCTCCGGGCGGCTTCTCGCCTGCTGATTCACCTGGCCGCACTACTTTCATCGTCCCATGGTTAAACTTGCGTGCTGGCTAATACATAGGGCGCGCGAGCACATTTCGTTACAACCTGTCGTGGCTCGTGATGCGCCCACCTTCAACCTCCGTCCGGATGCCGAACATCGATATCGTGCAGATAGGTAACGACGGTGAGATGCGTGGTGGCCGCCGTCAACGCCCCGACCAGCAGCACGATCAGCGCAACCCCGGCATAGCCGGATGCACCGATCGAGAAATTGCCGAACAGCGCGGTGGCCTGGTCTGCCTGCGGCGTGGCGAGGTTGAGAGATGACCACCAGGAAAAGACGATGAAGACGATCATGGCCGCAACGCCTCCGGCAGCCGCGCCTTTCATGCCGGTGACCAGGAAATGGCGCCTGAACTGCGTGGCGATGAAGCGCGCTTCGGCACCGACGAAATGCAGGACCTCGATGATATGGCCGTTGCCGGCCATGGCGCCGCGCGTCGCAAAAACCACCGTGAGTACGGTGGCCGACAGCATCAGCGCCAAAATGGCCATGCCGAGCGTGACGGTGGTTCGCGCCATGGCGACAAGGCGGTCGACCCAGGTGCGGTGATCGTCCAGCGAGATGCCGGGCACCTCCGCCTGCAGCATCTGGCGCATGGTGGCGAAATCCGGCGGGCTGGCCTGGTCGATGGTGACGATCACCAGGCGCGGCACCGGCAGTTCATCGATGTCGAGCCCCGAGCCCAGCCATGGTTCGAGCAGCCGCGCCGTGGCATCGCGATCCACCACCTTGGCGTCGCGCACCCCAGCAAAGCCGCCGGCGATACGTGCGGCCGAGGCGAGCGCGGCCTCCATGTCGAGGCCCTCGGACGGCTTGATCTGGATCGTCGCCTCGCGCGCGATCTGGTTTTCCCAAACCGATGCGGTATCGCGCACCAGCGTGACCGCACCCAGCGTCAGGCAGGACAGGAAGGTCATGATGGCGATGACGAAGACGAGCGCCCGCCCCGCGATGTTTTGCGGCGGCACGATCGGCGCCATTTTGCGCTGCACGCGCTTCGGCCGGGGTTCGGCTTCGGCTACCTCCGTATCGTCGTGCAGATCCTCGTCCTGCGGCTCAGTCATAGATATCGAGCCTTCCATTGGCCAGGATCATGCGCCGGGCATCGACCTGCTCCATCAGGCCGAGATCGTGGGTTGCGATGACGACCGCCGTTCCCAGCCGGTTGAGCTCGATGAAGAGGCGCAGCAGGCGGCGTGCCAGCGGCGGATCGACATTGCCGGTCGGCTCGTCGGCAAGCAGGATCTCCGGCTGCTCGATCAGGGCACGGGCAATCGCCGCGCGCTGCTTCTCGCCGCCCGACAGCACCGGCGGCAGGACATGCATGCGCTCGCCCAGGCCCACCCATTTCAGCAGTTCGGTAACGTCATTGCGGTAGCTCGCCTCCTCGCGGCCGCGCACGCGCAAGGGCAGCGCGACGTTCTCATAGGTCGTCATATGGTCGAGCAGGCGGAAATCCTGGAAGACGATGCCGATGCGCCGCCGCAGCAGCGGCAATTCCTGGCGCGAGATGCGCGACCGGTCCTTGCCGAAAATGGTGATCAGCCCGCGGGTCGGTTTGAGCGACATGAACAAGAGGCGCAGCAGCGTCGTCTTGCCCGCGCCCGAAGGGCCGCTCAGGAACTGGAACGAGCGCTCGGGGATATGGAAGGAGATGTCGCGCAGGATCTCCGCACCCATCCCGTAACGCAGGCCGACATTCTCGAAACGAATCACGTGGAAAAACCCTGGATGTTGAGGACCCTCATTCAGGACCACAGCTTGAAAAGACCATCGGACCGCATGGTTAACCGTCGGTTAAATCTCATCGTCATCCACAGCCTGATTCGCCGATGGTGGCGAAGCATTAACCAATTCCGCGTACCTCCGAAATCGGGAAAGTTCGTGAGGATGGCCCGCCCGCAATGGCCGATATGCGCACCGCACGCCCGGTTTCCGGCGAAATAATGACCGAGGCGGTGTTTGACGCTGCAACCGGCCGACCGCTGCCGGCCGAAGGGCACGACATCGTGGATGCGGACTACGAGATCGTCCTGCCGCCAGACCCGGTCACCCGGCATGAGCACGCAGGCTTTACCGCCGAACACCGGCCCGAAGGCATGGACATGCTTCGCCACGCCTCGGGCGCAGATATCCCCGCCAAGCGGGCGACGCGCGGCGGGCCGCTTTTCTGGGTAATGGGGATCGTGCTGGCCGCTGCCGCATTCTGGGGGTCGGGCGGCCATTCGCTGGTCCGGCAGGCGGCATTGTCGAGCGTGGCGGAGGCCGGGCCGAGGATAAGCATCACCGGCATCACCTCGCGGATCGAGGAGACCGCGGCCGGGCCGGTGCTGCTGGTCGAGGCCGAGGCGGTCAATGGCGGCCCGGCCGCTGCCATGCTGCCGCCGCTTGAAATCCAGGTGACCGGCAACGAGGGGAAAACCACCCGCTACAATCTGGGGACATCGGCCGAGCCGCTGGAGGCCGGCCACAGATTCGCCTTTTCCAGCCGCCTTGACGTGCCTAAGAACGGGGTCAAGATGGTTTCAGTGACGTTCGGGTAGTAGGCGATGCCAATCGTGCGCAACAAGGAGATCGAGGTGCTGTTCAGCGCTTCGGCGATTGCCCGGCGTAACCTCGAGCTGGCCAAGGAAATCGCGGCGCGCGACTATACGGACCTGCTCGTGATCTCGATCCTGAAGGGGTCCTTCATCTTCGCCGCCGACCTCATCCGCGCCATGCATGATGTCGGCCTGTCGCCGGAGGTCGAATTCATCTTCATTTCGAGCTATGGCTCCGGCACCACGAGCGGCGAGGTCCGCGTCCTGCGCGACATCGACAACGAGGTCACCGGCCGCGACGTGCTCTTGATCGACGACATCCTCGAATCGGGAAAGACGCTGGCCTTCGCGCGCGACCTGATGCTGTCGCGCGGCGCCAAGAGCTGCTCGCTCGCGGTGCTGCTCGACAAGCGCATGCGCCGCAAGACCGCGCTCGACGCCGATTATGTCGGCTTCGACTGCCCCGACTATTTCGTGGTCGGCTACGGCATGGATGTCGCCCATGCGTTCCGGGAACTGCCCTTCGTCGGGGTGGTGAAGGGCGATGCCCCAGCGGCCGCATGACGGTCACCCTCCACGGTTACCGCTACAGCGTATATCTGCGCATCGCGCGCATGGTGCTGCTTGAAAAGGGGCAGTCCTGGCGCCACGTCGAGATCGATCCATTCGCCGACACGCTTCCGGCCGACTACCTCGCGCTCAACCCGTTCGGGCGCGTGCCGACGCTGCAGCACGGCAATTTCGTTCTCTATGAAACGACCGCGATCACCCGGTATGTCGATGAAATCTTCACCGGCCGGCCGCTCCAGCCCGAGGATGCGCGCCAGCGGGCACGGATGAACCAGATCGTCGCGATCGCCGATTCCTACGGTTACTGGCCGATGGTGCGCCAGGTGTTTTCGCAGCGTGTCTTCAATGCCGCGCATCGGCCTGCGGACGAAGCGGTGATTACCGAGGGCATCGGGAAATCGCATCGGGTGCTGGCGGCCGTCGAGGCGCTGGCCCATGACGACGGCCCATTCCTTACCGGCGCTATCCTGAGCCTTGCCGATCTGCATTTCGGGGCGATGGTTGCCTATTTCACCGCCGCGCAGGACGGTCGCGCAGCACAGGCGGGCTATCCGAAGCTCAGCCGCTGGTGGGCTAATCTCGCAGGCCGGCGATCCGTCATCGACACCGATCCGGGCCTGCCGGACTGAGCTATTTTGCCGGCGCAGCCGCGTCCTCGCGAGGCGTGAACACTGGAATGGCCTTCGGCCTGATGCGGAAATGCGCCGGTGTCCAGGTGCTGAGCTCGCCGTCGGTATTGACCGGGCGCGGCCGGCTGGTGCGGATCGTCACCTCTGTCGTCTGGAAGGCTCGGACATCGTCCCAGCGCCCCTGCGTTCCCTTTCTCAGGCTGGGCAGCAGCGCCAGGAGCCGCCACCAATGATCCACCTCCAGGCTGTAGAAATCGAGCTTGCCATCGTCGGCGGTCGCGGTTTCCTCCACCGTCATGCCGCCGCCATAATGGCGGCCATTGCCGACTGAAACCTGCAGCGTCCTGATCTTCTCGGTGGTGCCGTCATGGTCGAGATGGGCGGTGAACAGCCGCGAGCGGGCAAGGATCCGTGCAGCGGCGATGGCATAGCCAAGCTTGCCCCAGCGTTTCTTGGCATCTTCGGTCAGGTCGGCGGCAAGTTCCGCGCTGAAGCCGATGCTGGCGACGTTGAAGAACAAATGCCCATTGACCTCGCCGAGATCGACCGGGGTCTGGAAGCCGGCAGCGATGATGCCGGCGGCCTGTGACGGGTCGGGCGGAATGCCGAGCGTGCGGGCAAAATCGTTGGCGGTGCCGAGCGGCAGGACACCGAGCGGCAGGCCGGTATCGACCAGGCCGGGGGCTGCCGCGTTCAGGGTGCCGTCGCCGCCGCCGACGATGACGAGATCATAGGCCTTCGCCTCGCGCCGGATGAGATCGGCGATGGTTTCGCCCCGGCCCACCGCCGTTTCCGTAACGTCGATGCCGTTCTCACCGAGAATCTCGACGGCGGACCTGATCGATCCCGTACCGCGCCGAGCCTTCGGATTGACGACGAGCAGCGCCCGCTTTCTGGGTTTCGGTTTCGGCAAGGTTGGCATCCCGTGGTGGTGAAATCGATACCGCAGATAGGATCACGAAATGGCCAAATAAAGTACGGCCAGGACCGATCTCACGCCGGCACCTTCGGTCCCATGCGGGCATTGAGGGCAACCAGGCCGGCCCCGACGATCAGGCAGGCTCCCGCCAGGGTCGAGCCGTGCGGGACCTCCGCAAAGAACAGGAAGCCCCACAGCGGCGCCCACAATATGCCGGTATATTCAAAGGTGGCGACGATATTGGCAGGCGCCAGCCGATAGGCCTGCGAGAGCAGGATCATGCCGATGGAGGCGATCACGCCGCACGAAGCCATCAGGAGCAAATCCGTCACCGTCGGCAGGACCCACCCGCGAACGAGGAATTGCAGGCTTGGATGGACCACGCCCTCGACGGTGACGAGCGAGAACAACACGCTGACCATGGCCGCGCCGAGAAGATAGAGGCCGTTCTGATAGAAGGTCATGACGGTCGGCGACTCGGTGGCGCCGAGCTTGCGCGCCATCAGTTGCGAGAAGCCGTAGAGGCAGGCGGCGAGCAGCGACAGCAGCGCGGCCCATTCGAACAGGCCCTGGCCGGGACGCAGCATCACCAGCACACCGGCCAACCCTACAAGGGCCGTCGCCAGGGTCTGCCACGCCACGCGCTCGCCGAGATAAGGACCGGCCATCACCATGATGAACAGCGGGGCGGTGAAATAAAGCGCCACGGCTTCGGCCAGCGACAGCGCAGCCAGCCCGAGATAATAGGCGGTATAGGAGATGAAAAGCGCCAGGGCCCGCAAAAGCAGCAGCCTGCTGCGCGGGGAAAACAGCGCGGCCAGGCCGACATCCCGATAGACGATGACCAGCAGGATCGGCAGCGCCACGATCGACCTGATGGCCATGACCTGCATGAGCGGGTAGCCGCCGGAAACAGCCTTGATGATCGGGTCCTGGAGCGAAAAGATCAGGATGCCCAGGCACAGACACAAAATGCCGCGCAGGATTCGGTTCTGCATGGTGGCGAACGCCTTTCGCGATATTCCCTATGCGAAGCCGCTCGATGCTTTGACAAAAAGAACCCGCGGCCCATCTCGGGACAGCGGGTGAGTGAGGACTTTTTGCCAAAACGGGCGCCGTGCAACCACGGCGCTTTGTCTGCATCTTCGTTTCGGAACCGACTATCCTCCGCAGATTGACATGTTTCAAACGAATTGGAATGATGCCAGCAATCAATATTGCTTATGGCTAACGCGACATGACCGTTCATCTCGACAGCGACCTGCTGCGCACCTTCGTGGCGGTTGCGGAGACGGGAAATTTCACCAAGGCGGCCGAACAGGTCAGCCGCACGCAGTCGGCCGTATCCATGCAGATCAAGCGCCTGGAAGACATGGTCGGCGACATGCTGTTCGAGCGCGGTCCGCGCGGCGTCAGCCTGACCCGCAAGGGGCACGACCTGATCACCAATGCGCGCCGCATCGTCGCCCTGCTCAACGAGACGGCCGCATCGCTGAAAGCGAAGCCGCTGGACGGGCCGGTGCGTATCGGCATTCCGGAGGAATACGGCTATTCGATCCTGTCGCGGGCCCTGGAGGTCTTCGCCAAGGTGCATCCGAAGGTGGAGATCACCGTCAAATACGCCCATTCGGCCTCGCAGATCGTGGCATTGGAAGCCGGCGAACTCGACCTTGCCGTCATTTTCGAATGGCAGGACTATTCGGATGGCGAGGTGCTGATGCGCGATCCCACGGTATGGGTCACCTCCAACCTGCACTCGCTCCATGAGGAAACGCCGCTGCCGGTTGCGCTCTACAACCGTGCCGGCTGGTACAAGGATTTCGCCATCAAGTCGCTCGAGGAGCGCGGCCTGCCCTATCGTGTCGCCTATACGAGCGACACCACGGGCGGCCTCATGCTTGCCGTCGCCTCGGGCCTTGCCATAGCGCCGATGTCGCGCAGCAATATCCCGCCGGAGTGCCGCGAACTGACGGCGGAAGACGGTTTCAGCGAGATCGATGCCTCCAATGTGGTGCTGCATCGCGCACCCGGACCGGCCAACGAGGCCGTGGAGAGCATGGCAAAAGCCATCCGCGACGCGTTCTTCACGCGGCTGACGGTTACCGTTGCGCCGCCTGGCACCTGAGGATCGGTCCGGCGCGACCGGCAAGGGTTGCGAGATAAAGGCCGGGAAGAGCGTTCTCCCCCTTGAAATCGCGGTATCGGCATGCCCATTTGCGGTTCGATCCCACCACTGAGGCGTACCAACCGGGGGCTGCGGCGCCAAGTCGCCACGATTCAGCGGCTCAGAGTGATCATTGCAGAAAAGTCAATTCTTGTTCTGCACCGCCAACTTCCCCTAAATGGGCAGAAATGAAACCCTATCCAAAATATTTCGAGAAGATTCGGGTCCGCCCGGATCCGCAGGCGGAAGCCAAGGCACAGGCTCCGATCTGCCAGTGGGACGGCTGCAAGGAGCCCGGCACCCATCGCGCCCCCGTGGGCCGCTTGCGGGAAGGCGAGTATTTCCGCTTCTGCTTCGACCACGTGCGCGAATACAATAAGGGTTTCAATTATTTTTCCGGTGTGCCCGACAGCGAGATCGCGCGCTTCCAGAAGGAGGCGCTGACCGGGCATCGCCCGACCTGGACCATCGGCACCAATGGCGCGATGCACTCGGCACCTGACTTTGCCCAGCAGCGCTCGGGCCGTGCCGGCTATTACAACCGGATGCGCGACCCCCACAACATATTCGGCGGCGCGCGCGATCCCGGCCAGGCGCGCGAACGCAAGGCAAAACCGCTTGAGGCCAAGTCGCTGGAAACGCTTGGCCTTACCACAAAGGCGACTGGCGCCGAGATCAAGGCGCGCTATAAGGAACTCGTAAAGCGCCATCATCCCGATGCGAATGGTGGCGACAGGGGTTCGGAAGACCGGTTTCGCGAAGTGCTCCAGGCCTATCGCGTGCTCAAACAAGCGGGATTGTGTTGAGCGACCAGTCTGCTAAAGACCGCTCCCGAATGTTACATGATTACCGGCGGGAGGTGACGCTTCCGCCCGTGGAGACATCTGGACGATGAACAAGGTCGATCGCGACATCGCAAACCTGCCGGACACCACCGTGTCGGTGAAAGAGAAATTCGGCTTCGATTCCAAGATGGTCGTGCCGGCCTATTCGACAGCCACCGAACATGTGCCGGATATCGATCCGGACTATCTCTTCGACCAGCAGACGACGTCGGCGATCCTGGCCGGGTTCGCCTATAACCGCCGCGTCATGGTCTCCGGCTATCACGGCACCGGCAAGTCGACCCATATCGAGCAGGTCGCCGCGCGCCTCAACTGGCCTTGCGTGCGCGTCAATCTCGACAGCCATGTCAGCCGTATTGACCTCGTCGGCAAGGATGCCATCGTGGTCAAGGACGGCATGCAGGTCACCGAATTTCGCGACGGCATCCTGCCCTGGGCCTACCAGCACAATATCGCCCTTTGCTTCGACGAATATGATGCCGGCCGCCCCGACGTGATGTTCGTCATCCAGCGCGTGCTGGAAAGTTCCGGCCGCCTCACGCTGCTCGACCAGAGCCGCGTCATCCGCCCGCACCCGGCCTTCCGGCTGTTTGCCACCGCCAACACGGTCGGCCTCGGCGACACGACCGGACTCTATCACGGCACCCAGCAGATCAACCAGGCCCAGATGGACCGCTGGTCGATCGTCACCACGCTGAACTACCTGCCGCATGAAAACGAGGTCGCGATCGTCCTTGCCAAGTCCAAGCACTATCGCAACGACAAGGGCCGCGACATCGTCAACAAGATGGTGCGCGTTGCCGACATGACGCGCTCGGCCTTCATCAATGGCGATCTCTCGACGGTGATGAGCCCGCGCACGGTCATCACCTGGTCGGAAAACGCGGAGATCTTCGACAATATCGGGCTGGCCTTCCGGCTCACCTTCCTCAACAAATGCGATGAGCTTGAACGCTCCATCGTCGCCGAATTCTATCAGCGCGCCTTTGGCGAGGACCTGCCGGAATCTTCGACAAACGTCGTTCTGGGATGATCTTGCGTGGCGGGTCCGGGCGATAATACACGCGGCAGGCCGAAGACCGGCGGTGAGGCGGACGCCTTCAAGCGCGCTGTCACGGTTTGCATGCGCGCGATCTCCGGCGACCACGAGATGGAAGTCGCCTTCGCCAAGGACAAGCCGGCGCTGGCGGGCAACCGGGCAAGGCTTCCGGAACTGCCGAAGAAGGCATCGAAGGCCGATATCGCGATAACGCGCGGCCTCGGCGATTCCATGGCCCTCAAGCGTGCCTGCCATGACGCGCGCATCCACACCAGGCTTGCGCCGGAAGGCAAGCAGGCCCGCGCCGTCTTCGACGCCGTCGAACAGGCCCGGGTCGAGGCGATCGGCAGCCGCGCGCTTGCAGGCGTCGCTGACAATATCGGCTCCATGCTGGAGGACAAATACGTCAAGGCCAATCTGGCCGATGTGTCCAGCCAGGCCGACGCCCCGCTCGAGGAAGCACTCGCCCTGATGGTGCGCGAAAAGCTGACCGGCCGGGCCGTGCCCAAAAGCGGCGAGAAGCTGGTCTCGCACTGGCGCGAGTGGGTGCAGGACAAGGCCGGGGCAGATCTCGACGACCTCATTTCCAAGCTTGACGACCAGCAGGCTTTCGCCCGCTCCGTGCGCGACATGCTCGCCTCCATGAACATGGCCGAGGAGCTTGGCGACGACCAGCAGGACGATACCGAGGACGACAACCAGGACCAGCCGGAAGGATCGGAGCAAAGCGAGGAGAACACCGAGGACGATTCCGGCGCCGACCAGTCGCAATCCCAGGAATCCGAAGCCTCTCCCGAAGACGAGCAGGCAGGCGAGATGGACGCCTCCGACGCCACTGCGGACGAGATGTCGGACGATGACGACGCCGATGCCGAGACGCCGGGTGAGGCCAAGCGCAAGGACGATCCCTTCGCCAGCCTGCCGCGCGAGATCGACTACAAGGTCTTCACCACCGCCTTCGACGAAACCGTCGGTGCCGAGGAACTGTGCGAGGAAGAGGAACTCGACCGGCTGCGCGCCTTCCTCGACAAGCAGCTTGCCAATCTTTCCGGCGTCGTCGGCCGCCTCGCCAACCGCCTGCAGCGCCGGCTGATGGCGCAGCAGAACCGGTCCTGGGATTTCGATCTCGAGGAAGGCTATCTCGATCCGGCGCGGCTGGTGCGCGTGGTCATCGACCCGATGCAGCCGCTCTCCTTCAAGCAGGAGCGCGACACCAAGTTCCGCGATACCGTGGTCACGCTGGTGCTCGACAATTCCGGCTCGATGCGCGGCCGGCCCATCACGGTTGCGGCCACCTGCGCCGACATTCTCGCCCGCACGCTGGAGCGCTGCGGTGTCTCGGTCGAGATTCTCGGCTTCACCACCCGTGCCTGGAAGGGCGGGCAGGCACGCGAGAAATGGCTGAAGGACGGCAAGCCGGCCAATCCCGGCCGCCTCAACGATCTGCGCCACATCATCTACAAGTCGGCCGATGCGCCATGGCGGCGGGCGCGGCGCAATCTCGGCCTGATGATGCGCGAAGGGCTGCTGAAGGAAAACATCGACGGCGAGGCGCTGCTGTGGGCGCATCAGCGCCTCATCGGACGGCCGGAGCAGCGCAAGATCCTGATGATGATCTCGGACGGCGCGCCGGTCGACGATTCAACGCTGTCGGTCAATCCGGGCAACTATCTGGAGCGGCATCTGCGTGCCGTGATCGAGCTCATCGAGACGCGCTCGCCGGTCGAGCTGCTGGCCATCGGCATCGGCCATGACGTCACCCGCTACTATCGCCGCGCCGTCACCATCGTCGATGCAGAGGAACTGGCCGGCGCCATGACCGAGCAGCTCGCCGCACTGTTCGAGGAGGAAACCTCACGCGATCATCGCCGTGGCGGCTTGCGCCGGGCGTCGTGAGGGTCCGTCCAGAACACGTCTTCATGTTTCGCAGCTCCTCATCCCCCTGCCGGGACCTTCTCCCCGCTTGCGGGGAGAAGGGGCGCCGGCACAATCGTTCGCTTTTCATTCAAAAAGTTGCCAGTCTGGCGCGCGCTATCCTTCTGGCGTCGGCTCTGTGCGGCAGTGGCGCGACCGCCGCGACTGCCGGACCCACGGCGGTCGAGCAGATCGAAGTCTCCTCGCGCCAGATCACGCAATTCCGTATCGGCCGCGACGAGACACGGTTCGGCCCGCTGGAGTTCGTCGGCGGGCTGGAGATGACATCGCGCTCACGCAATTTCGGCGCGCTGTCGGCGATGCGCTTTCTCTCGCCGGGAGGCGATTTCATCGGCGTGGCCGACACCGGCTTCTGGTTCTTCGGCCGGCTGGAACGCGATGAAAGCCAGCGCCCGACCGGCGTCGCCGATTTCCGCATGCAACAAATGGTGGACGAAGCCGGCCAGCCGATCTTCGAGAAATGGCTCGTCGATGCCGAGGGCCTCGCGGTCAGGGATGGCGTGGCGACGGTCGGCTTCGAGCGTAACCAGCGGGTCGCCCAGTTCAGGATCGAACCCGATGCCATGCGGGCGCCGTTCCGGCAGCTCGATTTCCTAGTGCCGAAGCATGAGCTGCGGATGAATCGCGGCTTCGAGACAATCGCACATGCGCCCGAGGGCGGACTTCTCGACGGCGCACTGGTGATCGTTTCGGAACGAAGCCTCGACAAGAACGGCGACGTCTTCGCCGCTGTGCTCGACGGGCCGCAGAAGGGCGTTTTCACCGTCAGGCGCAGTGACGGTTTCGATATCACCGACGGCGCATTCCTGCCCGATGGCGACCTGCTGCTGCTGGAGCGTAGTTTCAGCATGGCGCAGGGCGTCAAGATGCGGCTGCGGCGCATCGAGGCGACCACGATCGGCAAGGGCAAGCTGGCCGACGGGCCGGTCCTGATGCAGGCCGACATGAACTACCAGATCGACAATATGGAAGCGCTCGACATATGGCGGCGCGGCGACGGCGCGCTCATGGTGTCGCTGATGTCGGACGACAACCATTCCATCCTGCAGCGCAACCTCTATCTGGAGTTCCGGCTGCAGGAGGAATAACGCTCGCTCTTTACCCTCCCCTCGATGGGAAGGGTCAGACCGAAGGTCCGGGGTGGGGTGAATCGATGGCTACCTTTTCACCCCCACCCGCTCCGCTTCGCGGATCGACCCTCCCCACAAGGGGTAAAGCCGTCATCACGCTGCCAGATGCGTGGCGCTTGCCTGCGCATAGTTGCGGCCGAAGCGATTGGCGAGGAACGCATCGAGCGTGATGTCTTCCTGCCGCACGAAGCCCTTCGCCGGCAGCTTGCCGCCGGCCAGCATGTCGAGCACCGCGCAAATGCCCGAGGCCGTGGTGATCTGGATGGCGCTCAGCATCGCGTCGCCGATCATGTGGCTGTAGATCTTGTTGGCGTAGCTTTCCTGCAAGAGCCGGCCGTCCTTGCGCCCGCTCACCGTCACGAAGATCACCACTACGTCCTGCATGGTGGCAGGCAGGGCATTTTCCAGAATGTCCTTCAGCACATCACGGCGGTCGCGCAGGCCGAGGTCATTGAGCAGCGCCTTCATGATCGCGGCATGGCCGGGATAGCGGATGGTGCGATAGTTCAGCGTACGCACCCTGCCCTTGTAGGTCTCGCACAGCGTGCCCAGCCCGCCCGAAGTGTTGAACGCCTCGTAGGTGATGCCGTCCAGCGAGAACTCCTCGCGCTCCTCCAGCGGCGGCACCGACACGAGTTCGCCGTCGACGATCGCCTCGCACGGCTCGCAATATTCGTTGATGACGCCGTCGGTGCTCCAGGTCAGGTTGTAGTTCAGCGCGTTGGAGGGATATTGCGGCAGCGCACCGACCCGCATGCGCACGCTTTCCAGAGTATCGAAGCGTTTGGCCAGGTCATTGGCGACGATCGAAATGAACCCGGGCGCCAGCCCGCATTGCGGAATGAAGGCGCTTTGCGCACCTTCCGCCAGTTCCTTCACCCGCCGTGTGCTCGCTACATCCTCGGTGAGGTCGAGATAGTGGACGCCGGCCCGCGCCGCGGCCTCGGCGATCCTGGTGGTGAGATGGAACGGAGCAGCGCTGAGGACTGCGAACTTGCCGGCGAGGACCGCGTCGAGGGCTCCGTCCTGGCCGATGTCGATCTGCAGCGCGACGATGCCGTGGCTGAGGTCGAGCGCATCGAGTTGCGCCTGCGAACGATCGATGACGGTGACCTCGTAGTCGCCCGTCGCAGCCAGCATGCTTGCGATGGTCGCGCCGATCTTGCCCGCGCCGACAATGACGACTTTCTTCATGGCGGTGCCCTCGAAATATTGATCCCGCAAGAATGATAGGGCGAATGGCTGTCGGATAGCAGTATTCCATTGGACGAAGTATCGGTATAATCCAGGCAATCCGCCGAGAAGATTGGACGAAATGACGACAGACAACGACCGTGCCCTGATCGCTCTGCTGCGAGAGAACGCCCGCGCCTCGACCGCCGAGCTGGCGCGCCGGTTGGGCGTGTCGCGCACCACGGTGCAAAGCCGCATCGAGCGCCTGGAAAAAAGCGGCGTGATCGCTGGTTACGGCGTCCGGCTTTCGCCCGACTATGAGCGCAACCTGGTGCGCGCGCATATTCTGGTGACGGCGCTGCCGAAGCTCTCGGCCTCGGTCGAGGCCGTGCTGCGGCGCATCCCGGAGGTGCGCACACTACATTCGGTCAGCGGCAGTTTCGATATGATCATCATCGTGGAGGCGCCATCGGTGCGCGACCTCGACGTCTTGATCGACCGCATCGGCGCGCTCGAGGGCGTGGAGCGCACCCTGTCGTCGATCATCCTCTCGACGAAAATCGACCGCTGACGCCTGAAGTGGCGATCCCGACAGGAACGTCGCGATCAAACGATTTCAATACGTTGCTTCTGCTACCCGAACAATACCCCGTCATTGAAACCGAAAGGGATTTTCTAGCGTCTGCTACCCCAATGTTGCTGGTTCCCTTGTTTCGCGTAGGGGAACGGCCATGACGAGATCAAGGAACCCTTTTCCTCTCGAAGACGTGGCAGCGTTTCGTG
>JBARWP010000616.1:0-2433 GCA_049646905.1 Pseudaminobacter sp. | reverse complement strand
CCACTTCCGGCGGCGCGACACGAAAGCCAGGAGAGATGCCGCCAACCAGACCGGCAGCGAATGCGGCAAGGAAGTCTTTCGCCCACGAAGTTTCGAGGATTTCAGGAGTTAGGATCGCCTCGAATTTCAGAGCCGAGCTCGTGTCGCTGAAATTCAGGGTGCCAGCCTTTTTCGAGGCAAGCGGCTTATCGAACGAATGCCCGCTCAGAAGATGAATATCGCGCGTGGCGTCTTCGATGGCATAGCTGAACGCGCCCTCGGCAAACTGCTCTTTCTTCGGCCGTCGCCCGTTGCCGCCGGAGTCGATGACTGCGAGGGAAAGATACGGGAACGAGCCTGCAAGGCGACGGGTGCCATCCCCCGCCGCCCTGAGTTCGAGCCCGGCGCTATAGACCGGGCCGGCCATTATTCGGCCTCTTCGACTTCGAGTTCCAGCCCGGTCACAAGCTGGAGCTGGGACCCGCGCGCCACGGTCACGTCTGCCGTGGTCAGGGCCGTGAGACGAAGCCCGCCCGAAGTGGCGTCGGAATAGGGATCGCGGATCAGATCGACCGCGCCCCAGAGACCGACAAAGGCCGGGGCGACACCGCCCGCGCTCGTGGTGAGAAGCACCTGCGTTTCGAGCGGCGGGCCACCGGCTGGAGCCGCAAGGGCATTGGCCGACTGCACCACGCCGCCGAGCTGCGAAAGCCTCGACCATTCGGTGATGCCAGTGCCCTCGAATACCTCGACGCCATCGAGGAAGTCCCACAGTTCCGGCCGCACCAGCGCCTTGACCGCGCTCGGTCCCGCCGCCGCATTGGCAGTCTGGAACCGCACCACGGCAGCCCGCAGCGCCGCCCAGGTCGCCTGTCCGGCCGCGTCGGTAGACGTGATGCCGTAGGTGGAATAGCCGGGGATCAGGCCGAGCGGCTGGCCGTTGGCTCCGGTGCCCCGGAAAATCGCCTTGTCCAGTTCGGCCGACATGGTGCCGTTCATGTCGCGGCGGATCGCCTGCTCCAGCGCAGCGCCCGATTGCAGCATGGCCTTGCGGGAAATCCGCATGGTGATGCCGAGATGCTGCTCCGGTTTCAGGGCCTTGTCGGTCGTGGCGTAGGTCGTTGGACCGGCCACGCTGGCAAGCTCGCCGTCAGCCCAGCCGGCGGCCACGCTCGACGTGGTGACAGGCCATTCCACCGCGCCGCTGCCGATGGTGATGAGCTGGACGCCCATCTGCGCGGCGACGGAAGCCGGAAACAGCCGGTCGATGACCGGCCGCGTCACAATCGGGTCGGGCGTGCCGGAAGCGACGGTTTCGCCCGCGCGCTGCTCCAGCGCCATGAGCGGGACCGGGACGCCGCGATAGCCGCCCTGCGAGCGCAGTTCGGTGACAACCTCGGCAGTCTGGCCGGAAAGGGCGCGGCCCTCGTCCAGCGCAAGCACCACCTGCCGCATCTCGAAACCGGCAACCAGATCGGCAAATTCGCGATCCGAGCGGGTTTCCAGATCGGCCCCGGCTTCCCGGCGCTCCTGATCCTCGGCGATCAGCGCCGCGCGGTAGCGGGTTTCGTTGGTGCGATATTCGGCATCGAGCGCCGCCATCTGGCGAGTCTCGTCTTCGGTCGGCGCGTCCTTCCCCACCAGCCCGGCAAGGGCCTCGCGGATTTCGGACTGACGCCGGGCAATGGTCACGGAAGTCAGCATTGAAGGGTTTCCTGTTAACAGAGGTAATATAATACCCCATCAGGAGATAGGAATAAAGTCCTTCAAAAGAGCCTTCCATTTGTCCCGTTCCGGGTCGATCCGGCCAAGCCCGATTTCTAGCCGGGTCTTTCTGGCATGGCATTTCGGGCAGAGAGATTGCAGGTTCTCCAGATCGTAGGGCGCACCGCCATCGCGGATCGGCTTGATATGATCGACCTCCAGCCGGCCCCGCGCATCGCATTGGACGCATTTCCAGCCGTCCCGACGCTTCGCCAGCAGCCGCACCGCTTTCCAGCGTTCTGTTCGATAGATCGCAGTCCCGTGGCGTTTGAACCGACCTAAACCCATGTCGCCACACGCGCCTTGCGGGCAGGCTTGGCGATGAACCGCTGTCCCTCGGCAACGGCAAGGATGCTGGCCGCCATGGCGTCAATTCGACCTAAAGACCTAGCCTTAGTAAGCTTCGCGTTCTGGGCATCATCCATCACCACAAGCGCATCGGCGGCAGCCGACCGCAAAAGCAGGCTGGGAACGGTTCGCACCTCACCATCAAATACCGCCTTGCGGAACGCTTCCACGTCCTGACCGCCATCGCGGAACCCCTGACCGCGAAACACGACAGGGACGCGGATGCCAGCCGCCGCAAGCGCGTCCTGCAATTCTGCCTGCCGATAACGGTCGCAAACCAGCGCCTTAACTTCGGCATCCTGCACAAGCGTTTCCCATACCTGCCGCAGCCAAGGGCCAATC
>JBARWP010000615.1:0-14320 GCA_049646905.1 Pseudaminobacter sp. | reverse complement strand
GGACCTGCGGGAGCGCGCATGCATGCTTGCCGGCGCGCTGCTCGAACTGGGCGGCCGCGCCGGACCCGGGGAAGGCAAGTTGCTGGCCGAAGTGACGATTGCCGATGGAAGGGCATGGGCGAAGTTCCAGCGCATCTGTGAGGCACAAGGCGGAATGCGGGTGCCGCCTGTGGCGCGCCATCGCGCACCCCTGGTTGCTCCGCACGCGGGCGGCCTGCGTTCCATCAACAACCGACGCCTCGCCAAGACCGCCAAGCTGGCGGGCGCTCCTGGGTCGAGGGCGGCCGGAGTCGAAATGCACGTCAGACTTGGTGCCGTGCTTGAAGCCGGAGAGCCGCTCTGCACCGTCTACTCTGAAACAACCGGAGAGCTGCAATATGCGCTGGACTATGCATGCGACGTCCTTGCGATCTTCGAGATAGACAGGGAGTCCACGCCCTGATGCCGCCGGTTGTCTTCGCATTGCCTGGTAACGAATCCATGGCCGAGCGGCTGCGCGCGGCCCTCGACGCGGAGAGCGGATCATTGGCGACGCGCAATTTTTCGGACGGCGAAACCTACCTGCGGTTCGCAACGGACCCCAAGGACCGGAACGTGGTATTTGTCTGCACGCTTGACCGTCCCGACGACAAGGCGTTGCGGCTCCTCTTCGCCGCCGATGCCGCGAGGGACCTCGGTGCATCAAGCGTGGGCCTCGTAGCTCCCTATCTGTCCTATATGAGGCAGGACCGACGTTTCAAGCCCGGGGAGGCGATAACTTCCCGCACCTTCGCCCGGTTGCTCTCCACGCACCTCGACTGGCTCGTGACGGCCGACCCCCACCTCCATCGCTACACCAAGCTCGGCGAGGTATACCCGATCCCGGCGCGGGTAGTGCGGTCCACTCCGCTGCTGTCCGAATGGATCAGCGCGAACGTAAACCGTCCATTTCTGCTCGGGCCCGACATGGAGAGCAAGCAGTGGGTCTCGGAGGTCGAGGGTTTGATCGGCGCACCCTACCAAGTGCTGCGGAAAACCAGGTACGGCGACAGGACCGTCGAGATCGCCGTACCTGACGCGAGTGTCGTTGCCGGACATACGCCAGTCCTCGTGGACGACATCGTGTCCTCGGGTCGGACGATGACCGTTGTGGCCGACCAGCTGCGCGAACTAGGGCTGGAGCGCCCGGTCCTCGTCGCCGTCCACGCCCTGTTCTCGGAAGAGACTTACCGAGGCCTCAAGGAGAGGGCAGCGGCCGTCGTGTCCGCCAACTCCGTCGTCCATCCGTCGAACGCCATCGATCTCTCGGCCGTCCTCGCGAATGCCGTCGCCGAAGCCATGAGCGGCGGTTTCTCAGTCACCTCGAACAAGGAAGAGAACCACAAATGAACACCTACAGCAGATCACTCTTCGCTGCGATTGCGGTCCTCGTTGCGTCTCCTGTCGCGGCGAGCGCCGCGGCCGAGATGACCGTCTACAAGACCCCGTGGTGTGGCTGCTGCCATGCCTGGGCCGAGGCGGTAGAGAAGGCAGGATATCAGGTGTCAACGGTCGACCTGGAAGACCTTTCGTCCATCCGGAAGCAAGCCGGCGTGCCTGCAGAGATGGAAGGCTGCCACATAGCCGCCGTGGACGGCTACTTCCTTGAGGGCCACGTGCCGCTCGAAGCCGTCAAGAAGCTGCTCTCGGAACGCCCTAATGTCGCGGGTCTGGCCGCTCCGGGAATGCCGCAGGGGTCGCTTGGCATGGGGGATGATCCCTCCGCCTCATACGAGGTGTATGCTGTCCCCCGTCAGGCCTCGGAAGCTCCCCAGGTCTTCTATAGGGCAGGGGGCAAATAGGAGGAGCAGCGGCAGATGTCGGACTTCGCGCATTCCGCATCATCCACGCGCCGGATCGAGGCGGCGGACGCCGCCGTGTTCCGGCACCTGGACGATCACCGGAACCACTCCGCGCACATGGGGCAGCGCTCCTGGGCGATGATGGGTTCGCGGATGGAGGTCCATATGGATGCGGGCGGAACGCGAGCCGTCGGATCCAGATCTGGCTTCACCGGAAGCTTCCTCGGGATACCCTTGGCCGTGGAGAAGATCGTGATCGAACGCGATCCGCCTCGCCTGAAGACCTCAGTGACCGTCAGAGCGCCGACCCTCTGGGTCATTGGCCGCTACAGGATGGGGTTCAGCATTATCCCCGGCCCGCATCGTTGCTGCTGACCGTCTTCATCGACTACGACATGTCGGAAGGCCTGGGCGCGTGTGCACTGGGCAGAACCGCCGCCTGGCACGGCGTTCAGATCGACCCGGATGCAAATTTCGCAGGCGAAACAGTGATCGGACGTCCCGGCTCGGCTGTGGAAGTCCTGGTTCTGCCCGCCGATGAGGAGTTGGCAGTTGCCACAGAAATCCCGGCACTGCTGGGACGGGAATTTTGAGAGACGCCTTCTGCCGAGGCAGTCTCACGAGTCCGTGTGGAGGGAATCGGACGATGGCTGATAAGGCAAGGAAAGCCATCAACGGATATATCTCAGCTCCTTTTCAGATGGTCTGCGGCAAGCATTTTGCGGCTTGTCGTGTAAAGCGATGGACGGCGGCGCAATTGCGCCGCAGCCCGCACCGTTAAAGGCCCGACACTTTGCGCTGGCGCGCGGCCTCGCGTTCCGGCCAAGTGCTTTTGATGTAATCCAGCACGGCGCGGATTTCATCGTCACCAAGTATGTCGCCAAAGCCGATCATGTCGCTCTCATAGTCTTTGCCGACGAGGGCGGCGGTGCCGAGCTTCGTGATCGCAAACAGTTGCTCGTCGGAATGATGCCAGGTGTGGCCGCTCGCATCATGTGGCGGGGCCGGCAGCCGGCCGTTGGCTTTTCGCGATTTCCAGTCGGGTTGGCCTTCCAGGTTGGCGCCGTGGCAGCTTGCGCAATTTTCGGCGTAAAGCTTCTGGCCGAGCACGATCCGCTCAGCCCCCTGCGCAGACGATACGTCACCACCAGTATCGCGCCAAAACCAGACACCTGCCGCGACCACAGCGAGGGCAACAAGCAGAAAAGCCGCCCTGTTCATGCCGTCACCTGGAATTCGGTCATCATGCCGGTTTCCAGATGCGGCATGTGGTGGCAATGCAGCATCCAGCGGGCCGGCTCGCCGGCATCGAGCGCGACGGTCACCATCGACATCGGCGGCACATAGACCGTGTCGCGGCGTGCGCCATTCACCTTGCGGCCATTGATGTCGACAACCTGAAAGACATGGCCGTGCAGATGCATCGGGTGGCCCATCATCGACATGTTGTGGAAGCTCAGCAGTACGCGTTCGCCGGTTTTCGCGACGATCGGGCGATGCTGGCCCCAGACCGCGCCATTGATGGTCCAGACATAGGGGTCCATCGTGCCCCCCAGCATGACGATGTGGCTGCGCTCGACCGCACGCTCGGGCAGGTTTTGGCGCGCTTCAAGCCGCAATTCCTGTGACAGGTCGGTATCGAAGGCCTGGGCCTCTTCATCCGCCAGTTCGGGGATCTTTGTAATCTGCGCGCCCGTCGTGGCCAGAACAATGCCGGTGCGTTCGCGCGCGCCTTCACGCAGGGCAAGGATAGGCCAGCTTCCGGCCTCGTCGGGCAGATCGAGTTCCAGATCCAGCCGTTGGCCCATGGCAAGGCCGAACCTGTTGCCGTCAAGCGTCTGGATGTCATGGCCATCGACGGCAATCAGCCGGGCAGCAGCTTGGCCGGTATCAATCCAGAACACGGTCGCGGCGGCGGCGTTGATGACGCGCAGCCGGACACGGCCACCGCGCTCGACCTTGACGATTTCGGGATCGGCCAGCGTGCGGTCGTTGGCCAGATAGGCGTCCCAATTATAGTCGTTGAGATCCATCTCCATCCCGGCCATATCGCCCATCATGCCCGGCATCATATTCTGCATCATGCCTTGCATGTCGCCGCCCATGGCGTCGTGGTTCATGGTTCCATGCCCCATCGCTCCATGATCCATTTCCTCGGTTTCCGTCGCCGGAGCCATCGAATGGGCTTCGCCTTCGGCCGGTTCACCATGGCTGCCGCCGCCATGGCCCTGCCTGATCTCGGCCATCACCTCCTCCGGGCTCTTGAAGGCGAAGTCGTGCAGGAACAGCGTTACCTCCTGCCGATCGGCGGCAACATCCTGCGCGCTGCGCACGATCAGCGGCGCGGCAAGCAGGCGTATCTCCTGCATCGGCACATGGCTGTGCATCCAGTAGGTGCCGGCTAGCGGCTCGAAATCATAGGAGCGGGATTCGCCAGGCTTGAGCATCGGCATCGGAATGTCGGGCACGCCGTCCTGAACGTTGGGCGGGATCTGGCCGTGCCAGTGGACCAGCGTCGGCTCCGGCAAATCATTCGTCAGGTCCACTCGGAAGCGCTGGCCGGGATCGAGGATCAGCCCCTGTCCGCTCGGCCCGGCAAGGCCGAAGACGGTGGCGGCGCGCCCGTTGACGTCGAGCACCCGGCTGGTGGCAGCCAGCCGGATCGGGGCGGGGAGTTGTTGTTGGGCAAAGGCGGGTAAGTTCGCTGTGGCAAGAACAGCGGTTCCTGCGGCCAAAAAGCCGCGGCGGGTCATAGTCATGTTTCACATCCTGTTGCGGGGCAGGCTGTTGTTTCTGAAGCGTGATCATGTCCAAAAAGCCTGCGACTTTTCGGGATCATGCTCCGGGCCTGCGTTACCAATATCGATACGTCAGGCGCGCTGCCTGCCGTTGGCTACAGAAGGTGAAGTCTGGGAGGTTGTTCGGGCAGAGGTGGCTCTTGTCCCGGTCTGAGTTGGGCACGGTCGGGCGGCCAATGCGCATTCGCTTGTGCCACCAGCAGGCCGATGCCATCCGTTCTTGACAATGCCGCCGGCAAGCTGATGCAGGCGATGACGCATTGTTCGAGCGACGTCTGGCATTCGCCATCGGCGCATGCCTGTGCTGGCGCGGCGTGATGCTCCGCTCCGGATGGTCCGTTCATGGCAGCAGCCACCATTCCGGAATGCATGCCAGCCTGGCTCGCAGACACCTGCGGCGCAACAAGCACGAAGAGTGCAATCAGGAATGAGGTGAACACGCGCAGCATATGGCGGAGCAATCAGTCTCTTGTTTCAATGCCAATAACAAGGGTACGACCATTAAGCCCATCTGCAAATGCAGGTCTAGACGGTCCCCGTTTTGCAATTGGATGGCGCGTGTCAGGTCCGAATGCGGAACTGACTACAGTCATGCGATGGCTCCGACACGAGGCCGTACCGACAAGCCTTTGTCGTCCTGATCGGATCCGAGTTCTTTCAGGATAGGGCAATGCGGACGGTGATCGCCCCGACAGGAGTTGATGAGCATGGTTAGCGTCTGGACCATATCCTGAAGCTCCGAAATCTTTCTCTTCAATTCATCGACATGACCTAGCGCCAAACGTTTGACATCGGAACTCTGGCGCGTTTCGTCTCGCCACAGGCTGAGCAGACTGCCGATCTCAGCCACGGAAAAACCGAGGTCACGTGAGCGCCGGATGAACCGCAGCATATGGACGTCAGTGTCCGAATAGTTGCGATAGCCTGACGCGGTCCGATCCGCCGCCGGAATAAGGCCAGTCTGCTCATAGTAGCGGATCATTTTGGCCGAAACGCCCGCCGCCTTCGATGCCTGTCCGATGTTCATACGTTTTCTCCCGTAAATCCCGACAGCCGACCCTGAATATGGGGTTGGCTGTCGGAATTTGTCAGTTTGCAACCTTGAAGGCCTTGAGCCGGAGCGCATTGCCGAGCACGAAGACGCTCGACAGGGCCATGGCACCGGCGGCGAAGACCGGCGACAGCAGAATGCCATAGGCCGGGTAGAGCAGGCCGGCGGCCACCGGGATCAGAGCCGTATTGTAGGCGAAGGCCCAGAACAGGTTCTGCCGAATGTTGCCGATCGTTGCCCTGGACAGGGCAATGGCGTTCGGCACGCCTTGCAGGCTCCCCGACATCAGCACGACGTCTGCCGCCTCGATGGCAATGTCCGTGCCCGTGCCGATAGCCAGTCCCACATCCGCTTCGGCCAGCGCTGGAGCGTCGTTGATGCCGTCGCCAACGAAGGCGACCTTGCCATGCTCGGCTTTGAGGCGGCGAACCGCCTCGACCTTGCCGTCTGGCAGGACTTCCGCCACCACCTCGTCGATGCCCAATCGCGCAGCGATGGCCTGAGCGGTGCGGGCGTTGTCTCCGGTGATCATGGCGACCTTGAGGCCGAGACCGTGCAGCGCCTTGATCGCGGCGGGGGTCGTCTCCTTGATCGGGTCGGCCACGGCGATGATTGCCGCCAGCTTGCCCTCGATTACTGCATAGAGCGGCGACTTGCCCTCGTTGCCGAGGCGCTCGGCGACCTTGGAGAAACCCGCCACGTCATGGCCGAGCTCAACCATGTAGCGGTCGGCACCGATCTCGACACGCTTGCCACCGACTACGGCCTTCACGCCGAATCCAGTCACAGAGCCGAAGTCCGCCACGGCCGGCAGCACGATGCCTTCTGTCTCGGCCGCGTCCACGATCGCGCGGGCGATCGGGTGCTCCGACTTGGCTTCGACTGCCGCGACTAGACCCAGTACGTTCGAGCGGTCGAAGCCGATGGCCAGTTCCAGGTCGGTCAGTGCCGGCTTGCCTTCGGTCAGCGTGCCCGTCTTGTCGACGGCCACGACCCTGGCGTCCTTCAACAGTTGCAGCGCTTCACCCTTCCGGAAAAGAACGCCCAGCTCCGCGCCACGGCCGGTGCCGACCATGATCGATGTCGGCGTCGCCAGACCCATGGCGCAGGGGCATGCGATGATCAGGACGGCGACGGCATTGACCAATGCGAAGGTGAGGGCGGGTGTCGGGCCGAAATAGAGCCAGGCCGCGAAGGTCAGCGTGGCGACGGCGAAGACCGCCGGCACGAAATACATCGTCACCTTGTCGACCAGCGCCTGGATCGGCAGCTTCGAGCCCTGCGCTTCCTCAACCATGCGGATGATCTGTGACAGCACGGTGTTGCCGCCGACCTCGGTCGCGCGGATCGTGAAGGCTCCTTTTTGGTTCACCGTTCCGGCGACGGCCTCGCTGCCGTGCGTCTTGGCAGCCGGGATCGGCTCGCCGGTGATCATCGATTCGTCGACATAGCTTTCGCCCTCGATGACTTCGCCGTCGACGGGAATGCGGTCGCCGGGGCGAATCTCGACGATGTCTCCCGACAGCACGGCGTCGATCGGCAGTTCGACCGTCTTGCCGTCCCTGCGCACACGCGCCGTTTTGGCTTGAAGGCCGACGAGGCGCTTGATCGCTTCCGAGGTGCGTCCCTTCGCACGGGCCTCGAGCAGTCGACCGAGCAGGATCAGCGTGACGATGACGGCGGCGGCTTCATAATAGACGTTGATCGTTCCCGCGGGCAGGAGGCCGGGCGTGAAGGTTGCGACCAGCGAGTAGCCATAAGCGGCCAAGCTGCCGACGGCGACCAGCGAGTTCATATCGGGTGCGAGACGCCAGAGCGCGGGGAGGCCGGTTCGATAGAAGCGGATGCCCGGCACGAACAGCACCAACGTCGTCAGCAGGAACTGGACATACCAATTGTTCGCCATGCCGATCGTGGAATCGATTAGGCCGTGCGCCCCGGGAATAAGGTGCAGTCCCATCTCCAGGAGGAAAACGGGCAGCGTCAGTATCGCCGCTATGGTGAAATCGCGTGTCAGTTCACGGCGTTCCGCCTCCTTCTTTCCGGCGTGGTCATCCGTCTCGGCCTGGCTGCTTCCAGCCGTCGCGACCAGCTTCGCGTCATAGCCCGCATTCTTAATCGCTGTAACCACGGCCGACGCATCGGCAGTTCCCCGGATCATGGCCTTCTCGGTCGCAAGGTTGACGACAGCGTCGGTGACGCCGGGAACCGCCTTGAGAGCTTTTTCGACCCGCCCCACGCAGGATGCGCAGGTCATGCCTTCGATTTCCACTTCAAGCGATCTTGCGACTGGCGCGGAGAAGCTTGCCGGAACCCCGTATCCCACATCCTCTATGGCATTGATAAGGACAGCGCGATCGATTTCGGTGCTTGCCGTGATGCTGGCCTTCTCGGTCGCAAGATTGACGACGGCGTCCGATACGCCCGGCACTGCTTTGAGCGCGCGCTCCACGCGGCCAACGCAGGACGCGCAGGTCATGCCCTCGATCGGCAGGGAAATTGCCGCGTTCGTCACATCCGCAGTTCGAACGGGGACATTCATGGCCGACTCCTTCTGGGTCAAAATTCGAGTTCGGACAGGAATATGGTCCTTCCAACGATGGGAAGGTCAAGAGCAAAAAATTTCCCCGGAAGCCGCTTGACCTTCCCATCGTTGGAAACCCCATCTTGAGCGACATGAGACTCAACGAAGGAGAATTCTCATGGAACTCAGAATCGAAAACATGACCTGCGGCGGGTGCGCCCGGTCCGTCACCAAGGCGATCCAGTCGATCGATCCCAGTGCGAGTGTCGAGCCGAATCTTGCGAAGCATGCGGTGAAGGTGGAAACAACGGCATCACAGACCGCAATCTTGCAGGTCCTCGAAGAGGCTGGCTATCCAGCGGCGGTAAACTGACCTGAATAAACATACCGGGATCTTTATCGCGGGCGCGAAAATGGTGCGACTCTCGTGCGAGATGGAAATAGGTGCGCCCAAATTGGATCATGTTGTGCCGGGTGGCTTTCAGCAGATAGGGGTGGAAATGTGAGTAACCTGCAGCTTGTAACGGCCGAGCTTGCTGCCGCTGGTGGCGGTTTCTCCTGTCCTTGTCGCTACCACTAACGTGGAGCTTTTTGCTCCCTACGCCGTACTGCTTGTCAGCGCGCTCGTGGCAGCGACACTTCTGCCTGCCCAGTCGGAGTTGGTGCTGGCGGGTCTGCTAGCCACCGGTAGTGGCGACCCCGGCCTGTTGTTTGTCGTGGCGACAATTGGCAATACGGCGGGCTCGGTGGTGAACTGGGCGGTCGGGCGCGGCGTCGAACCGGTTATCGGTAAACTCTGGTTCCGAGGAGCCCGTGAGGGATACGAACGGGCGGTCTGCATTTTTTGCCGCTATGGGCGATTGTCCCTGGTGTTCGCCTGGCTGCCGATAATCGGCGATGCTCTGACTATCGCGGCCGGCGTCGCGCGCGTGCCGATAGTGCCGTTTGTTGCCCTCGTGGCCGCTGGCAAGGCTGCGCGCTATGCCTTCATCATTATAGCGCTGTCCTGATATACTGGATGCGATGATCGTCGGGTCGGAGTGCCAAAGCGATGCGCAAATATTCCAATACTCAGATAGCTCTCCATTGGGCAGTCGTTTTGATGATCACTGTTCAGTGGTGGACGGCGGCGGCAATCCCACGAACACACAGCCCCCTGTTGCCTCCTTCCGCATGGGACCTGTTTCAGCACAAAGTTCATAACTACTGCGGAATGACGATCGGAGTGCTGATCGCTCTGAGGGTGGCCCTGCGGTTCGCCCGCGGATCGTGGTCAGGGTTCCGCTTATCAAACTGGAAGGATCATACCGCTGCCTTTGTCCATTGGGGGCTTTATGCGGCATTGGCCGCGCAAGCCTTCACCGGGTTCGTCGCTGCCTACTACTGGGGGCCGGCGGCAGCAGTCCATAAGACCATCTGGAATGTTACCCTCGCCCTGATTTCAATTCATGTTGCGGCGGCGGCCTGGCACGGATTTCGTCGTGACCAAGTTCTTTCGCGCATGTTTCCGTCGAAACAGGCGTAGTGGAGCTGAGGGGTCCGGGATGCGCTTCCTAGGTTGCGGTCAGATGCCGCCCACGGACAGATATTTCATTTCCAGATAATCCTCGAGCCCGTGGCGTGAGCCCTCCCGCCCGATCCCAGAGTGCTTCACTCCGCCGAAGGGCGTCGCCTCCGAGGACATGCGCCCGGTATTGATGCCAACCATGCCGTATACCATCGCCTCGGCCACGCGCCAGACGCGTTGCAGATCGCCCGGCGACATGAATATGGTGTCCTGCGACTGGAAGATGGCCGATATCAGGATCGAGCTGAGCAGGACCGACAGCACGCCGCTCTGGCCATCCACGGCAGCGAGGTCAGGTTAACGGTCTGAGGATTTTAGTATCGCGCGGCGGGTTGGCGTGATTCATGGCGGATCACATCCATTGGAGTGATTTGGCATGCGGGAAGAGACCGACAGCGTGTTCCGGCCCTCGAAGCTTCGGGCGCTTCTGGAGCACTTTGAGACGATAGATGATCCGCGCGAACCACCGAAAGTGCGCTACCCCTTGCCCCATGCAAGCCTCATCGATGCTGATCGCGTTTGTACGCGTCTCAGAAACAACTTGCGTCGTTCACCACTACGTCTGGAAGATGATACAATGCTGATGATTTCGGTGAGCTGCGGTATCGCGGCCGCAGAGAACGCTGACATGTTTCCCGATTTGTCAAAACGAGCAGATGCAGCGCTTTACGACGCAAAGTACGCGGGCCGGGGTACGCATCGGACCGCACCCGTAGATTGTGCTCAGCGTCGGGCCAGTGTCGGTTGAGCCAAAACTCCGGCGTTTGATTCATCTCGCCCAGAAGTCGAGTTGCAGCTTTTCGAGACAGCGCGTTGCGCTGTTTCTCCTTCCACCGGTACGGCCTCAATCGGAGGACCATCCGGTCTTAAGGATAGGCCGTCGCCTGTCATTGCTGGAAACGCGCAAGCTTTTTGCGGCTCATCGCGTAAAGCCACGGGCCGCGGCGCAACGGTCGCCGCAGCCCGGATTGTCAAAAGCCCGAAACCCTGCGCTGATAGGAGCTTCACGCTCTGGCCACGTGCTCTTGATATAGTCCAGTACGGCGCGAATATCGTCATCGCCGAGACTGTCGCCAAGCCGATCATGTCGCTCTCCTAGTCGTTGCCCACAAGTGCCGCGGTTCCGAATTTGATGATCGCGAACAAGTGCTCGTCCGAATGGTGCCAGGTGTGCCCGCTCGCATCATGCGGCTGGGCCGGCAGGCGACCGTTGGAACCAGGCAACTACCAGTCGGGCTGACCTTCCAGATCGACGCCATGGCAACTTGCGCAATTCTCATCGTAGAGCGTGATCCGTTCCCCTGTTGGCCGGAGGAGGCATCGTCGGCGGCTCCGTGCCAGACCCAGGCGCCCGCCGCCGCCAGCACGGCGGCAAGCCGTGACAAAGCCGGCTTCTTCATGCCGTCCCCCGGAACTCGGTCATCATGCCGGTTTCCAGATGGGGTATGTGGTGACAGTGCAGCATCCAGCGGCGGCCTCGCCGGCGTCCAGCGCGATTGTGACTATCGACATCGGCGGCACGTAGACCCCGCTTCGCGTGCGGTGAAGTTTGAAACGACCGCGATGCGGACTGCAATCTTGCAGGGTATCGAAGAGGCTGGCTATCCCGCATCTGTGAGCCGATCAGGACCGAGAGGAGATGACTAGTGGTCGAATCTTTATCGCGGGCGCTGTAAGTATTGGCGTGGGCCTCGGCGCTTCTTCTATCTTGGCCGATGACGCCGGCGAGGAGGTTCTTGCTCCCTACAGTGTGCTGCTTGTCGGTGCGTTCGTGGCTGCAACCCTCTGCAGGGCCAGTCGGAGCTAGTGTTGGCCGGCCTGTTAGCCTGGGAAGTCCGCTGTGCCGTCATCATTACCCGGCCGGAGATGACAAACTGTTGCTTTCGTTTCCTCATTGACCAAGATCAAGGATTGGGGAGCAGGGTGTCAGTATCCTCGCTTTGCGACGGCTATGTGTGAACGACCACGAAGGGGTAAGCCGAAAATGACGATATCAGCACCGCGCAAGATCATGCTCGCAACCGACCTTACTCCAGCAGGGGACCGAGCCTTCGACCGCGCTGTCGAACTTGCTTCGGAGTGGAATGCTGAACTCATTGTCTTGCATGTCGCTGAATCGAATTCAGCACGGCCATGGGGAATGGATCGTCGTATCCGCAATGCCGAGACAGAGATGGAAGCACTGGTCCGCTCTGCCAAACAAACATGTAAAATTGTACGCCACACAGTCATCGGCGACCCAGCGGACCGTACACTTGCGCATGCACGCGAATTTGGATGCGATTTCCTGGTCACCGGACCGGCGCATGGCAAGATCATAGGTGAGAAGTACCTGGGAAGTACAGCCGCTCGCATAGTGCGTCGGGCGAATATACCCGTGCTCGCCGTGCGGCGTCGCCCTGAAGGCCCATATGGCAGCATCGTCGCAGCGGTCGATTTCTCGGATCCATCAAGGCGCGCTCTCCTTGGCGGGCACGCACTGTTTCCCTCCGCGCGCTTGACCGCGCTGCATTCCTACCAGCTCAAGCCAAACTGGAGCGGCCCCAACGCTGAACGCACTCTTGATATTATAGAATCCGAAGAGCGCGAAAGGGCCATAAAGGAAGCTGAGCACCATATGGAGGATCTCATCACCGCAGCCGGGGCGCCTGCTATCGGGTCGACTATCTTGGAAGGTGAACCTGAGGCCGTACTGAGCGACTATGTCGCCAGGAACTGGCCTGATCTGGTTGTTGCCGGCACGCACGGTCGCAGCGAGATCGAGTACGACACCATCGGTAGCGTCGCCGAACGTTTCCTTATGACGCTTCCATGCGATGTTCTTGCCATTCCGACGCGGAAATAGGCAAATGGTATCTGATTGGTTGGGAGCGATCCGTAACAACCTCAATGAACGCCACTGGTGGCGACGCAAGTAAAGATCTTGGCGCCCTGCTCCGATTTCGTCACCACGACCTAATGTGACATGACGATGGGTACCGGGCAGTCTGCGAGCAGAGAATGCGTCATTCCTCCCATGATTGCTTGGCGCAGTCGCGAATGTACGAACGCGCCCATGACCAGCAAATCCACCTGCTGACTGGCAGTAAACTGACGAAGCGGGAGGCCTTCATCATCTCCAGGGCTGTTCGTAAGGACCGCGATGTCCGACCTGATCCCGTAAAGGGCCAGGTACTTCATCAATTCGTCGGCGGACTGGAGCCCCTCGGACCCCTTCATGCCGACAACGGTGGCGATGGCGACGTGGTCGGCCTTGCCAAGCAGGTCGAGCCCGTCGCGAATCGCGCGCGATGCTTGCGCGCTTCCGTCCCATGCAATTGCCACCTTTTTGGGTACCTTAAACTTTGCGTGTGAGGCAATCAGCACCGGGCGGCCGGTATCGAACAGCGCATGTTCGATTGCCGAGCGGCGCGCGCCGGCGTCGTGCGTGCCGGCCGTCTCCAGGATCGTCATGTCATGCAGCCGCGCCAGGGTAATGAAGCGGGCGTATCGGCCTTCGAACGGCGACCGCGCGTATTCGATGTCGACGGGCATACCCAGTTCATCCGCACGCCGCCGGATCGCCTTGGCAACTCGCCCGGACAGGGTCTCGATGCGATCTGTTTCCTGCGCGATCCACACAGACGACGAACCGAGCGTCAACGGAAAAGGCTGTAACAAAGCAGGCGCAAACACATAGACTGTCAATCTGGACTGGTTCTCTTGAGCCAGACCGAGCGCATAATCCAGCGTCGGGTCATGTGTGTGCTCCTCGTCAGCGGAAACCGCGACCAAAAGGCTTTTCAGCCGATTGCCGTGGGCCATGAATTTCTTGCTCCCTCTCACTACCTTCTCGATACCATACGCTTCGTGTTTCCAGAAAATTCCCGAGAACCCGGAAGCCACCCACTAACCTGCATGCTCCGGGATCTCGTGGTCGGTGGCCGGTTTCGCAGGTGCCGAAGACTGCACGACTGTCGACAATTGGCCGGCAGCTGACCCGGCCGTGGCACGGCGGATCGGATCCGACAGCAACCGCAGGCCATTCAGCACGACAAGGACGGTTCCACCCTCATGGCCGACGACCGCCAGCGGCAGGGGCAGGTTGAAGAACAAGCCGCCGGTGACCAGAACCACCATCGCTCCGATGGCGACGACGAGGTTCTGCCGGATGATGGTGGCGGTGCGACGGGCCAGCCGATGCGCTTGGGCGAGCCTTTCCATGTCTTCCGACAGCAGCGCTACGTCGGCGGCCTGGAGGGCGACATCGGAACCGGCCGCGCCCATGGCGATACCGACATCGGCGCGGGCAAGGGCGGCGGCGTCGTTGACGCCATCACCGACGAAGGCGATCTTGCCGCTTGCCGCCAGTTCTCCGACTTCGCGCACCTTGTCATGAGGCAGCATACCGGCATGGATCTCCTCGGGCTTCAGCCCAAGCTCGGCGCCGATGCGCAGCGCTACAGGCTTACGGTCTCCCGTCATCATGACGATCCGGGGCACGCCACTGTCGCGCAGGGCGGCCAACGCCGCAGCGGAGCTGGCCCTGGCCTCGTCCGCCACGCTGACGGCGCCCAGCAC
>JBARWP010000614.1:0-3005 GCA_049646905.1 Pseudaminobacter sp. | reverse complement strand
GCCGAATACAAACTCAGGAGGTGTTCCGTTTCAGGCCGGGTCCACCACCCGGGTTCGAGGGTTGCGGGGTCGTCCCCGAGTGCTTTCGCGGACATGATGGACTGGTTTTCTTACCCATTTCTATGTTTGAAAGTCGTTGCATGCCCGACTGGGCGAACGATTCATCACCAGGAGGATAGTGTGACTGTGCTGTTTATCCTGGCCAGTGCAGTCGCTGCGGCCGCCAGTGGATGGCTTTTTCTGCATTGCCTCGTGTGGGTTTATCTTCGCTACCGTCAGCGCTTCGATACCCATATTGCTGGCGGCATGGAAGAGCTATTTCTTTTTCCTGACCCAGGCAAGTTATGGGCTGCCAATCTTGTGTTGTGCGTCGTGGCAGGAGTGGTGGGCTACGTGTTGACGCAGACGGCCTGGCTTACTGCCGCGATGGTGTTTTTGATGCTGGCAGTGCCGCGCTATGGCTTGCGATATGCCCGTCGGCGACGATGGGCACGTTTTGAAAAACAGCTGCCTGACCTGCTGATGGCATTGGCGGCGGCGCTCAGAGCTGGTGCCGGGTTACAGGCGGCCTTGAGTTCACTGGTGCCGCAGTCACCGCAGCCACTCAAACAAGAATTCAGTCTGCTCTTGCGTCAGCAGCGGCTCGGCGTGCCGCTGGACCATGGTCTTGATGGTTTGTTGCTGCGCATGCCTGTTGAGGGTGCACGTCTGGTCGTGTCGGCCCTTAAGATTGCCACGCGCAGTGGCGGCGGTCTGGCGACGACACTGGATGGCATGGCGGCCACGCTCAGGGCGCGCTTGCATATGCAGGCACGACTCCAGGCATTGACCTCACAGGGGCGCATGCAGGCATGGTTAATGGCTGCCATGCCGCCAGTGCTGGCCATGGTTTTGCACTATCTCGATCCCGACGCCATGCAGCGACTCTGGGCCACCCCCCTCGGCTGGGCTGCGCTGGCCGTCATCGTTGTGCTTGAGACGGTGGGCATACTGCTAGTGCGCCGCATTGTCACCATTCAGATTTAAAAGGTCAGGCATGTTATTCATGATTAGCTGGATGCTGGCTGGGTTGTCGCTGTTCCTGGCAGTATGGTTTTTAGTACGACCATGGGTCTTGCCGCGCGCGGCTGGCCCAGCTCCGCGTCGACGCCTGCTGGCTCTAGCCTGGCCGTGGGTACAGGTAGCAGGCCGGGCGTTCGATCCTTTCATTCCTGTTTTTCTGCGTCAGTATCTGGAAAAACAGATTGTGCTGGCAGGACTCGATCCGGTCTGGAAGTGTCGGCATGTCGTGGCCCTGCAATGTTTGTCTGCGGGGCTGGCTGCGGCAGCTTGCGCCGCTGTGCTTTATGGGGTTTTCGCTGTGCCAGCCGCTCATGCGGCCGCTCTTAGTGTAACGATCGCAATGCCTTTCGCATGGCTGCCGCTACAGCGATTGCTTGAACTGGGTCGTCAGCGTCAGGCGCATATTTTGCGTGAGTTTCCTTTTATGCTCGACATGACCGTATTGTGTGTCGAGGCGGGGTTAAATTTGCAAGGGGCGTTGCAGCAGGCCGCGCACCATGGGCCTGAGGGGCCTCTGCGTGCCGAGTTGCGACATGTGCTGGCTGATGTGCGGGCGGGTGTGGCGCGTGAGCACGCCTTGGCGCAAATGGCCATGCGTACTGACCTGGCCCCTATTCGTGCTTTTGTGACGCTTGTTGATCAGGCGGGGCGCATGGGTATGAATCTGGCGCCGCTGCTGCGGGTTCAGGCAGATCAGCAGCGTGCCGAACGGTTCTTGCGTGCTGAGAAAAAAGCCATGGAGGCACCGGTAAAACTTCTTTTTCCTCTGGTGTTTTGTGTGTTTCCCGGCACGTTCATTATTATTTCGTTTCCGGTGGTTTCCAGGTTGCTGGATGCGGGGTTTTAGTCGCTTATGAAACTGCGGACTGCCCATTCATTTGTCGCACGTCTGCGCGGACTGCTTGGGCGCCCGCGCCCCGATGCATATGCCGGGCTGTATCTGCCTGGCTGTCGCAGCATCCATACCTTTGGCATGGCTTACGCCATTGACGTGTTGTTTGTTGACCGATGCGGACATGTGCTCAAGCGTATTGATGCGTTGCCGCCGTGGCGTATCGCTATTTGCTTGCGGGCAGATGGGGTGGTGGAACTGCCGGCAGGCTATTGCGTGACACACACCGATTATGCCGTTGACGTAGCCCGCGCTCTGAGCAAGGTTGCATAGAGGCCCTGAGAATCCCCTACCAGATCGCCTTGCTCCACAAAAATTTTGATATCTGGCAATAGTACACCTGGCATGATTATTGGCAACGCGTCTGCCGCGTAGGGCTGGGGCAGCAGGCTTTGAAAGCACAGCAAGGCAGCGACATTGGGGTGTTGTAGGAGAACCGCATTGAATGGGTGTTGACCGCAACTGGGTGCGGGGTTGGCGGGGACGCAATGCACGCGATGATTTATGAGTGGCGCAGTCTGTCGATGGAATCGAAGATTGTCGTGGGTAAAGTGAGCGATGACTACGAGCAATTATGGCAAATTGCTATTGGTGACGCAGTAGCCTGCGGTCTGCTCAAGGGGGACGCCATCCTCATTCGAAAACAGGTGTTGGGCGGCTTGAATGTAACGGTGCGCTGGTACAAGCCAGACGGCCGACTGACTGCTGACCGTATTATTGACGCAATGCTCTACGCGGCGCTGCCGTCTATTGCGTCACGCGTGAGTGCAGACGGCAGGGCTGACGACTAGCGATCAGCAGGGTAATTGGAGCCGAACACGCTGATGTAAGCGGGATAAAAACTGCAATACAAGACTGCCGCCACAATGATATTGACTGGAGTCAGCATTATTTGTACTGCGCCAGGAGACAGCCCCATTCCGCTAATCATGGTGCCTGCCATCTGAATGGCAAAGAAAATGGCGGCCCAGGCCGTGCCATAAGCCAGAAAAGGCCATTTGTTACGCCAGCATGCCACCATCGAATAAAACAGAGCCTGCGACATTTTTAT
>JBARWP010000613.1:0-1555 GCA_049646905.1 Pseudaminobacter sp. | reverse complement strand
CACGCTCGACACCTACAAGGAAGAAGGGCTGCTGACGCGCGGTGCGGAACTCGCTCCCTACTGGGAGGATGCCCTGCATTCGCTCAAGGGCGAGCCGCATGTCATCGATATCCGCAATATCGGCCTTGTCGGCGCCATTGAAATGGAATCGATCCCCGGCAGCCCGACCAAGCGCGCCTTCTCGGCTTTCGTGAAGGCGTTCGAGCGTGGGGCGCTGATCCGCACCACCGGCGACATCATCGCACTGTCGCCGCCGCTCATCATCACCAAGGGCCAGATCAACGAGTTGATCGACCATGTGCGGGAAGTGTTGCGGGCGATCGACTGACGCCCAAAGAATGCCGCCGGGCGCCTATGGGACCCGGCGGCGACAATAAAAGGGAAGGGGAAGACATGGCCGCTCCAGGCGAAAATCTCAGGATCAATTCGGAACGCCTGTGGGACTCGCTGATGGAGATGGCCAAGATCGGCCCCGGTGTTGCCGGCGGCAACAACCGCCAGACGCTGACCGATTTCGACGGCGAGGGCCGGCATCTCTTCAAGCGCTGGTGCGATGCGGCCGGTCTTGAAACCGGCGTCGACCAGATGGGCACCATGTTTGCGCGACGCGAGGGCACCGACCCGGATGCATTGCCGGTCTATGTCGGCAGCCATCTCGACACCCAGCCCACCGGCGGCAAGTTCGACGGTGTGCTGGGCGTGCTCGGCGGACTGGAAATCATCCGCTCGCTCAATGATCTCGGCATCAGGACGAAACATCCGATCGTCGTCACCAACTGGACGAACGAGGAAGGCACGCGTTTTGCCCCGGCCATGCTGGCATCCGGCGTGTTCGCCGGCGTGCATGAGCAGGACTGGGCCTACGACCGCAAGGATGCCGAAGGCAAGCGCTTCGGCGATGAGCTTGAGCGCATTGGCTGGAAGGGTGACGAGAAGGTCGGCGCCCGCAAGATGATGGCTTTCTTCGAGCTCCATATCGAGCAGGGGCCGATCCTCGAGGACGAGGGCATCGACATCGGCGTCGTCACCCACGGCCAGGGATTGAAATGGCTCGAGGTGCGGCTAACCGGCAAGGAGAGCCACACCGGCTCCACGCCGATGCCCAAGCGCCGCAATGCCGGACTCGGCATGGCGCGCGTGACCGAACTGGTGCATGAGATCGCCATGGACTACCAGCCGGATGCGGTCGGCGCGATCGGCCATATGGAGGCCTATCCGAATTCGCGCAATATCATCGCCGGGCGCACCGTGTTCACCATCGATATCCGCTCGCCCAACAAGGAGGTGCTGGACGAGATGGACGAGCGGATCCGAGCGGGCATCAAGACGATTTGCGAGGCGCTCGACATCTCCTTCGAGATCGAGCAGGTTGGGCATTTCGACCCGGTCACCTTCGACGAGGGCTGCGTGAAGGCGATTCGCGACGCAGCCGAGCTGCTGGGCTACAGCCATCGCAACATCGTCTCGGGTGCGGGCCATGACGCCTGCTGGATCAACCGGGTTGCGCCGACGGCGATGGTGATGTGTCCCTGCGTGGATGGGCTAAGCCACAACG
>JBARWP010000612.1:0-8598 GCA_049646905.1 Pseudaminobacter sp. | reverse complement strand
TCATCAAACAGCGCGAAAGGATCAAACGAAAAACCATCGAATATCGGCGCGTGCAGCACCGCAAGCTCGCAGCCTAACATCAAATCCCAGACGAGGCCCGCTCTCCGCTAGTCTACGCCCCAATCTGCGCCAAATGTTCTGACGACGGACATTAGCGCCTTGTTGACGGCCTGCAATTCGTCAGGCGACAGGGCACGGGACAGGTGCCAGAACCAATGTTCGCCGCCCTCGCTCGACTTGATGACGCGCGTCGGCTCAGGCTCGAAATCGCTATCCCGCCCACTGTCGGCGTCCACATAGGCGACCTGATTGGGCAAAGCATATTGCGCCTTCGCGTGTTTCTCTGAAAACGCGCACGGTGAATAGAGGACGGTCACGCGGTCGTGGACGTACTGTTTCAGAAACCTGGTAAGCTTCTCGTCGAGGCGCGGGCTTCGATTGTGAAACCAGCGTGTTTCCACGACGCTCTGTTGCTCACCGTCACCGGCGCGCAAGATCCTGATCGGGAAATGCCCGTCGCTCTGGAATTCGGCGCACCAAAGCAGGTGTTCGGTAGCCGTGCCGATGTCGGCGGCGTTCCTTGACCTCTTCATGAGTGTTGTCTTTCGAGTGGGCCGGCAGAGCACACGGAAATCCGCTCACGCAGAAGACGGCGCGCTCATGCCGATGAGTTTTCAGGATTGAGGGGGCGATCAGGCCCCCATTGTCAGAAGTCGGCGTAGACGTGCCGGCTGCGTTCTTCGGCGCGGGCATCAAGCCACGCATCGACTTCGGATTTCAGCCAAGCGACAGTCGTTCCGGCCATGCGAATGCGCCGCGGGAACCGGCCATGCTGCTCCCAGCGCAAGAGGCTGGAGTTGCTGACCGTGATGCCGATTTTTTGTAGGTCCTTGCGGCCAAGGACGAGCTGCTGGTTTTCCGTCTTCATTTCATTCTCCATCAAGTTCGGGTTGATGAAGAAGCGCGCTTCAACGCCTTCGAAGGTGTCTCAGACGGTGCGAGAAATCGAGCGAAGTTCCTGAAACTCTCAACCGGATTTCGGTTCAGATTTTCGAGACCGGACAAGCGCCTGTTGTATCGGCGCATCCAACTGTTCGGTGCTGTCTGTGATCTCGAAGAACGCGCGTCGCACGTAGTCCGGTATCACTCCTACGGTTACGCCAAGATCGCCGTCGTATTGGCCACGGCTGCGCCTAACGTCGGGGAAGTGCTCTTTCAAGATATCGAGCAGCGCGGTCACGATGTCGTAGCGCATCTCGGATGTGTGAGCGATCTTCTGCAGGCGTTGCCTGCTCAGGCTATCGCGCAACGCGGTCGCATGTTCACAGATGGCCTTGACCGGGTCGCGTGCTTCATCGAGGTCAGGCCGGTCAGGAAAGCGATATTCGTCTGGCCAATCGGAGAAATAGGGCCGGTTGGCGTCATCAAGCGCATCCAGCAACCTTTCGGCAGGTCCGATTACCTGCGTCGAAAGCCATTCGATGCGCTCGGTCAATGACGCGTCGAACGGAGCGATGGGAAATCCGATCGGCATTGACTGAATATCACGGCGACGCTTTTCACCGTATTCTTTCAGCTCATCGCGGAAGGCTGGTAGTCGGGGATCGTCGCTCTCGATGCCGAGGATGTCGGCAAGCTCGATGATGCAGTCTTGTCCGAACAGGTAGCCGTCATCTCCCCCACCCTGTTCGCCCATTTATCCAACGCCTCGCGCTTTTCATCGACATACGCGTAGCGATTGTAGACGGCAGCGACGCCGGAGACGATACCCGTCTTGTGGTTCAGAACGGCCTCGATGATATGCGGCTGGACGCCCATGATCGCCATGTTGGTCGCAGCAGTGCGCCGAAGGTCATGGAAACGCCAGTCCTCAGCATCGAGACCGACGAACACGTCGAGACGGCGCTTGAAGCGACCGTAACCGGAAATCGGCCTCCTGCCCGTGGTGGTGAAGACAAAATCGGAGTCGAGGAACCGAGGCATCGCCTCAAGGATCGCGATCGCCTGCGACGACAACGGCAGGACATGCAGCGTGCCGTTCTTCGTTCGCGAGCCTTTGAGGGTCAGCGTGCCCTTCTCAAGGTCAAGCTCCGACCAGCGCATGTCGGAAATCTCGCGTAGGCGTTGGCCGGTCAGCAAGAGCAACTTGCCAAATTGCTCGAAGGGATAGCCTTCAGTCTCGCAGCCACGCCAGAAGGATTTGATTTCGTCGTCGGTCAGCCAACGGTCACGCGCCACCTCCTTGATAAGAGGCTTCAGAGCAGCCACAGGCGATATCTCGACAATGCCTTGATCGATGCACCACGAATACAGCTTCTTGATCGCAGCCAGTCCCCGGTTCGCCCGCGTCCCCTTGCCACCGGTTTCCTCGATATCAGCGATCATTGCCTCGAGTTCGCGCACCACATCGGCGCGCTTGATCTGGTCGATCGGCTTCGCGTGCAGCTTCTTCATGCGCAGAAGTACGCTCTGCGTTCCCTTCCAATCCTTCGTGTGTCGCTTCGCGTGCCGGTCGATGAACTGGGGGATAATGTCGCCGAGCGTCGGTGTCGGCGCCTCAGGCGAGCCAGGAGCGCTCTCGGTGTATTTGCCGAGGGAAATATCGCGCAAAATGCCGTGGGCGCGCTGGCGAGCGTCCGAGAGCGAAATGACCGGATACGCACCGAGCTTGATGCGGCGCATGCGCCCCTCGACGCGCGTTGCCAGATACCAGACCTTTCCACCTGTGGCTGACACACGAATGTGCAAGCCCGCCACGAGCGTGTCGCGCACCTCGTACCGCTTGCCCTTCGCGGGCGGCAGTGCATCGATCGTCTTCGTGGTTAGCTTCTTGCGCATGGCGCGCAATTTAAGGCTGCAAAATCCGTGTGTCAGGGTATGGTTTAGGGCGAACTGACGGGGTGGGCGGCGAAATATGAAGAACTACTTCAATGATAGTCCAATAGAAAACACCGATGATGATAGATACGGCGTGACCCCATTCGCCAAATCTTTGGCGAAGAGCATATTAAATATAGACAACCCCGTTGGAACCACAATTGCTTTGCATGGTCCTTGGGGTTCTGGAAAAAGTAGCGTGGTGAACTTGATCCGCGCTGCGCTGGCCGAGGAAAACGACAAGCGCCTTGTGGCCACAGAATTCAAGTGCTGGTGGTATCGAGGAGAGGAGGCGCTAGCGCTCGCATTCCTTCAGAACCTCAATGCAGTCTTGAGCACGACACTGAAAGACAAGGTCAAGGACCTTGTTCCTAAGTTGGGACGTGGGCTGTTGCAGGCGGGACCGATAATCGGCTCAGCAATGGCGCTTACGCCAGCCGGACCACTCGCCGCCTTGGTTGGAGGCACATTTGACTTCGCGAAGCGCTTCTTCCCTGATGGGGATACCCTTGAAAAGGTCTTTCAAAAGCTGGCAGAAATTCTTGAAAAGGAGGATAGGCGTTTCCTCATAATCATTGATGATATCGATCGGCTAAATCCAGATGAAGCTCTCGCGATCTTCAGACTGGTAAAGTCGGTGGGCCGACTTCCCAACGTAATGTATCTCTTGGTTTTTGATCGGCAGCTCGCGGAAAAGGCGGTCCGGGAACGATATCCGTCCGAAGGCCCCCACTTCTTGGAAAAAATCATTCAGGCGGGTTTCGAACTGCCTTCGCCGCTTCCCACTGATCTTCACGACGCAGTGCTAACCTCCGTTTCTGAGATATGCGGCGAACCCAGCGATCAAGAACAGATCGTTCGTTTTATGAATGTCTTTTACGACGTTGTCGGCCCGTATATTGTCTCACCGCGTCACGTAAGCAGGTTCCAAAATGCCATCAGTGTGACCTGGCCTGCCGTAGCCAATGATGTGAACCTAGCCGATTTCGTCGCACTCGAAACGCTGCGTCTTTACGAACCTGGTCTCTTCAATGCGATCAGAATGAACAAGAACAGGGTATGTGGAACCAGAAAGGAAGGGGACGTCGACCAACATGGTAATGGACGCTTCGATGCGTTCTTGAAGGACGTGCCGCAGGAACATCACGAGTTAGCAACGACGGCGCTACAGAGGCTTTTTCCGAGACTGGAAGACATGGGATACGGTGGCGAATGGATAGCTGAATGGAGTTCGGAGCGTCGCGTTTGTGTCGAAACTCACTTTGACACATATTTTCGGCTCTCCTTGAGCGATGAAGCGCTGTCTTCACGGCAGATCAACGAGTTGATTGAACGGGCTGACGATCGTGAGTTTATTCAGACTGCATTTCGACAAGCGGCGACAACTGAACGCCGCGCAGGCAACTCAATGGTGCCTGTCTATCTGGATGAGTTGACGACGAACGGCAAACGGGTTGCAAAGGAGAAAGTCAAACCCCTTATAAATGCGCTCTTCGAAATTCACGACGAGATCGATCAGAAGGGAGATGCCGAACGAGGCTTTATGGCGATGGCGAATACAAGCCTTCGCTATCATTGGCTTATCCGACGCCTTACGCGAGATCGCTTCTCGATCGAAGAGCGAACGGAAGTGTATTTGACTGCTACAGAAAATGCCTCACTCGGATGGTTTGTGGACTTTGTATCATCGGCGCGGGGGGATTACCAGCAACGCGAGAATAGACTTCCCACGCGGGAGGAAGATTGTCTGGTCGGCAAAGACGCCTTACCAACACTCACTACGCGCGCGCTGGACGCAATTCGCGCAGCTGCGGCCGATGGTTCTCTTCTGTATCACCAAGACCTTCTGTACATCCTTCACCGCTGGGCTGATTTCATGGACAACGACCCATCGGAAGTAAGGGCCTGGACCGACGACCTCCTGAAGGACACAAAGGCACTCGTTACACTGGCCCGCGCCATGACGGGCACTACATGGTCAATGGGTATGGGCGGCTTTGGCAGCCTGGGCGATCGAGTAGCAAAGGCTTCCATAAAAGCTCAAATTCGAGAGGATACAGACATTATAGACGCGAAAGCGTTTCGCGAAGCATTGGAGCGGCTTCGGGATGCCGATGATATCAATGCCGATGAGCGTGGAGATGTTCAGAAATTCCTTGAGGCATGGGATCGCCAACGACGAGGCGATGACTGGTAAAGACATTGGTCGCAAGTTTGGAAGAGCCTCATCTTGGGTTTCAAAGGGAGTCCGATAGCACTGCGTTTGAATGCGATGCGATGAAAGGACACGACAGAGGCCGAGAGGCCGTTTCCGTTTGCATTCAATCGCTCCATAAAACTACCTGTGGCCAAGTGTGACAGTGCGCACCATCTCCTTGGCCAAATCATAATCCTTGTGTCGGGGGTTCAAATCCCTCCTCCGCTACCAGAATTTCTTTAATTAAATCAAGTAATTGGATATAGCCGAGACCCTCGGATATAGGCATTCCATGTTGCATTGCATTGCAACCGACAATCCTTGATTTTCAAGGGTTCTGGCTGGTGCGCAGGTGCGGCATCTATAACAGCACTGCCAGCCCGGCACACCGAGGTAAATAGCCAGATAGGTGCCGTCAACGCGCTGGAATTGCCCACTAACGTCTACGCAACCGCTGAGTGACGGCTTGTACGGTCGGCGCGATGGTCCAGTGCCACGGCCCGGTCGATCACCCTGCTATTTCGAATGCGCCGTAATCGCATGGAACCGTGAGGCTCAAGGTCGGTTTACGATCGGCCTCGTTCGTTTGGATGCTTCCTCACGCCAATTGCGAGATACCGCCAGCTCCGTGCTTATGCCATATTGATCCTGCGGAGGACCCTAACGGAACACCGCACTGGCCGGCGCGAGACCCCAAGCCCCCCGCCCACGCGCCGGCCAGTTGCGCTTACATCCACAGCGGGCACACACCGAATGTCATCGTAACAGAACGGCTCGACAGGGCGCCAAGGCCGGCGTCGGCACCATCTTGTTGGTACAGTAACGTACTCGTCTTCCAGGATGACCTTTGCGATTCTTGATCGCCGGCGGCGATTTCAGGGAGCGGAGCTGATGAATGCAGGCCCCGCCCATGCACACGTTCCCGAGCCGCACGGCTGACACGACACCGTGACGTTGAAGACGCCATGTGGCGAGTTTGAATTCAAGAATGGATATACGGCTGGAGATATCGCGGAACGGCCGCTGGATCCTGAACCGTCACCGCGGCCTTTGCTTGATGCGCCAGCCTGCACCGCGACGGCCACATTGCCCCCTATGTAGCCACATGATCCTGGCGAGGATCCCGTTGATCCCGGTCAGGTCAGCCTCGATAGGGCCAAAGCGGGCGTCCATCCGTCTGTGCCGGCGCGGTTTTCCTATCTTAGACAACAATCTTTCATCTGCTTCAACAAAAGGCTTGACGTAACCGCGAGCGCGACCTTTACTGTTAGGAAAAAAAGACGCCTGAGCGGAAAGGGCAACTCGGCCCGCAGGGGAGCAGGGCCACAACGGAACGGTTTCACTGGCAGATTCAGGAAACGAAATGGGGAACTTCGGTCATGAGCTCTATTGTTAGCAGTTCTGCCCCCGTCAGCGACGGGCAGTTGCACAGAACGATCAATTGGCAGGGTGCATTCTGGGTGGCCAGCGGCGTGCCTGCCTTGGTGCTGTTTTCGATCGGCGGCATTGCCGGCACCACCGGCACGCTGGCCTTCGTCATCTGGATGACTTCGGTGACGTTCGGCCTGCTCCAGTCATTCACCTATGCCGAGATCGCCGGCCTGTTCCCGAGTAAATCCGGCGGCGCTTCGGTCTATGGCGCCACCGCCTGGCTGCGCTATTCCAAGTTCATCGCCCCACTTTCGGTCTGGTGCAACTGGCTCGCATGGACGCCGGTCCTGTCGCTCGGCTGTTCGATCGCGGCGGCCTATATCCTCAACGCGCTGGCGCCCATCCCCGGCTTTTCCGAAGCCTCGCCGGAGGTCGTCGCATGGCTGGCCGACCCGGCCAATGCCGGCAAGACGGCGGCCGATGCCATCTCGGTATTGACGGCTACGGCCACTCCGGCCATCCGCGACTGGACGCTCTACAGCGGCACGCTGGGTCCGGTCAGCTTTTCGCTCAACTCCGTCTTCTGGATCGGCGTCGTCCTGATGCTGATCACCTTCTCGATCCAGCATCGCGGCATTCTCGGCACGGCCAATGTCCAGAAATACATCGGGCTGATCGTCATCGTCCCGATGCTTATCGTCGGCGTGGTGCCGATCCTGACCGGCCAGATCAACTGGGACAACTACTCGCCCTTCGTGCCGCTTGCCGAAGCCTATTCGGCTGAGCCCGGCGCCTGGAACATCTCGGGCTGGACGCTGGTGTTCGGCGGCATGTTCATCGCCGCATGGTCGGCCTATGCCTTCGAAACCTCGATCTGCTTTACCAGCGAATTCAAGGATCCGGGTCGCGATACCGTGCGGGCCATCCTGTATTCGGGCCTGCTGTGCCTGTTGATGTACACGCTGGTGCCCTTCACCTTCCAGGGCGTGCTCGGTCTCGACGGCATGCTGGCCGATCCGATCGTCGACGGTTCGGGCGTCGGCCAAGCCATGGCGACCATGGTCGGCGGCACCGGCATCCTCACCAGCATCATGATCATGCTGATGATCATGGCGCTGATGCTGGCGATCATGACCGCGATGGCCGGTTCCTCGCGCACGCTCTATCAGGGCGGTGTGGACGGCTGGCTGCCGCGCTACCTCTCGCGTGTCAACGAGCACGGCGCACCGACGGCGGCGATGTGGACCGATCTGGTCTTCAACCTCTTCCTGCTCGCCATCGCGGCCGCGGATGCCACCAGCTATTTCTTCATCCTCGCGGTGTCGAATTGCGGCTACATCATCTTCAACTTCCTCAACCTCAATTCGGGCTGGATCCATCGCATCGACAACGGCCATATCCACCGGCCGTGGAAGGCGCCGACCGTGCTGATCGCCCTTGGCGCCATCCTGTCCTATGTCAACGCCATGTTCATGGGTGCCGGCGCCAAGGTGTGGAACCCCTGGGCACTGTGGGCCGGCCTGATTGCCGCCTCGCTGATCATCCCGGTGTTCTGCTACCGGCACTATGTCCAGGACAAGGGCAAGTTCCCCGAACAGATGCTCGACGATCTCGGCCTGAGGCAGGAAGACCTTGCCAACAGGAAGGCAGGCATACTGCCTTACCTGACCCTGATTGCGGGGCTCTGCGTGGTGCTTATCGCCAACTGGGTGTTCGTGATCTAGGAGCCGTAAAAGTTTCGCAGCGGTTCAGGCAGTCCGCTGCGAAAACTGGAAAAGGTCGGCCACCCGGGGCCGGCCTTTTTCATTTCGGGGCTCGCAAAAAATAATTCTTAGTATGAAATTTTCTTTCATACAGGTTGACGTTTTCGTCGTAAAATGGCTTACTGAATATCGGGAAAAATCGGAGGACGAAGCGGCCGCGACGCGGATGTTCGAAGCGCCGACAGCCAATTCAAGGGCAATGCATATCGGCATGGCCCGGCCTTGTCCATCGATTGCAAATGGCATTTTCCATCTCCAAGGGAGGACCCATAGATGGCAGAGATGAAGTCGGACATCGAGATTGCGCGTGGAGCGACCAAGCAGCCGATCCAGGCGGTAGGCGAGAAGATCGGCATTCCCTCGGAGCATTTGCTTCCGTATGGCCATGAC
>JBARWP010000611.1:0-1762 GCA_049646905.1 Pseudaminobacter sp. | reverse complement strand
GGCGCCCTATATGGACCGCGCCGACACCGCCCGCGTGCTTGGCCTGCCACCCGAAAAGGTCCGCATCGTGCCGACCGCGACCGGCGGCGGCTTCGGCTCCAAGCTCGACCTCTCGGTGCAGCCGCTGGTGGGGCTGGTGACATTGAAAACCGGGCGCCCGGCCGCGTTGTGCTACGCACGCGGCGATACCATGACATCGACCACCAAGCGCCATCCCGCCTTCATGCGGGCAACCATCGGCGCGGACGCCCGGGGCCGCATCTGCGGCATGGTCTTTTCCGGCGATTTCAACACCGGCGCCTATGCGAGCTGGGGACCGACCGTGGCAAACCGTGTGCCGGTGCACGCCTCCGGCCCCTATGCAACGCCGAATTACCGCGCGCTCGGCCGGGCCATCCATACCAACGGGCCGATCTCAGGAGCGTTTCGCGGCTTCGGCGTGCCGCAGGCCACCATCTGCCAGGAAACGCTCTACGATGAGCTTGCCGCGAAGGCCGGCATGGATCGGCTTGAGTTTCGCCTGAAAAACGCCCTTCGGAACGGCTCCGAAACGGTTACCGGGCAGGTGCTCAGAGAAGGCGTGGGCATCGCCGATTGCCTGGGGGCACTAAGGCCGCATTGGGTGCGGGCGGTTGCGGAGGCTGAGCGCTTCAACGCCGAAAACGACCATGTGAAGCGCGGCGTCGGTGTTGCCTCCTGCTGGTATGGCTGCGGCAACACCTCGCTGCCCAATCCCTCGACCATCAAGCTCGGCATTTCACCGAAGGGCCAGGTGGTGCTGCATCAGGGTGCGGTCGATATCGGCCAGGGCTCCAATACGGTGATCGCCCAGATCGCCGCGGATGCGCTCGGCGTGCCGCTGGCCGGGATCGTCTTGAAGAGCGCCGATACGGCAATCACGCCGGATGCCGGCAAGACTTCGGCCTCCCGCCAGACCTTCGTTTCCGGCAAGGCGGCGCAACGCGCGGCAACCAGCCTGCGTGAAAAGATACTGCGGTTCGCTAATGTCTCCGGCCATGCCGTGCTGAGCCTTGGAGACGATGCGCTGGTCATCCGCGAAGGCGACGCCACCCGCCGCATCGACCTTTCCGGGCTGACGCCCGATGCCGATGGCCTCGTCTTCGCCGCCGAGGAGACCTACGACCCGCCGACCGCTCCCCTCGACGCTAAGGGCCAGGGCACGCCCTATGCGGTGTTCGGCTATGGCGCGCAGATCACCGAACTGGAGGTCGATCTCAGGCTCGGCACGGTGAAGCTCGTCAAGATCACCGCCGCGCATGACGTCGGCCGCGCCATCCATCCGCAACTGGCGCAGGGCCAGATCGAAGGCGGCATCGCGCAGGGCATCGGCATGGCGCTGATGGAGGAATATATCCCTGGCCGCACCGAGAACCTGCATGACTATCTCATCCCGACCATCGGCGACGTGCCACCCATCGAAACCATCCTGATAGAAGTTCCGGACCCGGAAGGACCCTTTGGCGCCAAGGGGTTGGGCGAGCATGTGCTGATCCCGACCGCACCGGCCATACTCAATGCGATCCGCCACGCCACCGGCGTTCTGGTGACCAAAATCCCGGCAACGCCTACGCGCATCCGCGCCGCGATAAGGGAGGCAGGGCGATGATGGGAGCGCAGCGTCGCGGCAGGATCTCTTCTCCCCGTTCACGGGGAGAAGATGCCGGCAGGCAGATGAGGGGCGGCGCGAACTCCTCAAGGCTGGCTCTGCCCCTCATCCGGCCCTTCGGGCCACCTTCTCCCC
>JBARWP010000610.1:0-1569 GCA_049646905.1 Pseudaminobacter sp. | reverse complement strand
GTGCCGCACCTCAAGGAAGCGCGCGAGACTCTCGGGTAGCTCGCGCTCCTTGATGATCCGGGAAAGCTCCTTGCGCGAGGCCGTAACAAGCTCGCGCCGCGCGGCGATTTCCTTTTCGCGTTCGTGCTTCGCTTCGAAATGTCCGTATTCGGCGACGCCGAGCGTGCGCGCGACGAAGGGCAGCGTGCTGCCGATCCCGACGACAGTGATGAAGATCACACCGAACGACACCAGAAGGATGAGGTCGCGATACGGAAACGGATCGCCATTGGCGAGCGTCATCGGCAGCGCCAGCGCGACTGCGAGCGACACCACACCGCGAATGCCGGTGAAGCCAATGATGGTGATGCCGCGCCAGTGCGGGATTTCCTCGCGCTTGCGGATGCGCGAGCTCAGGAGGTGCGGCAGATAGGCGCCCGGAAACACCCAGATGAAGCGGGCAAGAATGACGATGCTGGTCGTGATCGCGATTGCGGAGAGAACTGTGCCGATCTGCAGTGTCTTCGAGGTTTCCATGAGGAGGCGAGTGTGAAAGCCGACGATAAGGAAGAGAACACCTTCGATCAACCAGATCGGGAAATCCCAGAAGAAGATGCCCTGCAGCCGTGTGGCTGCGGAAATCAGCAGCGGGCCGTTCCAGCTCACGTAAAGGCCCGCGACGACCGTTGCGAGCACGCCGGAGCCACCCGCGTGCTCGGGCACCCAGAAGGCGAGGTAGGGTGTAAGCAGCGACAGCGTGATCTCGACGCGCGGATCATGTGCCAGTTGCCGCAGTCGCAGGCTGAGCCAGCCGACGAGAAGGCCGAACAGAACCTCGCCGACCAGAATCATGCCGAAGGCAACAGTGGCGGACGGCAGTGAGAACGTGCCGGTCGAGACCGCGAGCAGTGCGAAACGATAGAGAATGAGCGCGGTGGCGTCGTTCGCAAGACCCTCGCCTTCGAGCACCACGAGGATGCGGTGTGGCAGGTGCAGCCTGCGGGCAATTGCAAGCGGGGCGACCACGTCAGGCGGGGAGACGATGGCGCCGAGCAGGAAGCCGATGCTCCACGGCAGGTCGAGTGCGAAGTGCACGGCGATGGCGACGGCGCAGGTCGTGAAGATCACGCAGCCGATCGCGAGGAGCGCGATCGGGCGCAGATTCCATTTGAACTCACGCCAGCTCATCGACACGCCGGCCGAATAGATCAGCGGCGGCAGCACCAGAAGCAGCACGCCTTCGGGCTCCATCTGGATCGGCGGAAATCCCGGCACCAGCGCAAGCCCGATGCCGACCAGCAGAAATACGATCGCGGGCGTGAGATCGAGGCGCCGCGCCACCGTCGCCGAGGCCGCAAGGACGCTGAGGACCAGAAGGAACGTCAGAAAGGTGTGGGTCACCGAAGTCAGCTATCCGATCGGAGCGCGCTCGCGGCGATATTCACCATCAACGCAAGCAGCGCGGTATTGAACAAGAACGATGTAATCCCGTGGGCGGTTGCCGTACGGCGAATCATCCTGTCGGTGATGCCGACATCGGAGACCTGCGCCGTCATGCCGATCACGAACGAGAAATAGACAAAATCCCAA
>JBARWP010000609.1:0-3335 GCA_049646905.1 Pseudaminobacter sp. | reverse complement strand
CGGTGACGATATCGAGCACCGGAATGCGTACCGGCAGGCCGTCGACCTCGGTTTCCGGCGAGATCGAGGCTTCACCGTCCTTGACGAGACTGACGTCGGTCGACGTTCCGCCCATGTCGAAGGTGATGAAGTCCTTCACCCCCGAGCGTTCGGCCTGGCGTATGGCGCCGACCACGCCGCCGGCGGGGCCGCTGAACAGGGCGGTGATCGAGCTCTGCCGCATGCCGGCGGCCGGGATGCGGCCGCCATTGGACTGCATGATACTGAAGCGGCCGGAGAAGCCGGCCTTGGCGAGCGTGGCCTCGAACCGCTCGACATAGCCGTCGATGACCGGCTGCACATAGGCCGAAAGGCAGGTGGTCGACGCGCGCTCGTACTCGCGGAATTCCATGGCGACTTCACTGGAGCAGGTGACCGCCAGATGCGGCAGCGCCGCACTGATCTCGGCCTTGACCGCCTGTTCGTGGACCGGCGAGGCATAGCTCGACAGCAGGCAGATCGCGACGGCGTCGTAATTGCCGGCGGCGAGCGCGGGGACGAGCCGGGAGCGGACCGCATCGATGTTGAGCGGACTGACCACCGCGCCCCGCGCATCGATACGCTCGGCGACCTCGAAGCAATCGCGGCGCGACACAGGCGGTTGCGGCTTCCTGTATTTCAGGTCGTAGATGCTGCGGCGGTCGTGGCGCTGTATGAACAGGATGTCGCGGAAGCCCTTCGTCGCCACGAAGGCGATCCGCGCGCCCTTGCGCTCCAGGATGGCGTTCGTCGCCACGGTCGAGCCGTGCACCAGATCCGTCACCGATTCCGGATCGATCCCGGCGCTCGCCAATGCGGCGAACGCCCCGATGTCCGGGCTGCTGGGCGTGCTGGGCACCTTGGTGATTTCCACCCTGCTGCCGTCGACCGCGACTAGATCGGTGAATGTGCCACCGACCTCGATACCAACTCTCATTTTCACTGCTCCAAAGGACGATGCCGGTATGATCTCAAGAGAATGTGTAGTGTTCTGGTGACACCTTTCTCGTTATATTCCAGTAATCCTTGACTTTCAGAGGTGTTACTGCGGTTACCCGGCCAAGCTTGTTTTTGTACCAGGTCCGGACATTGTGATGCGCCCAGACGAGCTTTTCATGCTCCTCGTCCATATGCGCATTGTAGTTCTCGTAGGCGTCCTGCCGGACCTCCATTGTTCCGGCTCCCCTCTGCATCATCTCGGTCAAGCACTGGAGCACGTAGCGGGCCTGACACTCCGCGTTGAAGGCGATGCTGCCGCCGTGGGCGTAGGCGGTGTTGGGGCCGTTGAGGAGGAACAGGTTGGGAAAGCCGGGCACGGCGATGCCCAGATAGGCCTTGGGATCTTCCTCGCCCCATTCGTCACGGATCGTGCGGCCGGCGCGGCCGGTGACGTTCAGCGAATGGAGCATGAAGCTGGCGTGGAAGCCGGTGGCGAAGACGATGACGTCGACCTCGTGCTTCTCGCCGTCCTCGGTCACGATTCCGTCCGGGACGATCTGCGCGATGCCGCTCTGCGTCAACGACACGTTCTCGCGCTTCAGCATGTCGAACCAGCCCGTGTCGAAAAGCGGACGCTTGCCGAAGGTTGGAAAGTCGGGAATGGCTTTCTCGAGCAGGTCCGGGCGGTCCGCGAGCTGCTTTTCAATATAGGCGGTCCACAATTTGCGGATGTCGTGGTTGAATGAGCTGATGGAGTCCTTGCGGGTCCACTCCATGTCGCGCACCAGCGCCGGATACAGCCCGTCGCTGTAGGCCCACAGCAACTGGAAGCGGTACCACTTGGCGTAGAGCGGCACGTGCCGCAGCGCCCACTTGACCCCTTCGGGAACATCGCGGCCGTAATTGGCGCGCGTGTAGATCCATTGCGGCGATCGCTGGAATATCGACAGATGCGCGACTTTGGGCGCGATCTCGGGCCCGACCTGGATGCCACTCGCGCCCGATCCGACCAGCGCGACCCGCTTTCCGGCCAGGTCGACCCCGTGGTCCCAGCAGGCGGTGTGGAAGGCCGGTCCCCTGAAATCGGGCAGGCCGGGCAGATCGGGGATGATCGGCTTGTTGAGCAGCCCGACGGCGCTGATCAGGATGTCGGTCGAGACGGCGCGCCTTTCGCCGTCACCGGCGGTTATCACCAGATCCCAGACGCCTTTGCTCTCGTTGAACACGGCGCTTTCCACCGAGGTGTTGAACTCGATGTCGTCAGCGATGCCGAACTTGCGCACGCACTGGTCGATATAGCTGCGCAGCTCGACCTGCTTGACGAAATATTTCGTCCAGTCTGGATTGATGGCGAACGAATAGGAGTACCAGTGGTTGGCCGTATCGACGCCGCAGCCCGGATAGGTGTTCTCGTACCATGTGCCGCCGACGCCGTTGTGCCGCTCGTAGAGCCTGAACGGAATACCCGCCTGCTTGAGCATGATCGCCATGCACACGCCGGAAAGCCCCGCGCCGATGATCGTGATCGACGGAACCTCGGCGGCCTGTGTCGCTGCGCGGGCGACGGTCAGATGCTCGGCCTCGCCCATGTCGAGCTCGTCCAGAAGCATCGGCAGATAATCTTCCGGGATCGGCTCGCCGACGCACACGCTCATCATCTTCTGCAGGACGTCGGCGTCCGGCATGCGCTGCGTCGCCTGATCGGACGAAGCCAGCAGCGCAGCGAGCCGGCGGCGCAAATCCGCCTCGAGTTCGACGGGAATGGAGTTGTTGAACTCGCGGACCTTGCGGATGAACGGACGGAACTGCTCGAGATAGTCGACGTCGCCCGTCAGGTTGACATAGACCATCAGCAGGATGACGGGATCGGCCTCTGCAAGCGCCTCCTCGAGGCTGGCCGGATCCGAATGTAGACGCGATGCAGTGACGCTCATGCTGCCGACACCATTTTTTCGATCCAGGAAATCACGATCCCATCGGCGGAGATCGGCGAGCCGAGCACGGAGAAATGATCGTGATCGGGAAGTACGACATCGTCGAGAACCTGGCCGGCGGTGCGCCAGCGCGCCGCGAACTCCCGGTGCTGGCGCTGGAACTCGGGCGATTCATGTTCGGCGATCGCCAACAGGAACGGCGTCTCGACCTTCCGCGCCTGAACGAGCGGCGACACCGCGGCCGCGGTGTCAGCCTCCAGCCTGAGGTCGTCGTTGAGATAGCTGTGGCGGACCGCCTCGATGTCATAGAGGCCGCCGATGGCGCAGCCGGCCGCGAACGGCGAGGCGTCGAGACCGAAGCCCGACCAGTCCGTCAGGGCGAGCATGGCGGCGAGATGCCCGCCCGCCGAATGCCCGATCACGAACGTCCGCGCCGACTCGAGG
>JBARWP010000608.1:0-8570 GCA_049646905.1 Pseudaminobacter sp. | reverse complement strand
TGACCTACTATGCCGGCATGGCCGACAAGATTAACGGCCAGGTCATTCCGGCTCGTCCCGATGCGCTCACCTACACGGTGCGCGAGCCGCTCGGCGTAGTAGGTGCCATCATTCCGTGGAACTTCCCGCTGATGATCGGCATGTGGAAGATCGCGCCGGCCTTGGCCTGCGGCTGCACGGTGGTGCTCAAGCCTGCCGAGGTGACGCCGCTGACGGCGCTGAAGATCGGCGAACTGGCGCTGGAAGCCGGGTTCCCGGCGGGCGTGCTCAACGTCGTACCGGGCTTCGGCAAGATTGCCGGCCAGGCGCTGGTCGATCATCCGGATGTCGACAAGGTGACCTTCACAGGCTCGCCAGTGGTCGGGCGCCAGATCCTGCAGGGTGCAGCCGGCAATCTCAAGCGCGTGACGCTGGAACTGGGCGGCAAATCGGCCAACATCGTCTTTCCCGACGCCGATATCGACGCCGCGGTCAAGGCGGCTGGCTCCGGCATCTTCTTCAATACCGGCCAGGTGTGCTCGGCCGGCTCACGCATCATCGTCCATGAAAGCATCTATGACGAAGTGGTGGAGCGGCTGGCCGCACGCGCGCAATCGACCCGCATCGGCGACCCGCTGGAAGCTTCGACAGCCATGGGACCGCTGGTCTCCGAGGTGCAGATGAAGCGCGTGCTCGACTATATCGAGGTCGGCCGCAACGAGGGCGCTTCGATCGTCACCGGTGGGACACGGCGCGGCGAGGCCGGCTACTTCGTCGAACCCACGGTCTTTGCTGGCGTGCGCCACGAAATGCGCATCTCGCAGGAAGAGATTTTCGGACCTGTGGCAGCCGTCATCCCGTTCAAGGACGATGAGGACGCGATCCGTATCGCCAATGGTACCGTCTACAGCCTCGCTGCGGGCGTGTGGACCGGCGATATCGGCCGGGCCCATCGCTTTACCCGGCGGCTGAAGGCGGGCACCGTCTGGGTCAACACCTATGGGCCGACCGATATCCGCCTGCCTTGGGGCGGGGCGCGGGATTCCGGCTTCGGCCGCGAACATGGCGACGCGGCAATCGACAATTTCACCGAGCCCAAGGCTGTCTGGATCAACACGGGGCGCTGAGACGCAGGCATCGAGCCTCTCTAGCTAAATCCGATGCAGAAACAAGAAGATAGGGTTGGTCGAGCGGATATTGTTTCCCGCTCGGCACTCTAGCATCGCGCCGGCTGCCGAGGCCCCGGCGCTTCCACCGGCCATCAATCTGGGTCCGCTGCCTCTCGCAAGCGGGCAGGGGTGGTCTTTGCCCGAAATCGAGGAGGTAGAGCATGCGCATCGCAATCATTGGCCAACAGGCCTTCGGCAAAAGCGTCCTGGAGGCGTTCCTGGCGCGTGGCGACGAGGTGGCAGGCGTATTCTGTGCGCCGGAAAAGCCCGGCTCACGCCCGGACCCGCTGCGCGTTGCAGCGGAAGAACGCGGACTGAGGCTGTTTCAATTGCCCAATCTCAAGAGCCTCGCTGCGGAGGGTGCCTTGCGCGCCCTCGACGTGGACTTGGCGGTGATGGCCTATGTGCTGCAGTTTGCGCCGCAGTCCTTCGTCAACATCCCCAAGCACGGCACGATCCAGTACCATCCCTCTCTCCTGCCCAAATATCGCGGCCCGAGTTCCATCAACTGGCCGATCATCAAGGGCGATCGCGAGACCGGCCTTACCATCTTCCGCCCGACCGACGGTTTGGACGAAGGCCCGGTCATCCTTCAGAAGACGGTGGCGATCGGTGCCGAGGACACGCTTGGCAGCGTCTATTTCGACCATCTGTTCCCGCTCGGCGTCGAGGCGATGCTTGAGGCGGCCGATCTCGTCGTGACCGGTCGGCATACCGAGATCGTACAGGACGAGGAGGCCGCTTCCTACGAAGGCTGGTGCCGGGACGCGGAGGCAAGGATCAACTGGAATACACATATCGACATGATCCACAACCTGATCCGCGGCTGCGATCCCGCGCCGGGCGCCTGGACGACGGTGCTTGGCCAGAAGGTGCGTCTGTTCGAGGGCCGGAAGCATCCGGTGCGGTGCTTCGGCGATGTCCAGGGCAAGTCGGGAGAGATCGTAGAAATCGCAGAACAGAGCATCAGTGTCTCCGTTCAGGGCGGCGTGGTCGAGATTGCCAAGGTCCGCACCGACGCCGGCCAGAAGCTGGCGGCGGCAACCTTTGCGAAGTCGCACGGCCTGTCGGTCGGCGACCGGCTTGAATCCGAGGCGCAATCGAACCTCGCGGCGGCCGCAGGCTGAACGACTTGAAGCGGCGGCTTCGGGCCGCCGCTTCCACCATATCGGGGGCAGGGCTATCGCCTGTGGATTTTTGCCCGCTTGCCAGTTTGCTTTTGAAAACCACTTGGCCCTTCGCCAGGGCTCCGATCGATCGTCGCTATCAATCGATAGGGTTATCGGTTGATCGTAAGCGCTGGCAGTTTCTCACCTCGCTCAACGCGGGGAGGATGCGCCATCCCAAGGCTGGCATCCTCCTCCTTTAGAGCCTTCCATGGTTATGCGGAAGCGTTCTGCCGGTGGGAATTCGGGAGCAAGGTCGAGGGCTCGGCGCCGGTCGTATTGGTGGTACGGCCACGTTCGAAGCCCGAAGGGTTTGGCCTGAATTCACCCGACCCTCAGGGTTTGCCGCTGGTGGACGCCCGCGGCGTCGGCCGGACTTGGCCGGTGGCCACATCGGCCGGCACGGTCCTCCTGGCGGATCGCCTCGCCATCGGTGAGGGGTCGGTCGTTCTATATGCGATTGCTCTGGTGTCAGGGGTGCAGCGCTTGCGACTGCATCGCATGCCACCACTGGTCGATCGAGCCCTCGTCAGCCTCGAGCCAGGCTGCTGTCGGTGCGAACGTCTTCCAGGCATCGATATGCTTGGAAGACACTGTCGTCAGCAACGGCTTATTGGCTCCAGCGGCGGCCGAGAATGCAACCCAAAGCCCCTTTTGCATCGCTTCGAGCTTGCCGAACTTGCTGAAAAGCACGACGTCGGCATCGGCGATCTGGGTGGACAGTCCCGCGCAGGCATCTTCGAGCCCTGCGGAATCGAGATGGCAGGTGGTGCCGATCGGCGGCGTGTCGAGGTGGATGGAAAATCTCCTGCCGGATGCGATGTCGCGAAGGAAACCGGCGCTGCAAGGCCCTTCTGCATCATTGTCTTCGGCAAGCACGCCGGCAACCCTCACTCCCGCCTTGCGCCAATCGACTGCCGCCCTGGAGAGAAGATCCTGGGAATTCAGATCGTCACGATTCGCGATGACGGCTATGTTGCTAATGTCGGCCATGATCGTGAACCGATAGCACGAAATCACAGGCAGGCCGACTAAAATTGCGAGAACTGGCGCACCCGACAGGATTCGAACCTGTGACCTCTGCCTTCGGAGGGCAGCACTCTATCCAGCTGAGCTACGGGTGCCAGGCCGGAGCGGACATCGCCCCAGAGGCAATCTGGCGGCGAACCACCTGATCCCGCGCTTCATAGCTGATGCATCCGCAGGCTTCAACGGGGAAATGCCGATAGCCGCAACGCAGCATCCAAATCCGATAGTAGCTAAAGCAAGAAAGGCAGACCAGCGGGCATTCTCAAGAATGCAGTGTCGCTGCTCTATCTCTTGGATCTCCGGGTTTCTACGGCGCCAGACGATTCCATTTTTGGCGGTAAACCACCCTAGGCTGAATCGACATTTGCGCATCTGGATTATTGCTGCCGCGAGATGACAGAGGGGGAGAGACGTATGCCGCTTGTCGATCGTATCAAGTTGAGCACACACCATGGAAACCTGAATGTCGATTGAATCTAGGCTGGCCGACGCAGATTGCTGCGTACCTGGTCGAGCCTGACGGGCTGGTCGGGAATGGTCACGCAAAAGACCGTCCGCCCACCGACGCTTTCCACGAGTTCGACCGTGCCGCCATGGGCTCGCACGAGTTCATGCGCGATGGCAAGGCCAAGGCCGGTCCCCCCGCTGCGGGCCGAGCCGCGAAAGGCGGAAAAGAGGTTCTCGCGTGCCTTCTGCGGCAGGCCGGGGCCGGTGTCGGCGACGTGGATGCGGCTGACGCTGCCTTGACGCTCGGCTGAGATCGACAGCCGGTTGACAGTGGCGCTTTCACGATTGGTGGCCATGGCCTGGAGCGCGTTGCGGCACAGATTGGTGAGCACCCGCAAAAGCTGCTCGGCGTCGGCATCGACCTCGAAATCGGCCTCCACAGCGTTGATGAACTCGACCTCGCCATCCGGTTCGATGCCGAGCAGGCCCTGCATTTCCTCCACGATCTGGCGCAGCCGCAGCCTGCGGCGTGAAGGGGCTGCCTCCTGCGTGCGGCCATAGGTCATCACGCCTTCGGAATAGGAGACGGCCCTGTCCAGTGCGCGTACCAGCTTCGGCGCCAGCGACTGGACAGTGGGGTCCTTGACCGTGCCGAGCCGGTCGGACATCAACTGGGCAGATGCCAGCATGTTGCGCATGTCGTGGTTGATCTTGGAGACGGCAAGGCCAAGATCGGCCAGATGCTTCTGCTCGCCGAGGGTCTTGTGGAGGCGCTGCTGCATGTCCGACAATTCCCGCTCTGCAACCCCGATTTCATCGGCGCGATGCTCGGGCTCGATGATGCGGCCGGGATCGTCGGGAGCCTGTGAGAAAGCCAGCATGGAGCGTGTCATCGTCCGGATCGGCCGGATCATGATGCGGTCGATGGCGTAGAAAACCAGGGTCGCGGTGATCAGCGAGATCAACAGCGAGAGAAACGCCACGTTACGCGAATAGATCAGCATCGCCTTGCGCAGATTGCTGTCAGGTATGATCAGCTCGAATTCCTTGTCGCTGTCGCCGACCGGCCCGAAGACACGCAGCATGCGATCGCCCCCGAAAAACAGCGTATCGAGCGCTCCTCCCATCGCCTCCGCGGGGCCGGTATCGGCGAGATCGACATGTTCATCGACCCGCGGCGGCATTTCCGCCACCACCAGAAGGCGCGAGACGCCGGCGTCCCGCACGGCAATCGCCTTGGCCCCGATCGACATCAGCACGTCGTTTTGCACATTGCGGGAGAGGTTTTCCGGGTTGCCCTGCACCAGCAGCACGGAAACCGCCGCCGCCGTCCCCAGGCGTTCGTCAAGCCAGCGCAGGCGGAAATTGGCGATCGAGGGCAGGAAGATGAGCACCTCGGCGATCATGACGAAAATGATGGTCAGGACGAGAAGCTTGGCCGAGAGGCCTCGCGCCAGCGGCACGACATGGGCCGGTGGTTCGCTGAAATCTGCAGCCGGGTTGGTGGGGGAGTTGTCTGCCATCGAATCTGCCTCAACCCCTGATGTGCCAGAAGCCGCTCAGCCGAACAACCGCAGGAAGGCGACAAGGCGGCGCACCAGTTTTTTCCGCGTGGCCGGAACAAAATAGGTGATTGCCGCCCGTTTGCCAATTTCGCTCATGGTGGGATAGGGCACGACGACGCCGGCAATATCGCGCACATTCATCTCCTTGGAGAGCGCCAGCGCCCAGAATCCGATCAATTCGGAAGCATTGGCACCGACGATCGAAGCGCCGAGGATATTGCCCTTGGCGCTGGTCACCAGCTTGATGTGGCCTTGTGTCCTGCGTTCCGCCTGGGCGCGATCGTTCTCCGAATAAGCCCAGCGCAGGACGCGAATGGCGCTAAAGGCCTTTGCCGCCTCGTCTTCCGTCAGGCCGACTTGCGCAAGCTCCGGGTCGGTGAAGGTCACACGCGGGATGATCCGGCGCTTCTCGCGCGCCCGAAGCCGAAACAGTATGGCGCGCGTCACCAGCCCGGCATGGTAGTTGGCAACGTGGGTGAATTGCAGCGGGGAGGCGGCATCGCCAATCGCGTAGATGTGCGAATTGGTGGTGCGCAGCCTGTCATCGACCTTGGGGCCGCGGTCATGGTAAGCGACACCCGCCTTATCGAGATCGAGGCTGGCGATGTTGGCGCTCCGGCCTGCGGCGACCAGCAGATGGGTACCATCCACGGTCTGGGGGCCATCCTCGGTTTCGACGCTCAGGCGAACGCCAGTCTTGCCGCGCCGCTCGGCGCTGGTGATCCTGGCGTGCTCATATATTTCAACACCTTCGCTGCGCATCTGCCTGAGCACGATGGCGGTGAGTTCCGGGTCTTCCTTGTTGAGCGCGCGGTCTGCTTCGATCACCGTGACACGCGAACCCAATCGGCGATAGGCCTGCGCCAGTTCCATGCCGACTGCACCGCCGCCGATGACGAGGAGGTGGCCTGGCCGGCGTGTCAGTTCGAAGATCGTCTCGTTGGTCAGGTAGTCGAGCGTTTCGAGGCCGGGGATTGTCGGCACTGCTGGCTGCGAGCCGGTCGCCACGACAAAGCGACGGGCACGGATCTCGAAGTCGCCGGCAAGCAAGGTCCGCTTGTCCTTGAAACGGCCCTCGGCCTTGATGACCTGGACGCCAAGTGCGGTAAAGCGCTCGACCGAATCATTGGGAGCGATAGCGGCGATGACCTCGCGGATATGACGATGGACTGCACGGAAGTCGATTTCAGGCTCGACGCCTGCAACGCCGAAAGCCGCACCGTTTCGCATCAGATGGGCCTGCTTGGCGGCTGCAATCAGCGCTTTTGACGGCACGCAGCCATAATTGAGGCAGTCGCCGCCCATCTTGCCCTTTTCGACCAGCACGACGCGCACGCCGAAAGCCGCGGCGGCCGCCGCGACGGACAGCCCGCCCGAGCCGGCGCCGATGACGCAAATGTCGGGAGTCAAGATTTTCGCCATTCCATCGCTTTCTGAAACCGGAAAGGGCAGGTGGGCGGAAACCGCCTGTGTCACTGGATGCGTGACATCCAGACCCTCTTTACGATGGTGGCAAGGATGGCGACAAGCGCGAGTGCGATGAAGGCGATGGTGATCTGCGGCGTGACCAGATCGCGAATCGTGACCTGCTGACCGGCATTGCGTGCCGCGGCAAGGACACTGTCGCAGCCCTGGCCGAGCCAGGCATAGGCAAAGGCCCCAGGCATGATCCCGATGAAGGTGGCTGCCACAAAGGTGGATAGCCGCACATGGAAGAGGGCGGGTGCGATATTGACCATGAAAAAGGGAATGAAGGGAGCAATGCGCAGCGCGAGCAGATAGCCGAAGGCATTTTTCTCGAAGCCTTCGGAAAGCTTGCCTGCCCGCCCGCAAAGGCGCTTGCGCACGAAATCCGCACAGACAGTGCGCGCGGTCAGGAAGAGCGCGGTCGCCCCGGCCGTCGCGCCCAGGATCGCAAGCGTACCTCCGAATAGCCAGCCAAAGAGAAAGCCGCCAAAAATCGTCAACACGGATGCTGCAGGAAAAGAGAAGGCGACCGCCAGCGCATAGAAAGCCACGAAACCCAATGGGGCGAGGACGGGATTGTCGGCAACCAGATTTTTCAGCGTGCTCTGGCTTTCTGAAAGGAAGGCGAGCGACAGATAATGGTGCCAGCCCATCGCATAGGCCAGCACCAACCCGCCCGCGATCACGACCGCCGGCATGATGCGCCAGTGCATGTCCAGGTGTCCGGCATTGCCGCGATTGGGTGTCATTCCTGCCATAGAAACAGTTGGTTCTGATCGGCCTGGGACGGGAGGCATGTCATATGCTGCCCGCTTTCAGCCACGGTCTTCCATCATGGGTCCGGTCGGACGATTGCCGCAAGATAGCACCCGCCCGCCGTTCAGTTGATGCACAAATTCCCTCCTGACAAGCAGACAAGGGCGCTATCACTGCCTATTGACCAAAACTCACGCCAGGCTCACCGCTTCGTGTTCCTGGTGAAGTTCGTCATGCGGCGTCGTTTCCTGGGTGACGGCAATTGACTCGGCAAGCCCTTCTTTTTATAAGCCCGCCACGCTCGGGCCATTCGTCCGGCGCAATTTACGTTGTGCCACGACAAGACCGGCGAAGCTCCTGTTACACAGTGACAGATACAAGAAGGGCCGCACCCTGCGGTATTAAAACAAATGAAGCGTACCTATCAGCCGTCTAAACTCGTCCGCAAGCGCCGGCATGGCTTCCGCGCGCGCATGGCTACCAAGGGTGGTCGTGGTGTCATTGCTGCACGCCGCAGCCGTGGCCGCAAGCGGCTTTCTGCCTGAGCGAAAGACGAGATCATTGCCGGATAACGGCAAAACTGAATTTCCGTCTCCGCTTCGGCTCCGCAAGCGAGCCGATTTTCTGGCCGTCCGGCGTGGTGAAAAGCGCCGTGGACGGTTTTTTCTGATGGAAGTGCTCGACCGGGGCGACGACAAGGCACCCCGCGTCGGCTTTACCGTCACCAGGAAAGTCGGCAATGCGGTTGTCCGCAATCGCGTCAGGCGCCGCCTCAGGGAGGCGGTTCGGACCCACGCTGCGGGTGACATGAGGCCGGGCAAGGACTATGTGATCGTCGGTCGCGAGGAGATTCTCGATATCCCCTTCGACCAGCTTGCGACGGAACTTTCACGGCGAATTCGCGGAACGCGCTAAGGGCTTTCGATGGAAAACAACCGAAACTTCCTCATCACGATCGCGCTGTCGGTGTTGATCCTGACACTGTGGCAGGT
>JBARWP010000607.1:0-8525 GCA_049646905.1 Pseudaminobacter sp. | reverse complement strand
GGCTTGGTCGGTGATTTTGAATTGGAGGATTTGGGCTTCATCTTCGTTCCTTCGTCACTACGACGAAGCCCAAATCCTCCTTAAATCACAACCTCAAATCTGTGCCATAGCCGCTGACGGGGGACATGTACGAAGGCGACGGTGTCGCCGCCATGTCGACGACGAGATTAGGTTTAGACACCATCGGCCGCTTCTTTATCCTTGTTGAGCATCTACACCTGATGGTCGGCTACCTTGGCGTTGCTTCTCGCCATCAGCATAGCACGATCCAGTGCGTTTGAACGATCCCAGCGTCGCACAGCTTTGTAGGGCGCAAAAAAGTCAAGTTCCTATAATCGCCACGGTTAATTCTCGAAACATTGTGCGCTGCGATGTAACAAATTGTAACAACGACTGCGTTATCCAGGCCACTCCCAGATCAGGTGCTTAGAACCACACCCGGCACGGAGAACGAACCATGCATATCCTAGGCATTCATTCGTGATGGCAAGGGCCCGCGCATTTGAAGGGTTGCTAAAGACGCGCTAAGTTCTAGGCTTCTCCCTGGGAGGTTGGATGACTTCCCGACAACAGGGAGGATCGCGTGAGCCATTTCCTGGACCGCCTGACCTATTTCCGTAGGCGTCAAGACCCCTTTTCCGACGGCCACGGCATCACTACGAATGAGAGCCGCGAGTGGGAAGATGCGTACCGGAAACGCTGGGCGGCGGACAAGATCGTGCGCTCCACCCATGGAGTGAACTGCACCGGATCCTGCTCCTGGAAAATCTACGTGAAGGGCGGCATCGTCACCTGGGAGACGCAGCAGACGGACTATCCGCGCACGCGCCCCGACCTTCCCAATCACGAGCCGCGCGGCTGCCCCCGCGGCGCCAGCTACAGCTGGTACCTCTATTCGGGAACCCGCATAAAATATCCGCTCGTTCGCGCCCGGTTGCTGCGCGCCTGGAGGGAAGCGCGCAAGACGCTGACGCCGGTGGCGGCTTGGCGCTCGATCGCGCAGGACGCCGAAAAGCGCGCAAGCTGGGTGACGCGGCGGGGCCGCGGCGGCTTCGTGCGTGCGGGGTGGGACGAGGTCACCGAGATCATTGCGGCCGCCAACGCCTACACGATCAAGGAATATGGCCCCGACCGCATCGCGGGTTTTTCCCCCATTCCGGCGATGTCCATGATCTCCTACGCTTCCGGCAGCCGGTATCTTTCGCTGATCGGCGGCACCCTGCTCAGCTTCTACGACTGGTATTGCGACCTGCCGCCCTCCTCGCCGCAGACCTGGGGCGAGCAGACGGACGTGCCCGAAAGCGCGGACTGGTACAATGCGGGCTTCCTGCTCGTCTGGGGTTCCAACATTCCGCAGACGCGCTCACCGGACGCGCATTTCTACACCGAGGTACGCTATCGCGGCACCAAGAGCGTCGTGATCACACCCGACTACAGCGAGGCGAGCAAATTCGCCGACATGTGGCTTCATCCCAAGCAAGGCACCGACGCAGCACTTGCACTGGCGCTCGGCCACGTCGTCCTGCGCGAATATTACGTCGACCGCGAAGTGCCCTACTTCGCCGACTACGCCCGCCGCTATACCGACTTCCCCTTCCTGGTAAAGCTTGTCGAGCGGGATGGCCGCCTGGTGCCCGACCGCTTGGTCAGGGCTGCCGATTTCGAGGGCGGATTGGGCGAGACCAACAATCCCGACTGGAAGCCGGTCGCGATCGACGAGATCAGCGGAGAGCCGGTTTGCCCGCTCGGCTCGGCGGGGTTCCGCTGGGGCGATGGCGGCAAGTGGAACCTGGAGGAAAAGGACGGCCAGGGCCGCGAAGTGAAGCTCCGCCTCAGCCTCGCCGGACAGGAAGATGCGGTGGTTCCTGTCGCGTTCCCCTATTTCGGGACCGTTGCGCCGGATACCTTCGTCGCCACCGGCCACGACGAGATCCTGATGCGCAACGTGCCGGTGAAGGAGATCAATCTCGTCGGAGGCAAAAGCTATGTCGCCTCGACCTTCGATCTCTTCCTCGCCAACTACGGCGTCGACCGTGGTTACGGGGGTGAGAACGCCGCCTCGAGCTACGATGAGGATATCCCGTTCACGCCAGCCTGGGCAGAAAAAGTCTGCGGTGTCCCACGTGACGCGATCGTCCAGGTGGCGCGCGAATTCGCGAGCAACGCTGAAAAGACCAACGGCCGCTCGATGGTGATCCTGGGGGCCGGACTCAACCATTGGTACCACATGGACATGAGCTACCGCGGCATCATCGCGCTTTTGGTGATGTGCGGCTGCGTCGGCAAGTCGGGCGGCGGCTGGGCCCATTATGTCGGGCAGGAGAAGCTGCGTCCGCAGACCGGATGGTTGCCGCTTGCTTTCGCGACGGATTGGCTACGGCCGGTCCGGCAGATGAACGGCACCTCGTTCTTTTATGCGCACAGCAACCAGTGGCGCTACGAAACGCTCAAGATCTCCGATATTCTGTCGCCGACCGCGCCTCCTGGCGACTGGTCGGGGGCGATGATCGACTACAATGTCAGGGCGGAGCGCATGGGCTGGCTTCCATCTGCCCCGCAGCTCGAGAGCAATCCGATCGAACTTGGCCGCAGCATCGCAGAGAACGGAGCAGACCCCAATAAAGTCATTCCCGAGGCCCTCAAGTCGGGTGAGCTGAAGCTTGCCTGTCATGACCCGGACAATGCTCGGAATTGGCCGCGCAACATGTTTTTCTGGCGCTCCAACGTGTTGGGTGCAAGCGGCAAGGGACACGAATATTTCCTGAAGCATCTCGTCGGCTCCCTGCATGGTGTTGTCGGCACCGACGATGAGCGCGGTGGCATCGAGAGGCCCGATGAAGTCGTCTGGCACGAGGAGGCGCCAGTCGGAAAGCTCGACCTGATCGTCAATATTGATTTCCGAATGTCGACCACGAGCCTGTACGCCGACATCGTGCTTCCCACCGCAACCTGGTACGAGAAGCATGATCTCAATACGACGGATATGCACCCGTTCATTCATCCCCTGACGGCGGCGGTAGATCCGGTATGGGAGTGCAAAAGCGACTGGAACATCTTCCGGGCGATCGCGAAGAGATTCTCGGAGGTGGCACCCGAAGTGCTCGGCGTCGAACAGGATTTGGTGATGACGCCGATCATGCACGACACGAAGTTCGAACTTGCCCAACCTTACGAGCCGCTCGATTGGAAAAAGGGCGAATGCGAACCAATCCCGGGCAAGACAATGAGCAGCATCGCGATTGTCGAACGCGACTACCCTTCGACCTATGCGCGCTTCACGTCGCTAGGCCCCGAACTTGAAAAGCACGGCAATGGCTCAAAGGGGTTGACCTGGGACATCAAGCATGAGGTGCAGTTGCTGGCGACGCTGAACGGCGTGACGCCGGACGGCGCGGCGGCGGGCCGTCCAAAGATCGATACCGACATCGATGCCTGCGAGACTGTTCTGATGCTCGCGCCGGAAACGAATGGCGAAGTCGCGGTGAAAGCCTGGGCGGAGCTATCCAGGGCGACCGGCCGGGATCACAGCCATCTCGCAAAAGGCAAGGAGGAGGAGAAGATCCGGTTTCGCGATGTCGTGGCGCAACCGCGCAAGATTATCTCCTCGCCAACCTGGTCCGGGCTGGAAAGCGAGCATGTCTGCTACAATGCCGGCTACACAAATGTTCATGAATTTATCCCTTGGCGGACGCTGACGGGACGTCAGCAAATGTACATGGATCATCATTGGATGCTGGCATTCGGCGAGGGATTTGTGACCTGGCGACCGCCGATCGACACCAGGTCGGTCAAGCAGGTTCTCGGAAAGCTGCCAAACGGCAACCCCGAGATCCAGCTCAACATTCTGACGCCGCACCAGAAATGGGGCATCCACTCGACCTATACCGAAAACCTCATCATGCTCAGCCTCAACCGCGGCGGGCCGACGGTGTGGATCAGCGAGGTCGATGCCAAGCAGGCTGGCATCGAAGACAATGACTGGATTGAGGCGTTCAATGTGAACGGCGCTCTGACGGCGCGCGCGATCGTCTCGCAACGCATTATGCCGGGCTCGGCGATCATGTACCATGCGCAGGAAAAGATGGTGAACACGGTCGGCTCCGAGATCACCGGGCAGCGCGGCGGCATCCATAATTCGGTGACCCGGATCAACATGAAGCCGACGCATATGATCGGGGGCTATGTCCAGTTCGCCTACGGCTTCAACTACTACGGGACCGTCGGCGCCAACCGCGACCAGTTCGTGATCATCCGCAAGATGAGCGAGATAAACTGGTTCGACAAGGCGGCCGACGACAGCGCCAGCGGGCATGCCACGGCGGATTGGGGAACCGGCCGCAGGTCGGCGACGACGACAGAGGTGGTGCCATGAAGGTCCGCGCGCAGATCGCGATGGTTTTGAACCTCGACAAGTGCATCGGCTGCCATACCTGCTCGATCACCTGCAAGAACGTATGGACCAACCGCGAAGGCGTTGAATACGCATGGTTCAACAATGTCGAGTCCAAGCCGGGCGTCGGATACCCGAAGGATTGGGAAAATCAGAACCGCTGGAAGGGCGGCTGGGTCAGAAAGAAGAATGGCAAGATCGTGCCTCGGCAAGGCTCCAAATGGCGGATTCTCTCCAAGATCTTCGCCAACCCGGACCTCCCTGAGATCGACGATTTCTACGAGCCTTACACTTTCGAATATGAATGGCTGCAAAAAGCGCCAGAACTGGAGGCCCAGCCTTCGGCCAAGCCTCGCTCGCTCGTGACGGGGGAGGTGCTGAAGAAGATCGAGTGGAGCGGCAACTGGGAGGACGACCTAGGCGGCGAATTCTCCAAGCGCTCGCAAGATTATAACTTTGAGGGGGTCGAGAAGGAAATCTACGGCCAGTTCGAGCAGACCTTCCTTATGTATCTGCCACGGCTTTGCGAGCATTGCCTTAATCCGTCCTGCCTTGCCTCCTGCCCTTCAGGCGCGATCTACAAGCGCGAGGAGGACGGCATCGTCCTGATCGACCAGGACAAGTGCCGTGGCTGGCGCATGTGCGTGTCGGGCTGTCCCTACAAAAAAATCTACTACAACTGGTCGACCGGCAAATCCGAAAAATGCATCTTTTGCTATCCGCGCATTGAGGTGGGGCAGCCGACGGTCTGTTCCGAAACCTGCGTTGGGCGCATTCGGTATTTGGGCGTCGTACTCTACGATGCAGATCGCATCCAGGCGGCGGCATCGGTCGAGGATCCGAAGGATCTTTATCCCGCTCAGTTGGGAGTATTCCTCGATCCCTATGATCCGGCCATCCAGGAACAGGCAAGACTGGATGGGGTGCCCGAGGCGTGGATCGAGGCTGCGACCCGCTCGCCCGTCTACAAGATGGCTATGGAGTGGAAGGTCGCCTTCCCGCTCCATCCCGAGTATCGCACATTGCCGATGGTCTGGTACGTGCCGCCTTTGTCGCCCATCCAGTCCGCAGCCGAAGCCGGCAAGATGTCGGTCAACAACGGCATGCCCGATGTGCGCTCTCTTCGGATTCCGATGCGTTATCTCGCGAATCTTCTTACCGCGGGCGACGAGGAGCCGATCGTTGCCGCACTGGAACGAATGCTTGCAATGCGCGGCTTTATGCGTGCGAAGACGGTTGATGGTCGCATTGATGAGAGCATCGCCGAAAATGTCGGTCTCACCGGTCCCATGATCGAGGAAATGTACCGCTACATGGCCTTAGCGGCCTATGAGGACCGCTATGTTATCCCGACCACGCACCGTGAATTGAACGAGGATGCCTACCTCCTGCGCGGTTCGACGGGGTTTGGCTTCAAGGAACCGACCAATGGATCCACGAAGCTTAACCTGTTCGGGGGGCCGAAGCGGACGCCGCGCAAACCCTACATGGACATCCCGACATGAAGCTAACGCTACGCGCATTGTCGGCATTGCTCGGCTATCCATCCGCCGAACTGAAGGAAAACATAGCCGAAGTCCGGGTAGCACTTCGCTCGGAAGCGGTGCTTCCTGATGAAGCCCTCGCGCGGCTTGAACCTTTGCTGCGCTCCTTCGAGACGGAGGATCTGCTTGACCTTCAGGTAGCCTATAGCGAGCTTTTCGACCGTTCGCGGTCGCTCTCGCTTCATCTATTCGAGCATGTTCATGGAGAGAGCCGCGAACGCGGCCAGGCGATGATCGATCTTGGCCAACAATATGTGGATCGAGAATTCATTATGGAGTCAAGCGAATTGCCTGATTTCCTGCCCATGTTTCTTGAATTCCTCTCCTGCTCATCTGCCAAAGAGGCTCGTGAATGGCTGAGCGAGCCGGCGCACGTTCTGGTGGTCATCGAGCAGCGGCTATCGGAACGGGGATCGTCCTATGCCGCCGTGTTTCACGCGCTGTTGGCGCTTCCCGATGCCAAGCCCGATCCAGCGGCAATCGCAGAGCTGCGTGACCGCGCAAAGCCGGAAGACGACAAATCCATCGACGATGAATGGGAAGAAGCTCCAGTCAATTTCGGGGCGCCTCTGCATGATGGCGGTGGGCCAACCGGGATAGTTGCAAAGATCCGGGCAGCACGCCGGGCGGTGACCGCGACGATCAAGGACTGAAGGGAAGAGAACCATGCGAGAATTCGTCAATTACCTGCTCTTTGGCTGGTATCCCTATCTCGCGATCACGGTTCTTATCGTTGGAAGTATCCTGCGCTTCGACAAGGGGCAATACACCTGGCGCTCGCAATCCTCGCAGTTCTTGCGCCGCCGACAGATGATGCTGGGCTCCAACCTGTTCCATCTCGGCGTGCTGATCCTATTTGTCGGGCATTTAGTCGGCCTGCTCACGCCCGCGGCCGTCTTCAGCTTCGTCGGCGTGTCTCACGGCTTCAAGCAGGTGACGGCGCTTACAGTCGGAGGGATTGCCGGGATATTCGCTTTCATCGGCTGCTCTCTGCTGCTTCATCGGCGGTTGTTCGATCCTCGTATTCGACGCTCTTCGTCAATCGGAGACATCCTCGTTCTCGTTCTCATCTGGCTTCAGCTTGTCCTAGGGCTCGCGACGACTATTTGGACCGTGAACGCGCTCGACGGTCACGAGATGGTGCTATTCATGGGTTGGGCGAGTGGGCTTACTCAGTTCAACCCAGGCGCGTCGGCGCTGATCATCGACACCGCGCTCGTCTACAAGATGCATATCGTGCTGGGACTGACGCTGTTCCTGATCACACCGTTTACCCGGCTGGTCCACATCTGGAGCGCGCCCGTCTGGTATCTGTTCAGGCCGGGCTACCAGATCGTGCGATCGCGCGCGAAAAGCGGCGCCAGCACCACTCCGACGCGAGGCCCCGCCGGCCTCGCTCCGAGCTTCGGTGGCGATTCCATCCCCCGTTCCCACAGCGAGAGTGCACAATGACCCATACCATACTCGATGCAAGGGCATCGGCCCGCACGCGCCGCGTCCATTCCGCCCCTGTGATGCCGGGGGCGTGCGAGAGCGGCGGCTGCGGCTCACCATCGCCCGATTCGCGGCTGCGGCCAGCGCCGCCGAGTTTCGGGACGGTGCTGGTCAACGGCGTCGAAATCGAGCCCGAAGAGATTGCGCAGGAAATCCAGCATCATCCTGCCTCTGACGGCGAAACGGCCTGGAAGGAGGCCGCGCGAGCTTTGGTGCTCCGCGAGCTTCTTCTGCAGGAGGCACATAGGCTCCATATCGAGCCTGAACCCGAGCAAGACGAGCAGGGGCGCGGCGAGACGCCGGAGGATGCAACAATCCGCATGCTACTTGATCGAGAGGTTGAGCCTGCAAAGGCCGGAGAAGAAGAATGCCGACGCTATTATGAAAGCCGCGTCGATCGGTTCCGCACGCCCGACCTGTTTGAAGCCTCGCATATCCTCATTGAACCGGAAGGAAAGGACGATGCCGCTTGGGCGGCAGCCGAAGCCGAAGCTTACGCCATCGCGGCCGAATTGGGTGATGACCCGGAAAACTTCGCCGCAGCCGCCCGGGAGTTCTCTAAATGCCCGACCGCGCATCAGGGAGGGTCGCTCGGTCAGGTGAGGCGAGGCGAACTGGTTTCAGCCGTGCAGCAAGCGCTGGAACGGCTCCCGGAAGGCACGACCGCCCGCGAGCCCGTGCGCTCCCGTTTCGGTTGGCATGTGCTGCGCCTGCAACGCAAGATCGAGGGGCGGACGCTGCCGTTCGATATCGTCATGCCGCGGATCGCAGATATGCTCGACGCCCGTGCGTGGACGGTCGCCAGCGCGCGCTATGCGGCGGAACTGGCGCGTTCGGCGGATATCGAGGGCGTACTGATGGATCCAGAATCGATCGGGGCGAGTTGATGGCAACGCTCGGCGACATATTGGGCTCGGCAAGGCGCTCGGCGGCGACGTTCGAGATATGGGCTGAAGCGGCCGATCCCGAACTTGCAGAGGCGGTGAAGACGGCGGCTATTGCGGATGGCGGGTCCCTGAGCGGTTATCTTCGTATGGCCGTCGCCGATTTCAGCCGTTTTGCCGACGAGGAGGCCTGGGCGCAGCTCAGCCGTACAG
>JBARWP010000606.1:0-14355 GCA_049646905.1 Pseudaminobacter sp. | reverse complement strand
CGAAAAACCATCGAATATCGGCGCTTGCAGCACCGCAAGCTCGCAGCCTAACATCAAATCCCAGACGAGGCCCGCTCTCCGCTAGTCTACGCCCCAATCTGCGCCAAATGTTCTGACGACGGACAATTGTTGCTTTGATCTTCCTCAAACGACTGATCGACACTTTTTCCTAGTGTGCCAGGAACAGGGAAACCGGCGGCTGGTCGAGCAGCGATTGCGTGACCCCTCCCAGGATCTCCTCCCGGAAACGTGAATGCACGAACGCACCCATCACAACCATCTCCATGTCTTCCTCGGCCACGAACAGTCGCAGGCGCTCCGCAACGTCTCCGGCCTGGGCCGCGAGGGTCGCGAGCTTGCAGTCAATTCCGTGCCGCGCGAGATAGGTGGCAAGATCGGCACCTGGAGCCATACGGGAGAGATCCTTCTCGCCTTCGATGGTGACCGCCACGACCTTATCTGCACCAATGAGCAGCGGCAGAGCATCCTTTACGGCGCGGGCGGCGCGCGCACTTCCGTCCCAGGCGATTGCGAGCCGCCGTGGCATCGCTGTTCCACTGTGGCGCGGAACGAGGAGCAAAGGACGGCCGCTGGCGAAAAGAACGTCTTCAATCACTTTGCGCTGCGCCGTGTTGCAGGAACCGGCAGCGTCCAGGATCGTGAGATCATGAACCCGTGCCAGTTTCACAAAGCGCTCCGACCGTGATTCAAAGGGCGAGCTGGGATGTTCTGTAGTAACATCCAACCCAACCTTCGAGATCGTCGCTAGCGCTGAGCGGACTGCGGACGAGGTGAGTTTCTCAAGTCGATCGCTTTCTTCCGCAAGCCAACCGGATGCGCTCGCCGCAGACATTGGAAAAGGCTCGTGTAGCTGTGGCGCGAAGACATAGAGCGATAGCGTGGCATGGGATGCACCCGCCAGCGCGATCGCATGGCCCAAACCGGGTGCTTCGTGTTCCTGATCCGAGGAAATGCCGACGAGCACACATCGGAACGACTTCCAATATATGGCGGGTGATCCCGTTTCAGTATTCATTGCTGACTGAGGCTCTTGATGTAGGCGATGATGGCCCCGATTTGTTCGGGCGTGGCGACGAATTCGGGCATGTCGGGATGACCAGTCGAGATGCCCTCAGCCAAGGCTTCCTCGAGTGCTTCAATGGGATAACGCCGGCTCAGCGAGCGAAACGCGGGCGCATCTGGGTGGAAGCTCCGGTCAGTCATCGTCACTGCATGACATCGCGAGCAGTTTTCCTCGACCACGTCACCGCCGTAGCCGAGTTGCCGGTCGTCGTTAGCCGCAACCGGGGACACAACGAAAAGAGTGGCCGCGACGAGGAGAAATCTGCGCATAACATCTTCACCTCCAGGAGGACTGCCTTCCCTTCTAGAGGCGACACCAGCTGTCCGCTTTGATTTGCAGCAAAAAGATGATCCACGCCCTACCGGGCCCAAACACATGGTTCCTGACACCGGACAGAGAACCATCGCTTTGCGCCCCGTTGCCGGCGGCGTCTCCTAGGAAAGACAGCGCCTCGATCCGATGGTGCGTCACAGCCTTATACGCGCTGGCCTGCGGGGCATCGCAATACATACTGATCGGCCAGGTGCCAGCCGAGGCGCTCGTTTTTGATCCGAATCAACGTAAGTCCGGGCATTTTGTGACGAAGGTTGCTCAATGCAACCGGAGGCACTGCAATGATATACAACACAATCATGGTCCAGCTCGATATTGATGCGCCGGCCACTCCGCGGCTGAATTTCGCCTGGGACCTCGCCAGACGCTTCGAGGCTCACCTGATCGCTTTCTCCGCAGCCGAACCGCATCTCCTGATACCCGGCGACCTGGATGGCAGTGCTGCAGCAGACGCCGTGGAGCGGCAGGTTGCCGACATCGAAGAGCGGCTAACCAAACTGAAATCCGAGTTCGATAATCTTGCACAAGACAGCAATCGAGTGTCGTGGCGAGGGATGGTTGGAGATCCCACACGGCATTTGGCTCTTCACGCCCGCGCTGCCGACCTGTTGGTCGCCGGTGTCAATGATTCCGGCATCGGCCGCCTTCGTTCGATAGATCCGGGAGAATTGATCCTGTCTGCCGGCAGACCGGTCCTTTTTGCCGCCAGAGACCATCGACCTATGGCGGCCGAGAATGTCCTGGTCGCCTGGAAGGACACACGCGAGGCTCGTCGTGCAGTCGCGGATGCGATGCCGTTTCTCGTCCATGCGCGTCAGGTTCTTGTGGCGACCATCGAAGAAGATGATCGAACCGGCGCCCGCGACAGCGCGGCCGATGTCGTGCGTTTTCTCATGAAGCACGGCGTTAAGGCGCGCTCGGACGTGATCGGCGTCGGGCATAGCGATACGACGGAAGCGCTCTTGCAGATAGCGGTGGAAATCGGCGCCGATCTGACCGTCTCGGGTGGTTATGGGCATAGCCGCCTGAGGGAGTGGGTATTCGGCGGCGTTACCCGGACATTGCTCAAGGATAGTTCCATGAACCGCCTAATCTCCAACTAGCTGTGAGAGTTGGCCCGCGATGGTGCATTGTGGACCGCTCTGCGGCCACTCCGAAGCCAAGGTGGCGGATCTCGCAGGGAGACCGTAGGTCGGATCAATGCGGCTGTAGCTCAAAGGTCGGAGTTCCCCGGCGCAGGCGAACTAACCGGGCTGCGGCGTTATGGATATCGCACCGGTGCGCCCGACAACGTGGCGCCACGCAGTATTCTTTACCGCCCTCAAGAGGCCGCACCTGTACCTTCGGAACGACCGCATGCGACCGAGGTTCGGCGTCCCATACAGTTCGCCGCCCTCTTCGGCGAGAATCCACGCTTAATCAACGCCTTGCCATCTCGCCTTGACTTACGCCACCGTGCGACCCTAGCGTGGGTCGCGGCCCATCTCCTTACGAATGAGCAACAATGTTGGATCGTCGGGGTAGGTTACCGCGACAAAACCTTGTTCCCGCTCGAGTTCTATAGCCTCATGGTTTTCGCGGCTCTCGATCGATTCCAGGGCCCTGACGCCGCGGGCCTCCGCATAGCGCGCGACATGGCGCAGCAATTCCCAGGCCACGCCTTGGTGCTTGTGATCGGCGCGTACAGAAATTGCCACTTCTGCCTTCGTCATCGACCGATCGCAGGCCACCATCGCGGTCGCAATGATCGCGTTGCCGCCGTCAGCAAAGGCCAGGAAGTTTTCCGTCAATTCATGATCGACATCGGTCATGGCGACCAGGCGCTCGTGGCTCACCTCGCGCACGCCGCCCAGAAACCGGAAGCGCAGATCTTCAGGCGTCACATGGGCGAAGAACTCTTTCAAAAGCGTCTCATCCTCGGGTCTCGCCGGGCGCACATGAAGCACAACCCCGGCGCGGGTCACGAGATCGCAACTCCAGTCGTCGGGAGCCGGGGCTCTGGTTGAGGTTGCACTTGGCTGTCGGGTCACCTCCGCGAGATCTTTCGCAGCGGCAGTTTCGATGATTACCTTCAGCGCCTTGGTGCTGGCGGCACGGCCAAACGTTTCGTAGGCGCCAAGGATCGCGTCCAGCTTGAATCGATGTGTGATCAGCTTCTTCGGATCGATCTTGATCGCCGCGATCCCGCGTTTGGCAAACCCACAAAGCCCATCGGCCCTGTCTATGACGAAGCCACCGCCCGCCGGCTGGCCGCGGAGCGCGGCTGGCAGATTGCGCCCGACAACGACAGATGGCGTCGGGTCGTCGCCTCGCCGTGGCCTTTGGAGATCCTGGAAGCTCAGGTGCTCACCTTCCTCGTCGAGCGCGGTGTCATCGTCATCTGCGCGGGCGGCGGCGGCATCCCGGTCGTCGAGCTGGACAACGGGAGCATTGCCGGTATCGAGGCGGTCATCGATAAGGACCTCGCCTCCTCGCTTCTGGCGCGGCAGCTTGAGGCGGACCTTTTGCTCCTGCTGACCGATGTCGACGCCGTCTATTTGGACTGGGACACGCCGAAAGCCCGCGCCCTTGGCCGTGTCACAGCTTCCCATCTTTCGCTGCACGACTTCGCTTCCGGCTCCATGCGGCCGAAGATCGAGGCAGCGATTGAATTCGCTCGAGCGACCGGCAAACCGGCAGCAATCGGAAGGCTTGAAGATGCGCCTGAAATCGTCGCGGGAACGCGGGGCACCTTGATCATGGCCGACACCACATCGCTCGCGGGCGGACCATCGCTGCAGCCGGCATCCGCTTGATGTGCGTCAAGGCTTCTCTCACTGCGCTCACTATTGTGGCTACCAATCCAAGCCTATCGAAGGGAGCCGCCGTGAGCTACAAATCCATCCTGGTAAATCTCGATATCGACGGACCGATTGTGCCGGTCGTAAAGGCGGCATTGGATCTGGCCCGTCGTTCCGAAGCAAAGCTAATCGGAATTTGTGCGGCAGACATACCCCTGCCCATGGTTATGGAGGAAGGCAGTGCTCTCGCCGCGAGAATGTGGGAGCAAATGCGCGAGGACGTCGGGAAGCGTCTCAAGGACGTACATGCCGAGTTTAACCAGCTGACAGCCGGTTCCGTAGAAACCGAGTGGCGGGATGACGTGACGAACCCGACCCATGCAGTTGTCGCGGCCTCGAGATTGGCTGACCTCGTCGTGATGGCCGCCTCGGAAGGTGCATCAACCGGCGACGCGTACAGGTTTGCCGATCCGGCCAGCGTCGCCCTGCGCGCCGGTCGCCCCTTGCTGGTCGTCGCCAGCAAGGCCGAACAGGTGCCAGCGAGAAAGGTCGTCGTCGCCTGGAAAGATACGCGCGAAGCGCGGCGTGCCGTGACCGATGCTGTCCCCCTGCTCGCCTCGGCAGACGAGGTGACGGTCGTCAGCGTCGTTGCTCAAGTCGATCAATGGGCTCGAGAAGGCGCGACGGACGTGGTTGCCTTTCTAGCCGCGCACGGCGTCAAAGCCAAGCCGAAATTGATCGAAGGCCCCGACGAACACCTCATGCTGTTCCAGTTCTTGGACGAGAGCGCTGCCGATCTCGTGGTGTCAGGTGCCTATGGACACAGCCGACTCCGCGAATGGGTGTTCGGCGGCGTGACACGTTCGTTGCTCGACGAGACCAGGCTCAATCGTTTCATGTCGAGCTGACGGCAGCGCCGGTCTCTTCTCTGAATGGGCGTATCGTGCGCCCATGGAAGCGCAATAGCCGTGAGAAGCCCGCGCAGGAAAAGTCTCATGCAGTCGGAATCGGTATTGCAGCAGTCCGCATCTGCCGGGCCGGCTTACTGGTCGGTTCCCGCAGAGGGGCTCCTGGCCCGGCTGCACACCCAGAGCGCTGGCCTTTCCTCCGATGAAGCAAAGGCCCGGTTGCGTGACTGGGGTTCCAACACTATCGACCGCAGAGGCGACACACCGGCTCTGGCGGCTTTTATGCGTCAGTTCCGCAGCCCGCTGGTGCTGATCCTCATCTTCGCGGCAATCGTCTCCACCTTCATTGGCGAAGGCAGCGAGGCGATCATCATCGGCGCAATCGTGCTGGCGAGCTGCGTGCTGACTTTTACGCAGGAATATGGCGCGTCCAAAGCCATGGAGGCGCTGACGGCCCGCATCTCGCGCAAGGCTATTGTGCTGCGCGACGGGGCCGAGACTTCCATTCCGGTCGAGGAGATCGTGGTGGGTGACGTGGTCAGACTTTCCGCCGGCAACCTCATCCCTGCGGATGGCGTGCTGCTGGAGGCGTGCGACTTCAACGTCAGCGAGTCGGCGTTGACGGGCGAAACCTTTCCAGTGTTGAAGGCGCCGGGTGCCTCCGCCCCGGATGCCCAGATTGGCAGGCGCAACAACGCGGTCTTCACCGGCACGTCGGTGCGCAGCGGCGCGGCGAACATGCTCGTCGTGCACACCGGCGATCGAACCGAGTTTGCTTCCATTGCCGCCACGCTCGCACGCAGCGTGCCGGAGACAGAGTTCGCTAGAGGTATCCGCCGCTTTGGCTATCTGATGACCGAAATCATGCTGGTCATCGTCATCCTTGTATTCTTCGCTAATCTGCTGCTGGGCCGGCCCGCCGTCGACTCTTTGCTGTTTTCGCTGGCGCTCGCGGTCGGCCTGACGCCGGAACTGCTGCCGGCCATCATCAGCATCACGCTTGCGCGCGGCGCCCGCATGATGGCGACAAACGGCGTCATTGTCCGCCGCCTCGACGCCATCGAGAACCTGGGCAGCATGGACCTGCTTTGTACCGACAAGACCGGCACGCTGACCGAAGGCGTCATCCATCTCGACGCGTGCTACGCGCCAGATGGGACGGCCTCGGCGCAGGTGCGGCTTTGGGCGCTTCTCAACGCTACGATGCAGGCAGGTATGGCGAACCCGCTGGACGAGGCAATCGCCGCAGGCGGGGCCGAAGGCGATCCGCTTTCGCAATACACCAAGGTCAACGAGGTTCCCTACGACTTCGTGCGCAAGCGGCTGTCGGTCATCGTCCGGCAGGAGGGAGCAGCCGACGACCTCATGATCTGCAAGGGCGCTGTCCGCAATGTCGTCGAGGCATGCTCCTTGGTATTGTCTGGAACCGCAAGCGAGCCGCTCGATGCGGCGCACGCCAACGCCATCGATGTGCGGGTGCGCGCATGGGGCCTCGAGGGCTATCGCGTGCTCGGGCTCGCCGTGCGTCACTTCGCGCGCCAGGACTCCTACCGCCGCGACGACGAGACGGGCTTAACCTTCGCCGGCTTCCTGCTCTTTCTCGACCCGCCTAAACCGGGCATAGCGGAAGCCCTCAAGGCGCTCGGGCAGCGTGGCATCGGCATCAAGGTCATCAGCGGCGACAACCGCTATGTCGCCGCGCATTTGGCGGAGGCCATCGGCCTGCGCCACCACAACATCATGACTGGCGAGGAACTGAATAAGCTGACCAAGCCAGCGCTGTTCGCCCGTGCGCCGAAAACCGACCTGTTCGTCGAGATCGATCCCAACCAGAAGGAACGCATCATCCAGGCGCTGCGGAAGCGGGGTCACGTCGTCGGGTATCTCGGCGACGGCATCAACGACGCCCCCGCCCTGCACGAGGCCGATATTGGTATTTCCGTCGAAGGCGCGGTCGACGTGGCACGCGAGGCCGCCGACATGATCCTGCTGAAGCGCGACCTCGGCGTTCTTCTGCGCGGCGTGGACGACGGCCGCAGAACCTTCGCCAACACGATGAAGTACATCTCCATCACCACCAGCGCCAATTTTGGCAACATGATCTCGATGGCCTTCGCCTCGCTTGCGCTCCCCTTCCTGCCGTTGCTCGCGCCGCAGATCCTGCTGAACAACTTCTTGTCCGACATTCCGTCGCTGGCGATCGCCACCGATCGAGTCGACGCGGACCAGACGCACGGTCCGCGCCATTGGGATATCGGCTATGTGCGCCGTTTCATGGTCGTGTTCGGCCTGGTGAGCTCGCTGTTCGATTTTGCGACATTCGCCTTTCTGCTGCTTGTCGCCGGCGCGACCGAACAGATTTTCCAGACAGGCTGGTTCGTGGAATCGTTGATCACCGAACTCGCAATCGTGCTTGTTGTCCGCACCCGCAAAAGCTTCTGGCAAAGCGGTCCTAGTCCGATGCTGTCCTGGCTGACGTTGGCCGTCGCCCTGTTCGCTGTCTCCATCCCCTATCTGCCGGGCGCCGACTGGTTCGGTTTCGTACCCCTTCCCTGGTCGGTTATGGCGGGGCTCGCGGCGATCACTATCGCCTATCTCGCCGCATCCGAGGCGACGAAGCATTGGTTCTATGCCCGAGAACGCCGGCACGCCAAGCGCAAGCGCGGTGTTGACACGCATCAACGTGCCGCAGCGGCAAAGGCGTTTTCATAGGCTGATCATAGGAGAATCGCTATGCCACGCCGTATCCTCATCATTGTCGGCCATCCCGACCCTGAACCGAAACGTCTGTGCCGGGCGCTCGCAGCGGGCTATGCCGAAGGCGCGCGCTCGGCCGGGCACGATGTCCGCCTGATCGACATTGCCACGCTCGACTTCCCTTTGTTGCGAACGATGGAGGAGTTCGGGCAGCGGCCGATGCCGTCTACGCTGGAAGACGCCGCGCAGGCGATTAGGAACGCCGAGCACGTCGTGTTCATCTTCCCACTATGGCTTGGCACCATGCCGGCGCTGCTGAAAGGCTTCCTGGAACAGGTGATGCGTCCGGGCGTCGCCTTCGCCTATCCGGAGCCGGGCAAGGGCGGCTTCGCCAAGACCTTGCTCAAGGGACGATCGGCCCGGGTCGTCGTGACCATGGGAATGCCGGCATTTTTCTACCGGCTCTGGTATCTCGGCCACGGCATCGCCGGCATGCGTCGCAACATTTTGAACTTCGTCGGCATCAGTCCTGTGCGCGAAACGCTGTTCGGCCAGGTCGAAGGTGCTAGTGACGACACGCGCAGAAAATGGATTGCAACGATGCGGGCGCTTGGAACGAAAGCTGCGTGACACCGAAGCGCCAGTTCAAGGAACGAGTACGGCTGCTCCACTAAGACGGCCTGCACGCAGGTCCGCCAGCGCCTCGTTCGCGCGGACAAGCGGGTAGGTCGTCGTGTGCGTGCGAACGCCCGCCGCACGAGCTATCGGGAAGAACTCCTCGGCATCCATGCGAGTCAGGTTGGCGACAGAGACAACCTCGCGCTCCTCCCACAGGATCGAATAGGGCATTGCGGGAATGTCGCTCATGTGGATGCCTCCGCAGACGACCCGCCCGCCTTTGCGGACGGTGCGCAATGCGGCCGGCACAAGCTCGCCCACCGGTGCGAAGATGATGGCGGCGTCAAGTGTCACGGGCGGCGCCTCGTCCGATCCGCCGGCCCAAACCACACCAAGGCTCCTCGCAAAGCGCTGCGCCTCCGCGTCGCCCGGCCGCGTAAACGCATGGACTTCGCGTCCCTGCCAGATACACACCTGAGCGATGATGTGGGCAGCAGCGCCGAAGCCGTAAAGGCCGATACGTCTCCCGTCTCCCGCCTTTTTCAGCGACCGCCAGCCGATCAGCCCGGCGCACAGCAGGGGCGCCAGTGCGACCGGATCAGCCTCGGGATCGAGGTCGAAAGCGAAACTCGCATCGGCCACCACATGGGTCGCAAAGCCGCCATCGCGCGTATAGCCGGTAAAGAGCGGGGCATCACAAAGGTTCTCCGCACCGGCTCTGCAGTAGGGACAGGACCCGCAGGTATGGCCGAGCCAGGGCACGCCGACTCGGCGTCCGATCCTACCCGGATCGATGCCGATTCCTACCGCATCGACGACGCCCACAATCTCATGTCCCGGAACCAGCGGCAGCTTCGCATGCTGAAGATCGCCGTCGACAACATGAAGGTCGGTCCGGCAAACGGCGCAGGCTTCCACGCGCAACCGAAGTTCGCCATGACCCGGGAACGGCTCCGATCGTTCTTTCAGGGTTAGAGACGTTCCAGGTCTTTCGAGCTCCATAGCCTTCATGAGCGTTGCCAAACGACAGAATACCTCAAACGAACGGGAGGCGGAAAGCTGAGCCTTCCGCCTCTCAGATAGTCACATACTTTTCGGTAGAAGGCAGCCTCAGCCGATGGTGAGCCGATCTTCGACCTTGTTGACTCCCGGCGCCGACCACGCCGCGCGTTCCGCGGCGCTGCGCTCGGACCAGGAATGCACCCTGCCATCGAGCGTAACCTTGCCCCCTTCCAGGATGTTGACCTTGATGGCCTGCGCTTCGACCTCGGCGTTGCGCTTTAAGGCGTCCTCGATCCGCTTCTTCACGTCGAAAGCGGAGGCGCGCTGCTTGATCTCGATCTGGTTCGAGACGCCGACGACGCCGGCGAGGTCCCTGACCGTATCGGCGGCGGCGGACTTCTGGTATTGCCATTCCACCTTGCCGGTCAGCGTGACCCAACCCTTCTGTACCTTCACCTGAACGGCATCGTCTGGAATCGACGTGTTCCAGTTGATCGAGTTGACGGCTCGCTTGGCGATCTCGTCGTCTGCCGTCAGGTTGGTGCCAAAGGGCCGAACCTCGATTTCCTGCGCGATGCCTTTCACGCCTTTTACCCTGCGCGCGACATCCTCGACCGTGACCTTTTGGGCATAGGTCGGCACATGCCCGGTCAGGGTGACGATGCCGTTCTCGACCGCGACGCCGATATCGGCTGCGTCGATGCTGGGCTCGAAATCAAGCTCGTCGAGGATGTCTTGTCTCACTGTGCTGTCATTCATGATCGTTACCTCACTGTTCAAGGCGGCACTTTCCCGCCGCAATACCAACTCTAGGTCCGCGGCCAACGATCGGCTTTGATCGGCATCAACGCGCTGGTGGAAACTCGCCGGACTCTGGGGAGGCCTGGGGAGCTAATTGCCCGATACGCCAGACGAAACAAAAGCCCCACCTCAATTCCGCACAGCGCTGGATTCTAGGTTGATCGCAATTCTTGCGCTCGCCGTTGAGGAAGCGAGAGTCGCGTATAAGTGGTACGGCCGAGCCGGCACGAGATCCCACCTGCGGCTGGTGAGCGACGTCAGAAACGCAGGCACGTTCGCCACAGCGGCTTCATCAGTTCCAGCAGGATAAAGACCGTCACGCCTGCGCCGAGCGCGAGTGCGAGATCGTCCCGATGCAGCGGCCCGAAATGAAACAATTCGCGAAGCGGTGGGACCAGCAGACTCGCCGCGATCATGGCGGCTACCGCGAGCAGGATCCACCCAAGCGCAGGATTCGGACGCCGCAACGCGACGACGAGGGAGGCGCTGAAGGAGCGATTGACCAGAATGAGGCTGACGATGACGGATACCAGGGAGACGAAGGCAAGCGCCCTCGCCTCGTTTGCGGAGAAGTCATTGCGCAGTGCGAACAGGAAGATGGCGGCAACCGAAAGCAACGCCAGCACGCCCTGAAGCAGACTCCAGCCGATCAGGGGCCATGAGAACAGCGGCTCGCTCGGCGAACGGGGCGGACGATCCATGACGTCCCTCTCCTCGGTTTCCGCCTCGAAGACGAGGGAACAGACCGGATCGATGATCATCTCCAGGAAGGCGATGTGTATCGGGCTGAAGATGAGTGGCAGTCCGAAAGCCAACGGTAGCAGTGCCAACCCGGCAATGGGCACGTGCACTGCAACGATGAAACCCATCGCTTTGCGGAGGTTGTCGTAGATGCGCCTGCCGAGACGAATGGCCTTGACGATGGAGCCGAAGTCGTCGTCGAGCAGGACGATTGAGGACGCCTCGCGCGCGACATCGGTGCCGCGTGCGCCCATCGCCACACCGATATGCGCCGCTTTCAGCGACGGTGCATCGTTTACGCCGTCGCCGGTCATCGCGACGATCTCGCCCTCGGCCTTGAGCGCCTGGACGATACGCAGCTTCTGCTCGGGCATGATCCTGGCAAACACGCTCACGCTGCGAAGGCGGGGGGCGAGTTCGCTATCGTTCAATCTTTCGAGTTCCCGACCGGAGAGAACCTCCCTCGCATCTAGGCCGGCCTGACGCGCGATGGCGATGGCCGTCGCGGGATGGTCGCCGGTGATCATGACGACGCGGACGCCGGCAGAACGGCACTCCGCAATGGCTGCAGGAGCGCTCGGCCGAAGCGGGTCGGAGAGGCCGACCAGACCCAGGAATTCGAAAGGGAAAGCCTCTGGTGATCCGGGCAGGTCCCTCGACGAAAGCGAAGCCCTTGCCACGCCCAGAACGCGCAACCCGCTGACGGCCATGTCATCGACAAACTGCTTGATCGCTGCTATGTCCTCCGAGCCGAGACGGCACAGGCTGGCGATCGCCTCGGGCGCTCCCTTTGTGGCGACGACAAGCGGCGCTCCGTCCCCGACGGGCTGCCACACCTGCGTTACGGCGAGAAGCTCGGGCCGCAGCCCATAGGTGCGCAGCAGTTTCCAGCCATCCTGCGGAAGCAATCCTGCTGTTGCAACTCGCTCGCGCGCCAGCTCATGAAATGCCCTTTCCATGGGGTCGAACGGTTCGGGCTCGCTCGCCAGGAATCCGTGCAAAGCCAGGTTCCGGAATCCGTCTGCCAAGGGGATGCCGGGATTTTCGTGAAGGCGGATGACATCTCCGTCTCCCGCGCGAAGTTCCGCCACCACCATGCGGTTCTCGGTCAGAGTGCCGGTCTTGTCCGTGCAGAGCACGGTTGCCGACCCCAGGGCTTCGATTGCAGCGGCCCGGCGGGTGAGTACGCGGGCGCGTGAAATCCGCCAGGCGCCCATCGCCATGAACACGGCAAGCACCACGGGAAACTCTTCCGGCAACATTGACATGCCGATGGTGATGCCCGCGAGCACAGCATCGAGCCAGCCGCCGCGAAGTGTGCCGTATAAGACGACCGCTATTATGCTCACGATGCCACCGCCAACGGCGGACAGGCGCACCAACCGGCGGGTTTCCGCCTGAAGCCGCGGCGGCTCGGATTTGAGTTCACGAAGCGATTGGCCGATTTTTCCGATTTCGCTTCGCGGGCCGGTCGCGATCACCTCCGCAACGCCACTGCCCCTGACCACCAGCGAGCCGGAATAAACGTATGGCAAACCATCGCCACCAGGCCGCGACAGCCCAGTTGCGGGACCTGCCGTTGCAACCTTGCCCACCGGCATCGATTCACCGGTCAGCAAGGATTCGTCAACTTGCACGTCGCGGCTCTGCAGAAGGCGGGCATCGGCAGGAACGCGGTCGCCCTCACCGAGCACGATCAGATCGCCGCGTACGACCTCGCGGCCGGCGATACGTCCTCTCCTGCCCTCTCGGATGACCAGCGCGCGCGGACTGCTGAGGTCACGCAACGCTTCAAGCACGCGCTCGGTACGCGTTTCCTGAACGAACGTTATGAGGACCGACATGCCGGCAAATGCCACGAGAATTAGCGCGTCACGGAGCTCGCCCAGCGCAAGATAAATGCCACCGCCGGCTATCAGAAGCGCAAGCATCGGCTCACGCACCACGTCCAGCAAGATCCTCCATGTCGACCGATGATCCGGCCGCGGCAGTTCGTTGAAGCCTTCGGTCTTCAGCCTCCTGCGAGCTTCTATTTCGCTCAGGCCAATGGGTGAGGATGGCGGGACTGCGGTCATTTCCTTTTGTAGCCGCCCGTAAATGGTTCGCCCTTGATCAAACTCAAAGCGCAAGCTCAGCGTTCACGTACGCTTCATCGTCTGGGTTGCAGGGATCATCACGGGAGTGCGGATATGACGGGACGAGAGGACCCTATTCCCAAGCATTCTTTCGCTATCGGAGGCCATCACGAAAGCATTATTGATGCATTTCGCTTAAAGTCCCTGGTTGTGCTCCTTGGGACCGCAATCGGTCTCTATCTATGTTATCGACTCTCGCTGCCGTTCCTCTCGGCGCTTACATGGGCGCTCGTGCTCGCAATCATGCTCTCCCCGGTGCATCGTTGGCTCGAAGCGAGAAAGCTCGTCGCGGACTCGTGCACCCTTGCCGTGAAGCCCACCATGGTCAGGAGGAAGGCAAGCGACTTGCGGACCGCCTCCTCGTCGTCGACCACGTGGACAACGTAGCTATCAATGTGCATCGGTAGTCTCTTTTCCTGCGACCGGGAGCGAGAACCGGAACGTGGCGCCCCCCTTGGTATTGCGAGTAACTGATATCTGTCCGCCGTGCGCTTCGATGATGCGCTTGGATATCGAAAGGCCGATACCCATGCCGTTCGCCTTGCTGGTCACGAAAGGCTGGAAAAGGCGAGCCGCTATTTCGTCGGAAATGCCTGGCCCCGTGTCGGCCACCTCGATCATGACATGTCCGGGTCCGTCTCGCGCCGTGCGCACAATCAGGTCTCGCCCATCGCTTTCACGCATGGCTTCCATGCCGTTGCGCATGAGGTTGATCAGGACTTGCTGGATTTGAACCTTATCCACCATGACATTTTGTTCTTCCGAAACGAACTCGAAGACCGGCCGCACGCCCTGCTCCCGTGAGCCGACGAGCGCCAAGGCACCTGCTTCTTCGATGAGCAGGCGCAGGTCTTGAGATGATTTCTCCGTTTCTCCCCGCGTGACGAATTCCCTCAGATGCCGGATGATCCCCCCAGCCCGCAGTGATTGTTTCGCCATTTCCTCCACCGCGTCTCTGATGCGGGCCGCGGTTGTATCATCTACATCTTTGAGGAAGCGGACACAGCCCTGGGCATAATTTGCAATAGCAGCGAGTGGTTGGTTGAGTTCATGCGCGAGCGTCGACGCCATTTCACCAAGTTCGTTAACCCGGGCGAGGCGCGCCAGCTCATTCTGGATTTGCTGCAACCGCGCTTCGGAGTCTTCGCGCTCGGTGAGGTCACGGATGAAGCCAGTGAAAAAGCGCCCCGCTGCTGAATTCATCTCTCCCACGAAGAGTTTCATCGGAAAGGTGGAGCCGTCCTTCCTGCGCCCCA
>JBARWP010000605.1:0-7039 GCA_049646905.1 Pseudaminobacter sp. | reverse complement strand
CCGCAGAGCCTGTTCCGGCTCTGCGGCACGCCTTATCTCGGCTATTCCGCAGCGTCGGGCAGCTGCGTCGGCAGGTCGTCGACCTTGGTGTTTTCCAGTTCGACATTGAGGCCAAGCGAACGCATTTCCTTGACCAGAACGTTGAAGCTCTCCGGAATGCCGGCTTCAAACGTATCGTCTCCGCGCACGATCGCCTCATAGACCTTGGTGCGGCCGGCCACGTCGTCCGACTTCACCGTCAGCATCTCCTGCAGCGTGTAGGCGGCGCCGTAAGCCTCGAGCGCCCAGACCTCCATTTCGCCGAAGCGCTGGCCGCCGAACTGCGCCTTGCCGCCCAGCGGCTGCTGGGTGACGAGCGAGTAAGGCCCGATCGAACGCGCGTGGATCTTGTCGTCCACCAGGTGGTGAAGCTTGAGCATATATATGTAGCCCATCGTCACCTTGCGATCGAACGGCTCGCCGGTACGCCCGTCATAGAGCTGCGACTGGCCGCTCGAATGCAGGCCCGCCTGTTCCAGCATCTCGTTGATGTTGGCTTCATGCGCGCCATCGAAGACCGGGGTCGCGATGGAAACGCCGCGCCGCATCTGCTCGCCAAGGCGAATGATGGACTCGTCGTCATACTCGCGCACCGGCTCGTTGCGGTCGTTGGCCGGGATGATCTGCTCGATGGTCTGGCGCAGCGGCTTGATATCGCCGCCCCCCTTGTACGCATCGATCAGTTCGCCGATCTTCTTGCCCATGCCCGCGCATGCCCAGCCCAGATGCGTTTCCAGGATCTGGCCGACATTCATGCGCGACGGCACGCCCAACGGATTGAGCACGATGTCGGCATGGGTGCCGTCCTCGAGGAACGGCATGTCCTCGACCGGAACGATGCGCGAAACCACGCCCTTGTTGCCGTGACGGCCGGCCATCTTGTCGCCGGGCTGCATCTTGCGCTTCACGGCCACGAAGACCTTGACCATCTTCATGACGCCGGGCGGCATCTCGTCGCCACGCTGCACCTTCTCGACCTTGTCCATGAAGCGCTGTTCGAGCGCCTTCTTGGAATCGTCGTACTGGCCGCGCAGAGCCTCGAGTTCGCTCTGGAGCTTCTCGTCCTCGACGGCGAACTGCCACCACTGCGAGCGAGGATAGTCGTCAAGCGTCTCCTTGGAGAGCGTGGAGCCCTTCTTGAAGCCCTTCGGCCCGGCAATCGCATCCTTGCCGATCAGCATGTCGGACAGGCGCGAATAGACGTTGCGGTCCAGAATAGCCTGCTCGTCGTCACGGTCCTTGGCAAGGCGTTCGATTTCCTCGCGCTCGATCGCCATTGCGCGTTCGTCCTTTTCGACGCCATGGCGGTTGAACACGCGAACCTCGACCACGGTTCCATAGGCCCCCGGCGGCATGCGCATGGAGGTGTCGCGCACATCGGAAGCCTTTTCACCGAAGATGGCGCGCAGGAGCTTTTCTTCCGGCGTCATTGGGCTTTCGCCCTTCGGCGTGATCTTGCCGACGAGGATGTCGCCCGGCAGCACTTCCGCGCCGATATAGACGATACCGGCTTCGTCGAGGTTCTTCAGCGCTTCTTCCGACACATTCGGAATATCGCGGGTGATTTCCTCAGGCCCGAGCTTGGTGTCGCGCGCCATCACCTCGAACTCCTCTATGTGGATCGAGGTGAAGACGTCGTCGGCGACGATGCGCTCGGAGAGCAGGATGGAGTCCTCGTAGTTGTAGCCGTTCCAAGGCATGAAGGCCACGAGCACGTTGCGGCCGAGCGCCAGATCGCCCAGGTCGGTCGACGGGCCGTCGGCGATGATGTCGCCCTTGTTGACCCGGTCGCCCATCTTCACCAGCGGACGCTGGTTGATGCAGGTGTTCTGGTTCGAACGCTGGAACTTCATCAGCCGGTAGATATCGACGCCGGACTTGCCCGGATCGAGATCCTCGGTCGCACGGATAACGATACGCGTCGCATCGACCTGGTCGACGATGCCGCCACGGCGTGCGCCGATGGCCGCCCCGGAGTCACGCGCAACGATCGGCTCCATGCCGGTGCCCACAAACGGCGCTTCGGCGCGCACCAGCGGCACGGCCTGACGCTGCATGTTCGAGCCCATGAGAGCGCGGTTGGCGTCGTCGTTTTCCAGGAACGGGATCAGTGCTGCGGCAACCGAAACGAGCTGCTTGGGCGACACGTCCATCAGGTCGACGTTTTCGCGCGGCGCCATCATCACTTCGCCGCTATGACGGCAAATGACGAATTCGTCGACGAAACGGCCCTCTCTGTCGAGATCGGCGTTGGCCTGCGCGACATAGTGCTTGGCCTCTTCCATCGCCGACAGATAGGTGACGTCCAGCGTCACCTTGCCATCGACGATCTTGCGATACGGCGTCTCGATGAAGCCGTATTTGTTGACGCGCGCGAAGGTCGCCAGCGAGTTGATCAGGCCAATGTTCGGGCCTTCCGGCGTCTCGATCGGGCAGATGCGGCCGTAATGCGTCGGGTGCACGTCGCGCACCTCGAAGCCGGCACGCTCGCGGGTCAGACCGCCGGGTCCAAGCGCCGAAAGACGGCGCTTGTGGGTGATCTCCGACAGCGGGTTGGTCTGGTCCATGAACTGGGAGAGCTGCGAGGAACCGAAGAACTCGCGCACGGCGGCAGCCGCCGGCTTGGCGTTGATCAGGTCCTGCGGCATGACCGTGTCGATCTCGATCGAGGACATGCGCTCCTTGATGGCGCGCTCCATGCGAAGCAAGCCGACGCGATACTGGTTTTCCATCAGTTCGCCGACCGAACGCACGCGGCGGTTGCCGAGATTGTCGATGTCGTCGATCTCGCCCTTGCCGTCGCGCAGTTCGACCAGGGTCTTGACCACGGCCAGGATGTCTTCCTTGCGCAGCACGCGTACGGTATCCGGGCAGTCGAGGTCGAGACGCATGTTCATCTTGACGCGACCGACGGCCGAGAGGTCGTAACGGTCCGCATCGAAGAACAGCGAATTGAACATCGCCTCTGCCGTCTCGAGCGTGGGCGGCTCGCCCGGGCGCATGACGCGGTAGATGTCGAACAGCGCATCCTGGCGGCTCTCGTTCTTGTCGACCGCGAGCGTGTTGCGGATGTAGCCGCCAATATTGATATGGTCGATGTCCAGCACGCTGAATTCTTCAGCACCTGTCGAGAGCAGGACCTTCAGCGTCTTTTCATCTATCTCGTCGCCTGCTTCGAGGAAGATCTCGCCGGTCGCATAGTCCACGACGTCCTCAGCAAGGTAGCTGCCGTAGAGATCGTCCTGCGTGGCCTTGATCGCCTTCAGGCCCTTGTCGGCAAGCTGCTTGGCCTGGCGCGCGGTGATCTTCTTGCCCGCCTCGACGACGATTTCACCTGTATCGGCATCGACCAGATCGTCCACCGCCTTCAGGCCGCGGAACCGCTCCACGGTGTAGGGGATGCGCCAGTGGTCGCCCGAGCGCTTGTACTCGATCTTGTTGTAGAAGGTGGACAGGATCTCCTCGCCGTCCATGCCGAGCGCCATCAAGAGCGACGTCACCGGGATCTTGCGGCGACGGTCGATGCGCGCATGCACGACGTCCTTGGAATCGAACTCGATGTCGAGCCAGGAACCACGATAGGGAATGACGCGCGCGGCAAACAGGAGCTTGCCCGACGAATGCGACTTGCCCTTGTCGTGGTCGAAGAACACGCCCGGCGAACGGTGCATCTGGCTGACGATGACGCGCTCGGTGCCGTTGACGATGAAGGTGCCGTTCGACGTCATCAGCGGCATGTCGCCCATATAGACGTCCTGCTCCTTGATGTCCTTGATCGACTTGGCGCCGGTGTCCTCGTCGATATCGAACACGATGAGGCGCAGCGTCACCTTGAGCGGCGCGGCAAAGGTCAGGTCGCGCTGGCGGCATTCGTCAACGTCGAACTTCGGGGCCTCGAACTCGTACTTGACGAATTCCAACATCGAGGCGCCGGAAAAATCGGAAATCGGGAAGACCGACTTGAAAACAGCCTGCAGGCCCTCGTCCGGACGGCCGCCTTCGGGCTCGTCCACCATGAGGAACTGGTCATATGATGCCTTTTGAACCTCGATCAGGTTCGGCATCTCCGCAACTTCCGGGATATTTCCGAAAAACTTGCGTACGCGCCTGCGGCCATTGAAAGTCTGGGTCTGGGCCATCGTCGCTCCTTAGCTCGCTCTCTTGGGGCGCGGCCTCGGCCGGCGCGCCTTGCAATGCTTGATCATGCTTGCGCACGATCCATCCGAAACGGGTGAAAACCCGTTTCCTGAAGGCCGCCGCCGACCCTCAGGAAAGAGGTTTCCAAACACTTGTCCCACTTTGGGGGACCGGCGGGCGGCAAGGCCACCCGCCGATTCCGCAATACTTACTTCAGTTCGACCTTGGCGCCGGCTGCTTCGAGCTGGGCCTTGATCTTCTCTGCGTCGGCCTTGGCCACCGCTTCCTTGACCGGCTTCGGAGCGGCTTCGACCAGGTCCTTGGCTTCCTTGAGGCCGAGGCCGGTGATCGCGCGCACTTCCTTGATCACGTTGATCTTCTGGGCGCCGGCATCGGCGAGGATGACGTCGAATTCGGTCTTCTCTTCCGCGGCCTCGGCCGGAGCGGCGGCACCGCCGGCAGCAGCGGCAACAGCCACCGGAGCAGCGGCCGAAACGCCCCACTTCTCTTCCAGCAGCTTCGACAGCTCGGCCGCCTCGAGGACGGTCAGGCTCGACAGGTCTTCAACGATCTTGGTGAGATCAGCCATTTTTCATTTCCTTCAAAAGTTCGAACACGGTTTGTTGGTGCAGGTTGAGGAACGGCCTCATGCCGCCTCGTCCTTCCGGGCATAGGCGCCGAAAACGCGGGCAAGATTTCCTGCCGGTGCGTTGACGACCGCGGCGATCCGGGTTGCCGGCGTCTGAATCATGCCGACGATCTTGGCCCTGAGCTCGTCAAGCGACGGCATGGTGGCAAGAGCCTTCACACCATCGGCATCGAGCGTGGCTGCGCCCATCGCGCCACCGAGAATGACGAGCTTGTCATTTCCCTTGGCGAAATCGGCGGCAACCTTGGGTGCCGCGACCGGATCATCCGCATAGGCGATCAGGGTCTGTCCCTTGAACAGATCCTTCATGCCTTCGGATTCCGTGCCCTGAAGAGCGATTATGGCGAGGCGGTTCTTCGCGACCTTGACGGTGCCGCCAGCCGCGCGCATCTTCGACCGCAGGTCGTTCATGTTCGCAACTGTAAGCCCGGCATAGTGGGCCACGACGACTGAACCGGTGCTTGCGAACACCTCGTTCAGGCCCGTGACGAATTCGCGCTTTTCCGCTCTATCCACTGCCTATCTCCAGTTGGCAGCCATTTCATGACGAAATGCCTGCCGGGTTGCCTTTTGCCGGCCGGGCCATCCAGAATTCCGGATCACCCGAACGACGCTCGAGGATCCTGCCCCCTTTCGCCACACCGGTCCGATCTCAACTCGGGCGTCCGGCGCGCAGACAAAAGGCAAACACGGTTCGAACCTTTCATCGGAGCATGGCTCCTTTGTCTGGTCTTCACCCGTCTCATGCAGGTCCATGCGAATTAAGGTCGGGACCACCTGCAATCTCGGACAGGATGTCCGGAAGCATTCCGCTTCCGGTATCCGGGCCCCGTAAGACCCGGAATTCTTCATCAGGATCAGGCCGACGACACGACCTGACCCGGCTTCACATCACGCCACAGGCGCGATGCTTGCAATATCGACCTTCAGACCAGGACCCATCGTCGAGGTAATCGACACCTTCTTGACGTAGACGCCCTTGGCACCAGCCGGCTTGGCCTTGTTGACCGCATCGGCGAAGGCGCGAACGTTTTCTTCCAGCGCCTTGGTGTCGAAGGAGAGCTTGCCGACGCCGCCATGGACGATACCGGCCTTCTCGACGCGGAACTCGACCGCACCACCCTTCGAAGCCTTGACGGCCGCGGCGATATCCGTGGTCACGGTGCCGACCTTCGGGTTCGGCATCATGCCGCGAGGCCCGAGAACCTTGCCCAGACGGCCGACGAGCGGCATCATGTCTGGCGTGGCGATGCAGCGGTCGAAATTGATCTCGCCCTTCTGCACAGTCTCGACCAGGTCCTCGGCACCGACGACATCGGCACCGGCGGCGCGGGCTTCGTCAGCCTTCGCATCCCTGGCGAAAACAGCGACGCGGACGGTCCGTCCGGTGCCGTTCGGCAGGTTGACCACACCACGGACCATCTGGTCGGCATGACGCGGGTCGACGCCGAGGTTCATGGCGATTTCGATCGTCTCGTCGAACTTGACCTTCGAACGATCCTTCAGAAGTTCAATCGCCTCACCCAGGCCATAGGCCTTGTTGACGTCGACGCCCTCACGGGACTTGGCTACACGCTTTGAAATCTTTGCCATGGTCTCAGCCCACCACTTCCAGGCCCATCGAACGGGCGGAACCCTCGACCATGCGCATGGCCGATTCCACGTCGTTCGCGTTCAGGTCCTTCATCTTGGCCTCAGCGATTTCGCGCACCTTGTCGCGGCTGATCTGCCCAGCCTTGGTCTTGCCCGGCTCCTTGGAGCCCGACTTGAGGTTCGCGGCCTTCTTGAGGAAGTAGGTCACCGGCGGCGTCTTCATGACGAAGGTGAACGACGTGTCCTGATAATAGGTGATCACGACCGGAATGGGCGAACCCTTTTCCAGTTCCTGGGTCTGCGCGTTAAACGCCTTGCAGAACTCCATGATATTGATGCCACGCTGACCAAGCGCAGGGCCGATCGGGGGCGACGGCGTCGCCGAACCCGCAGGAACCTGAAGCTTGAGCTGGCCCGCAACTTTCTTAGCCATCTCTTGTCTGCCTTGTCTTCATGCCGGAAATTTCCGACGGTTGCAGTTTGGTGGTGCGGAACACAGCGGTTGGCATAGCCACATCATCCTTCCACCTCTACGGCGACCGGCCCTCGCCCATCGCCTGCCCGAGAACGCCGAGGCGCCCGCGGACTTCCGGATCAGCCCTTTTCGACCTGTCCGAATTC
>JBARWP010000604.1:0-15534 GCA_049646905.1 Pseudaminobacter sp. | reverse complement strand
TATGTGGCCGGAACCGAGACCGTGTTTTCGTAATGCGAGATCAGCGCTTCCCGATCGCCGTTCTTGACGACGATCTCGGCCACGCCGGCCTTTTCCAGCCGTTCCACCGTGGCTTCCGGCGATGGGTCGCCGAACAAGGCTTCCTCGTCCGAAAAGGTCGGCAGGGCGATGTCGGTCACCTTCAGTGCCTGGCCGATGGCCTCGCGGGCGGTCGCCCTGTCCTGCCACAGTACCGGCCGGTAGTTGGGGTCGAAAGCGATGTGGGAGCCGTGAGCGCGCGCATCCGAAATCTTCTGCAGCAGCGTGTGCCTGGCGGTGGGGTCCAGAATTGCCAAAGTGATTCCGGAAAAAGAAATAAGCGCCCGGTTTTCAAGGCTTTTTGCCAGGGCGGGAGGATCGCTCGCAAGCTTGCGGGCGGCCGCGTCGCTGCGCCAATAGGTGAAAGAGCGTTCGGCTCCGTCCAGCTTGATCGCATAAAGGCCGGGGCGGGCGCCGGCAATGATCGGGCTGCTGGCAATGCCGATGTCATGCTGACGGAAGAACTCGATCTGGTCCTTCGAAAACGGATCGTCGCCGAAGGCCGAGACATAGTCGACGTGGTGCCCGGAACTGAGCGCGCGCAAGGTCCAGAGCGTGTTGAAGGTGTCGCCGGCAAAACCCATCCGCCAGATCGGGGCACTTTGTCCTGACAGTTCGAGCATGCATTCGCCGATCGACGCAATGCCGTTTGCCATTGGCTGCTCCTCCGCATCGCCAGCGATTTTACCTTGACGGCGTCGAACTGACTACCTCCGCTGATGGAGGCATGCAGGCGTGCGGTTGCTCAGCGGTCCTTCACCGTCTCCATCGCCACGAAGGTCGATGTCTGTGCGACATGGGGCAGGGCGGAAATGCGCTCGCCAAGCACGCGCCGGTAGGATGCGATGTCCTTCGTGCGCACCTTGAGCAGGTAGTCGAAGCTGGCCGCCATCATGTGGCACTGCTCGATCTCGGCCACATTCTGCACGGAACGGCTGAAGGCCTCCAGCGCGGCCGAGCGCGTGTCGGACAGTTTGACCTGGACGAAGGCGACATGGCCATCGCCCATGCGCTCGTGGTCGACCACCGCGGCATAGCCGCGAATGAAACCTTCCTGCTCCAGGCGCCGCACACGCGCCTGCACGGGCGTCTTCGACAGGCCGACACGCGAGGCCAGTTCGGCCATGGAAAGCCTGCCGTCGCGTGAGAGGGCGAGGAGGATGTTCCGGTCGATGCGGTCCAGATGGTCTTTATTCATCGAGAAAGCAGTCCATAATATAGGATAACCTTACCTCTTATAGGTTATTCGATCTTTCAAATCCAATTCTTTGGGCCGTGCCTGAAACGGGACTATGATAGGGCTAGCGTCAGTTCTCCTCTGGCAAGCAGGATGTCCCATGACCGCTCCACTGCTCGACACCATCCGCGAACAAATCCGTGCCAACTACCTGCCCGACGAGGAAAAGGCACTGGCAAGGCTGGTGGAGGCGGCCAGGCTGAGCGAGGCCGAGCGCAAGGCGATTTCGGCGCGCGCCGTCGACCTGGTCAAGACAGTTCGCGCCTCCTCCGATCCGCGGCTGATGGTGGTGTTTCTCTCGGCCTACGGCCTTTCCACGAAGGAAGGCGTGGCGCTGATGTGCCTGGCCGAAGCCCTGCTGCGCGTTCCCGACAGCGAGACCATGGACGAGCTGATCCAGGACAAGATCGCGCCGCATGACTGGTCGGCGCATTCCGGGGGCTCCAGCTCGATCTTCGTCAACGCGTCGACCTGGGCACTGATGCTGACCGGCCGGGTGCTGGACGACGAGGACGACGACGGCATTGCCGGCACGCTGCGCTCCATGGTGCGCCGGCTCGGCGAACCGGTCATTCGCAAGGCGGTGGCCGCTGCAATGCGCGAAATGGGCGAGCAGTTCGTTCTCGGGCGCACCATCGCCGAAGCCGTCAAGCGCGGGCGCCCGCTGATCGCCAAGGGCTATCTCTATTCCTACGACATGCTGGGCGAGGCGGCGCGCACCGATGCGGATGCCCTGCGCTACCATCGCGCCTATGCCGACGCCATTTCAGCGCTGGACAGCGGCTCCAACAGGCAGGATATCCGCACGAATCCCGGCATTTCGGTCAAGCTCTCGGCCTTGCATCCACGCTATGAGGTGGCGCAGCGTGACGAGATGCTGCCCGTGATGGCCGAGCGCCTGCTGTCTTTGGCGCTGGCTGCCCGCCGCGCCCGCATGGGGCTTAATATCGACGCCGAGGAGGCCGACCGCCTCGACCTGTCGCTCGATGTCATCGAACGCGTTCTGGCGGAGCCAGAGCTTGCGGATTGGGACGGCTTCGGCGTGGTGGTGCAGGCCTATGGGCCGCGCTGCGCCTTCGTCATCGACTGGCTTTATGCGCTGGCAAACCGGCTCGACCGCAAGATCATGGTGCGGCTGGTCAAGGGTGCCTATTGGGATACCGAGATCAAGCGGGCGCAGGTGCTCGGGCTGGACGGTTATCCGGTCTTCACGCGCAAGGTGAATACCGACATTTCCTACATTTCCTGTGCCCGCAAGCTGCTGTCGATGACAGACCGCATCTATCCGCAGTTCGCCACCCACAATGCCCATACGGTCGCAGCCATCCTGTCCATGGCGCCGGATCGCGACTGTTTCGAATTCCAGCGCCTTCACGGCATGGGCGAACAGTTGCACGAGGCGGTGCGCAAGGCCGAAGGTACGCGCTGCCGCATCTATGCGCCGGTCGGGGCGCATTCGGATCTGCTCGCCTATCTGGTGCGCCGCCTGCTTGAAAACGGCGCCAATTCCTCCTTCGTCCATCAGTTGACCGATGAGAGCGTGAGGCCGGAAACCATCGCCCGCGATCCGTTCGAGGTGGCGCAGGCGCAGGGACCAGCAGCCAATCCCGCCATCGTGCGACCGGCGGAAATCTTCGGAACGGAACGGCGCAACGCGAAGGGCTGGGACATCACCGATCCGGTCACGCTTGCCGCGATCGAGCATGCGAGGGCGACGTTCGCGACCCCGGATCGCTGGTCGGCAAAGCCGGTTACGCGCGCGGCCGGATATGGCGCCGAACGCAAGGTGATCAATCCGGCACGGCCGGATGATGTCGTCGGCACGGTGATCGAGGCTTCCGCCAAGCAGGTGGCGACCGCGGTTCGCATCGCGGTCGAAGCCCAACCGGCCTGGGCGCGGCGCCTGGTGGGCGAGCGCGCGGCGATCCTGCGCAGGATAGCCGATCTCTACGAGGCCAATGCGGTCGAGTTCTTCGCGCTGGCCACCCGCGAGGCCGGCAAGTCGCTGGCCGATGGGGTTGCCGAGGTGCGCGAGGCGGTGGACTTCCTGCGCTACTACGCTTCCGAAGCCGAAAATGCCGAGGCAGGAACGGAGGCGCGGGGCGTCATCGCCTGTATCTCGCCGTGGAATTTCCCGCTCGCGATCTTCACCGGCCAGATTGCAGCCGCGCTTGTCACCGGCAATGCGGTGATCGCCAAACCGGCCGAGCAGACACCACTGATTGCCGCGCGCGGGGTGGAACTCATGCGTCAGGCGGGCATCCCCGAAGATATCATCCAGCTTCTGCCGGGCGATGGCCCGACGGTGGGCGCGCCGTTGACGGCCGATCCGCGTATCGCCGGCGTGTGCTTCACCGGATCGACGGAAGTTGCAAAGCTGATCGAACGACAGCTTGCCGAGACAGCCGCGCCCGATGCCATGCTAATCGCCGAGACCGGCGGCATGAATGCGATGATCATCGATTCCACCGCGCTGCCCGAGCAGGCGGTGCGCGATATCCTCGCCTCGTCCTTCCAGAGCGCGGGGCAGCGCTGCTCGGCCTTGCGCGTCCTCTATGTCCAGAAGGACGTCGAGAGGAAGATGCTGGAGATGCTTGAGGGCGCGATGAAAGCGCTCGGCGTCGGCGACCCCTGGCGGATATCCACCGATGTCGGCCCTGTCATCGACGAGGAAGCCCAGGTTTCGATCAATGACTACTGTGCGTCCATGGAAGCAAAGGGCAAGCTGCTGGCCAGGCTGGAAGCGCCGGAGCAGGGCCGTTTCGTCGCGCCGCATGTGTTCCGCGTCTCGGGCATTGAAGAAATGGAGCGCGAGGTGTTCGGGCCGGTCCTGCATGTCGCGAGCTTCGATGCCGACGATCTCGACAAGGTCATTGCCACCATAAACTCAAAGGGTTACGGCCTGACGTTCGGCCTGCACACCCGCATCGAGGCACGCGTCCAGCATATCGTCGATGGTGTCCATGCCGGCAATATCTACGTCAACCGCAACCAGATCGGCGCGGTTGTGGGTTCCCAGCCCTTCGGGGGCGAAGGCCTGTCCGGGACGGGGCCGAAGGCCGGCGGCCCGCATTATCTGCGGCGTTTCCGTCGCTCGCCCCGAAATGCGGTGGAGGGCGCAGACGGGATGGAAATCGCTGCCGAGCTACTGGCGGCAAGTCTGCCGCCCGTCACGTTGGATGGCTGGAGTGCTGCGCCGGACCGTGTCGCGGTGCTGCGGAAGCTTCTGCGCGGCAAGGGTGCGGCTGCGATCGTCGCGGCCGCTGCGGTTGACTTCGGGCCGGTCGATCTTCCCGGGCCGACAGGGGAAGCGAACACGTTGGCGCTGGTCCCGCGGGGCCGGGTGCTTTGCCTTGGACCGGACGGCGATGCGCTGCTGGCACAGGTCGTCCAGGCGCTGGCCGCCGGCAACGCTGTCCTTGCCGTGGCGCCCGGTGCGCCGGGCGTCCTGAACGCCTTGACGGGCAAGGGGCTTCCGCTGGCCGCACTGGATGGCGTGGCACCTGTGGCGGCGCTGGAAACCCTGGCGGTGGATGTTGTCGCCTTTGCAGGGGGAGCGGAGACGGCGCAGGAAATCCGGCGCGCGCTTGCCAAACGCAAGGGGCCGATCGTGCCACTGGTCAGCGAAGTTCTTTATCCGGCCGCCTATGCACACGAACGCGCGGTCTGCGTGGACACCACGGCTGCCGGCGGCAACGCGACATTGCTCGCGGGCGCATGACAAAAAGCCGCCGCCCGGTTGTTCGGGCGGCGGCTTTCCGAGACTTGGGAGGTGTCAGGCGCCGTCGACGGACGAAAAGCCTTCGAATTGCGGGTGGCCGAACACGGTCAGCTTGCTGGTGCCGGCGTTCTTGTGCGAATCACGGAAATTCTGCGACTTGGTCCAGGCCTCGAAATCCTCGCGGCTGTCCCAGACGGTGTGCGAGGCAAACAGCGTATAGCCCTCTTCCTCGTTGTAGGTGCTGCGCAGCAGGTGGAACTGCTGGAAACCCTTCATTTCCGAAAGCGTCGAGTTGCGGCTCTTCCAGACGTTTTCGAAGTCTTCCTCCATGCCCGGCTTCACCTTGAAGCGATTCATCGCGACATACATGCGTTCATTCCTTTCAGATGCTGAGACAAGATTGGGCCTCATCAAGTGCTGAACACGGTGTCCGTGCGGCTGTTCAGCTTGAGGCGACCCATGCAGGCGCCCGGCTCCACATCCGTACCGGCGCATTCGGTTGCCTGATTGATGAGTACGCGGCTGATGCGCGCGCAGTCGACTCCGGGCAGATCGAAGCGGATCACCTTCGTCTTTTCCTTCGGCAGGTCCTTGAAGTCGAGCACTGTCAAACGATCGACCACGCCGGCGTCGTTGAACAGCGCTATCTCGAATGCCGCCTTGGACAGGTCCGAACCCAGCTTGTTGGCCACAACGAAGGTCAGCCGGCAGCCCTTTTCGGAAGGCTGCGCGGCGTTGAGTTCCAGGTCGAGGGACGGGCTGGAGGGTTGATCCTGGGCAAGCGATGGCGTGCCCAGGACAAGCGACAGCATCATCGCGGAGGCCAGGGAGTGGATGAGTGTCGTCGCCTTCAGCACCTGTTCTTAACCTCCAAAACGCATGGTTGCAGCCAGCTTCAAAGTTACGCCGGGCTCGTAGAGCGTGGTTGTAGCAGAGGCGTTCAGCGGATTCGAGTATTTCACGTCGAAGATGTTGTCGGCGCGGAAGTCGACCCGGAAATCCTCGGTGGCTTGATAGCTGGCGAAGGCGTTGACTAGCGTATAGTCCTTGGCGGCGTCGTTGCCCTTGGGAGCGCCGTTATATTGCACTTCGCCGCCGATGGTGAGCTTGTCTTCCAGGAAGCGGAAACCGATCTGCGCCGTCACCTGGCTCGACGGAATGGTGATGAGATCTTCGCGAAGACCGTCTTCATCTATGGTGTGACCATTGATGATGGATGCGGAAAGTCCCGCAAAGCCCCAACTTGCATCGTAGATACCCTCCAGTTCGAAGCCCCTGATCTTTGCATTGGCGAAGTTCTGGTACTGGAAGCAGATCGGCAGGCGCGGATTTATCATCGGGCAGCCGGCAGTCGGATCGAATGCCGATACCATCGTGCCGCCGATATAGTCGTCCACGTCATTGTTGAAATAGGCCGCCTTCAAGCGCAGCGAGTCGTCGGCAGCAAAGGCGCCGTCATAGCCGTAGTTCAGGCCGACTTCCCACGTCTTGGCCGTTTCCGGCCTGAGGTCGGGATTGGGCAGGAAGGGAAAGACCACGCCGTTCGGGTGCAGGCCGCTGATAACCGTCTCGGAGAGCGATGGTGACCGGTAGCCCTCGGCATAGGTTCCGTAGAATTGCAGGCCGCTCAGACCGGGCTGCTCGAAGGGCGAGACGCCGACGGTCAGGCGCGGCGACAGCCGGTCTCCCGACACCTCGGTCGTATCGCCATCGAGCTTGTAGCTGTCATAACGCAGCGCGCCGACCACCTCGAGCCATTCGTAGGTCAGCTTGTCCTGGATGTAGGCACCGGAGACCCGGCGCTTTCCGGAAGGTGTGAAGATGTCGCTGCCGCCTTCCGGGCTGGCCGTCACCACATCGTCGCTCACCCAGTCGCCGCCATAAGTGAGTTCGTGCGAAATGGCGCCGGTATCGAAGCGCGACGTGTTCCAGATATCGATGCCGTAGGTATCGAGATCGTAGGTGGTCTGCGAGCCGGCGGGAAGGGTGATCGGCTGTCCGGTAACGGAGCTGAACCGGGTGACATCCCTGAGATAGGTCTGGTCGAGCCCGGCCTTGTTGAGCGAAGCATTGATGTGCAGGTCGAGCCAGCTCCGGTCCTCGTCGGTGATGTTGTAGTGGCCGGTGAAGGTGTTTTGCTTCACGTCCATACCGTAAGCGTCGGTTCCCTCGGTCCAGCTGTCATTGGCCCCGAGCCAGCCCAGTTTCAACTCGCTGTTTTCGGTGGGACGCACGGTGGTCTTGAGCAGGCCGCTGAGAATGTCGAAGCCGGTCCCGGAAACCCGGTCGCCGTCGCCATCCTTGTAGTCGCCGAAGTCCCGCCAGACGAAATTGCCGATGATGTCGGCTGCGTCGTTGAAGCGGTATGCGCCGGTCGCGCTGGTCGTCCAGCCATGTCCGTTGGTATCGTGGCGGCCAGTGACGGAAGCACCCCAGGTTTCGCCCGGGCGCAGGAAATCGACGGCATCCTTGGTTTCATAGGTGACCACGCCACCGATCGCACCCGAGCCGTAGGTGTTGGCCACGGGCCCGCGGATGACATCGACCTGCTTCACCAGTTCCGGATCAAGCCAGAACATGGACTGGGTGCCATGGCCGGAGCGCTGGAAATTCTGCCGTGCACCATCGACGATCACCGCGACACGTCCGAAATCCTGCAGGCCGCGAATATTTACGCTCGATGCCGATCTGTTCGCGTCCGACTGCAATGTCACGCCGGGGACACCAAAAAGCACGTCCTGCGGGGTCGAGGCCATGCGGCGCTGAAGCTGTTCCTCGCCGACATGGCTGACGGAGGCCATCGTATCGATCGCCGTTTCATTGGTCCGGCTCACGACGGTGATCTTGTCCAGAACCGTGGTCCTGGCTTCGGCATTGGTATCGGCCGGTTCCTGGGTTGCTGTCGGCTCTTCAGCTTCCTGTGCCAGGAGCGGGGTGCTGAGCCCGCAAGCAATCGCCGCCACTCCCGCCATCAAGGCTGCCGAGCGCTTCGCGCGCGTCCTGAACGCTTCCATAGCTTCGTTGCCGTCCGACCAAGTGGCGGCTCCGTTGCAGGCCAAAGACCCCATGCCCCTATTCTCCGGTGTCTTTGCGGGCTGGCGCGAGGCTTGCTGGCAACTTGTTCAAAGTGGGAGTAATTTTAAATCTTGACTCGTTTACTCCGGTATTGCACTGACTATTGAACATGATAGTTCGAGTCAAGATTGATTTCGTGCTGCCTTGCAAACCCGAAAACCGCCGAGCCAACAGCAGGAAAACAGGTGGGAGCGCCCCATGAACAGTCACAGTCACGACGATTTCCGCTATCGGACGAGAAGGTCCTATGTCGAGGTTCCCGAACGCAGGCAGACACAACCTCTGGCCATCCGCACGGTGTCGAGTTCGGTGCTGTTTGCCGGTGACCTCGAGATCGGGATCGACCATGGCGGTTCGCTCTACCGCCTGAAGATCACGCGCCAGGGCAAGCTCATCCTCAACAAGTAAAGGCCATTTCCATGGATGCCCGCGTCAAACCCGCGCCGCATGAGATCCGCCTGGCGAGATCAGAAAATCCCAAAATGCGCGAACGTGACTTTGCCCAGATGCTGGGCATCTCGGAAGCGGAGTACATCGCCGCCTATTGCGGGCAGAACGTCACGCGCATCGAACCGCGCGTCAACGATGTGCTGATCGGCCTCGAGGCGGTCGGCGAGGTCATGGCGCTTACCCGCAACGCAAGCGCCGTGCACGAGAAGATCGGCGTCTACGACAAGGTCGTCACCGGCAGCCAGCACGCGATCGTGCTCAGCGAGCATATAGACCTCCGGATCTTCCCGAAGGCCTGGGCACATGGCTTCGCCGTGGAGAAGCGCGATGGCGACGAAATCCGTCGCAGCCTCCAGTTCTTCGACCAATCGGGTGAAGCCGTGCACAAGGTGCATCTGCGCAACGCGTCGAACCTTTATGCCTATCAGAACCTGGTTTCGTCTCTGGTGGCGGCCGACCAGGGCCAGTCGATCGATGTCCGGGGCGATGATGGGGCGGGCGAGAAGACAGCTGGCGGGCAGGTGGCAGCCGGCGTCGAGGAACTGCGCGAGCGCTGGTCCAGGATGACCGATGTCCATCAGTTCTTCGGCATGCTGCGCAAGCTGAAGCTCGGCCGCCAGCAGGCGGTGCGCCTGGTCGGCACCGACTATGCCTGGCTGGTGGACAACGATGCGCTGTCGGCGATGCTGCATCATGCCGCCGGGGACCAGATGCCGATCATGTGTTTCGTCGGCAGCCGCGGCTGCGTCCAGATTCATTCCGGCCCGATCACGAACATCAAGCCCATGGGCCCCTGGATCAATGTGATGGACGAGACCTTCCATCTGCATCTGAGGACCGATCATGTGCGTGAGGTCTGGGCGGTGCGCAAGCCGACCAAGGAAGGCTATGTCACCTCGCTCGAGGCATATGATGGCGAAGGCAATTTGATCATCCAGTTTTTCGGGCAACGCCATGAAGGCGAGGCGGAGCGTGGGGACTGGCGGCTTCTTGCAGAAAACCTGCCGCGGATTCCTTCCGGGGTGACGGCATGAGCGCCATTTCGGCTCGCTCCGCTGGCGGTCTCTTCAGGAGCGTCGGCGCGGCTCTGCTCGGCCTTGCCGTGGTGCTTTGCGCCGGGGCGTCGTCCAGGGCGGAAGAGGGTGGGGCGGTCTTCGCCGACTCGTCCCGGATCGCGGCAATCGGCGGATCAATCACCGAGATCGTCTATGCGCTTGGCGAGGAAGGCAAGCTGGTCGCGCGCGATTCCACCAGCACCTCTCCGGAAGCGGCGCTGGAGCTGCCTGACGTCGGCTATATGCGTGCCCTGTCGCCCGAGGGCGTGCTGTCGGTTTCTCCGACCGGCATCCTCGCGCTGGCGGGCAGCGGTCCGGCCGAGGCCGTGGACGTGCTGAAGAAAGCGAGCGTGCAGTTCATCACCGTTCCGGAAACCTTCGATCACAACGGCATCCTGGACAAGATACGCATCGTCGGCAAAAGCCTTGGAGCGGATGCCGCGGCCGACAAGCTGGCAGCCTCGGTCGATGCCGATCTCGCGGCCGCAGAGAAACTCACCGTAGGCGTGACGGAGCGCAAGCGGATTCTGTTCCTTCTCAGCATGCAGGGCGGCAAGTTGCTGGCGGCAGGCACCGATACGGCCGCGGACGGCATCATCCGCTTGGCAGGCGGCATCAACGCGGTGGAGGGCTTTTCGGGATACAAGCAACTCTCCGACGAAGCGGCATTGACCGCACGGCCGGACCTTGTCCTGATGATGGATCGAGGCGATGATCAGTCGGCTGCCGCAGACCTGTTCGAGCATCCCGGCCTTGCCGGCACGCCCGCCGCGAAGGCAAGGAAACTGGTGCTGATGGATGGCAGCTATCTGCTCGGTTTCGGGCCGCGTACCGCCGGTGCCGTTCGTGACCTCGCCGTCGCGCTCTATGGCGACCGGATTCTGAACTGATCGGAAAAGGTTGTGGTTGACAGTTTCGCCGGCAGGCTCGGCATGGCGTATCGATCCGCTCCGGAAGGCGATCGCTCGGTGCGCGCCAGGCTCGTGCTGGCGCTGCTGGGCCTGGTTCTTGCCGGCAATATCCTGTTCAGCCTCACGGCCGGTGCTTCGGATGCATCGGCATGGGCCGTGCTGCGGGGATGGTTTTCCGGTTCGGGAGCGGATGCCGCGCTGTCGGCTCGCGACTCCATCATCGTCTATGAAATCAGGTTGCCACGCGTCATCCTCGGCGTGCTGATCGGGGCTGCCCTTGCCGTATCCGGCGCAGTCATGCAGGGCCTGTTTCGCAACCCGCTTGCCGATCCCGGGCTGGTCGGTGTTTCGGCCGGCGCGGCGCTGGGGGCAATCTCGGTTATCGTGCTGGGCGGTACCGTGCTCGGCCCGCTGCTTGCCCTGTTCGGCATCTACACGCTGCCGCTTGCCGCCTTTCTAGGCGGGCTTGCCACGACTGTCATTCTCTATCGCGTGGCGACGCGGCGCGGCCAGACCTCGATCGCCACCATGCTGCTTGCCGGTATCGCGCTCGGGGCGATGGCGGCTGCCTTTTCCGGTGTTCTCATCTATCTGGCCGATGACCGGCAGTTGCGGGACCTGACCTTCTGGGGCCTCGGCTCGCTGGCCGGCGCGACCTGGACCAAGATACTGGCGGCCGGCCCGATCATCGTGCTTGCCCTGGTCGTAACGCCATTTCTGGCGCGCGGCCTGAACGCCCTTGCGCTGGGCGAGGCGGCCGCAAGCCATCTGGGAATTCCCGTGCAGCGCCTGAAGGCGATTTCCGTGGTCTCGGTGGCGGCCGCGACCGGCGCCTCCGTTGCCGTCAGCGGCGGCATCGGCTTCGTCGGCATCGTCGTGCCGCATCTGCTGCGCCTGCTGATCGGCCCCGACAATCGCTATCTGCTGCCGGCCTCGGCGCTGCTGGGTGCTTCCATGCTGCTGCTTGCCGATGCGCTCAGCCGCACGATCGTCGCCCCGGCCGAACTGCCGATCGGCATCATCACGGCGGCTGTAGGCGGCCCGTTCTTCCTCTGGATATTGCTGCGCAAGCGTGGCGTCATCGACCTTTAGGACCTGAAAATGATCGAGGCTCGTGGCGTATCGGTTTCGATTGGAGGCAGGGGCATCATTGCCGATGTCGATTTCGACGTGCGTGCGGGCGAAGTCGCAGCCATCGTCGGGCCGAACGGGTCAGGCAAGACCACCTTCCTGAAGGCTGCCACCGGCGAACTGCCCTATAGCGGCAGGATCGTGGTCAATGGCCACGACCTGTCCCGCCTCAAGCCGTGGGAGGCTGCCGCCATGCGTGCGGTGCTGCCGCAGGCGACCGCACTGTCCTTTCCCTTTACGGTGCACGAAATCGTCAAGCTGGGCCTGATGAGCGGCCGTTCCGGTGCGCTGCCTGGTGAAATGGAACGCCTGCCGGAACTGGCGCTGGCGCGGGTCGATCTCGCCGGGTTTGCGGGGCGCTTCTATCAGGAGTTGTCGGGCGGCGAGCAGCAGCGCGTGCAGCTTGCCCGCGTGCTTTGCCAGGTGTGGGCGCCGGTGTTCGAAGAAGAGCCGCGCTATCTGTTCCTCGACGAACCGGTATCGAGCCTCGACATCAAGCACCAGTTGACGATCATGGAGATTGCCCGCGATTTTGCTGCTCGCGGCGGCGGCGTGGTCGCCATCCTGCATGACCTCAATCTGACGGCAATGTTTGCCGATAAGGTTTTCGTCATGCATCGTGGCCGGCTGGCTGCTGCCGGAGCGCCGCAGGACGTGCTCAACGATGAACTGATCTCGACGGTCTTCGAATGCCGGCTGAAGGTCAGCGCGCTGCCGGCAGGCAATGTGCCGTTCGTCCTACCCCAATCAGCGACGCTGTAAAGCGACTGCCCGGACAAATCCGGGCTGCCGCCTATCTGTTGTTTCATCGCATGCTGCGACGCCAAGCGATTCCGCTTGGCTTACAAAATGCCCTACGCCGCAGGAGCGTGGTGATCGGCCAGAAGATCGATGCCGAGCAGAGAGCGGACCCTTGAGCCCTTCTTGACCAGGTCGTCGATGGAGTGGCGTGCCAGCACCTCGAAGAAAGCGTTCAGCGCTTCACGCAAGGCGGCATTCAGGCCGCAGCTATCGACCAGCGGGCACTCTGTCGCGTCATTTTCGAAGCATTCGGCCATTGCGAAGCTTTCTTCGGTAACGCGCACCACGTCGAACAGCGTGATCTGATCGGCTGGGCGGGCAAGCCTGACGCCGCCGTTGCGGCCGCGAACGGTCTGGATCATCCCGTGTTCGACGAGCGGCTGCAGGATCTTGAACAGGAACAGCTCGGATACGGAGTAGGCACTGGCGATCTCTGGGATACGGCTCAGTTGTCCATTGTTGGCGGCGCAATACATGAGGATGCGCACTGCATAGTTGGTCTGTCGGGTAAGCCGCATAGTCTTTCCTTCGCCAGTTTTGCTGCGCTCTCGGCTCGCAAACGCGATATCGATCCGGCTGCAGCATCAATCCACTCTATAGCGTCGTCATCAATCCTGACAGGGAATATCACGACGTCACAGATCTGGCTCGAATATGGCCTACAGTTTGGAATAATTCCAGACTAGAAAGGAAAATACCTGCGGACTGTGGTCAACTTTATGAGACCTGCGGCATCATGACCTTTACGTAAAGCGCTTGCAATTGATGGTGCAGCGCACAATATAGGCGCTGTCGGGAGTCGTAAATTTTGGGAGGAACCCAAGAGGTACGACATGCAGGAACGCGCATCGCATCACGCCCCACCGCCAACCGGACTCATCCGGCAACTCAGGCCTTCCGATCTGCCGCGATTTCGCGAGCATCTTCTAAGGCTGGATGCAGCAAGCCGGCGCGACCGCTTCAACGGTGCCATCAACGACAATTTCCTCGTCGCCTATGCAAAGCGCAGCTTCTCCGAAGGCGCCACGGTGATCGGCTATGTCGAGGATGACAAGGTTCTCGGTGCGGCCGAACTTCACGAGCGCACCGAGTTTGCGGAGCTGACCGGCGAGATTGCCTTCAGCGTCGAAAGCCATCTGCAGCATCGCGGCATCGGCGGACGGCTGTTCGAACGGCTGATCTCCAATGCGCGCGGGCAGGGCTATGCCAAGCTGCTGGTCACGACTCACCCGCAGAACGAGGCGATGAAGGCGCTCGCGCGGAAATTCGATGCGGCGCTCTCCTTCGATGCAGGCGAGACTGTCGGCGTGATCACGCTGGAGCCGCCGCAGCCGCTTTTCGCTCCTACTCCTCGCCTTGCCGGGCTAACGCGCATGCCATCGCGCCTGTGAGTGGCACATGTTCGAGCGGGATGACTTCTCCTTGGATCGCCATATCGCTCCAAGCCCTTGTTTTCCCGAAAAGTCTGCAACTTTTCGGGATCATGCTCCAAATCGGATGATAGGGTGGCGGCTTTCCGACGGATAGACGCATGTCATCGACAGACGCACCCACTGCCGCTCCCTTTCGTGATCAGACCGAGAAACTGGCCGCACTGCGGCGAACCAAGGCCCTCGCCACGGCTGCGCTCGCCTTGTGCGTGACGGTCTTTGCCGCTGCTAAGGTTTTCGAGGCGCAATATCCCTGGCTTGGCTTCGTGGCAGCCTTTGCTGAGGCGGCGACCATTGGCGGGCTGGCCGACTGGTATGCGGTGGTCGCCCTGTTCAAGAGGCCTCTTGGCCTACCCATCCCGCATACGGCCATCATTCCTGCCAACCAGAACCGGATTGCCGACAATCTCGGCCGCTTCATCGAGGTCAACTTCCTGGCCCCGGACCCGGTGCGGGAAAAGCTCAAAGAGGTGGATTTCTCCGCCCTCGTCGCCGATTGGCTTTCCGACCCGCAACGCGCCGATGGGCTGTCACGCTTTGTCGTCCGCCTCGTCCCGCAGACCCTGGCTGCGGTCGAAAAATCCGGCCTGCGGACATTCGTTGCCGAGCGGATGCTGGAGCAGGTCGAGAAGGTGCCCGTTGCGCCGCTTGCCGCCGGCCTGCTGAGCGCTTTTACTGAAGATCGCCGCCACCAGAAGCTCTTCGACCAGTTCATCAAGGTTGCCGGCAGGTTCCTCAACGACGAGGATGCGCTTACCGCCATGCGCGAGAAGATAAGGGAGGAACTGCCTACGCTGTTCAACCTGTTCCGCGCCGACGCCTATCTCTTGAAGAAGATCGTCGCCTCCGCCGGCTCGCTGCTGGAGGAAGTGCGTGCCGACAAGGACCATCCGATGCGGCTGGAATTCGATCGTTTCGTGCTGAAATTCATCGAAGACCTGCGCAATTCACGGGCCTATGCAAGACGCGCCGAAGTGATGAAGCGGGACTTTCTTGCCCGTCCCGAAATGAAGGCGTTGGCAGGCGATGTCTGGGAAAGCCTGCGCGGGATGGTCGAACAGGACGCGAAAGCGCCGAATTCGGCGATCCGGACCCATCTTGCCAACATGTTCGTGGAAATCGGCCGCCACCTTGCCGATGACGCCAAGATCCGCGCCGACATGAACCAGGGTTTCGTCGTGGCGCTCACCTCCTTTGTCGAGAGCCAGAAAAGCGGCGTGTCTTCCTTTATCGCCGATCAGGTGAAGCGCTGGGACCTGGGCCAACTCACCCGTCTTCTGGAGACGAATATCGGCCGGGACCTGCAATATATCCGGTTCAACGGCATGCTGATCGGCGGTATGGCCGGGTTGGGGCTCTATATCTTCGAGCGGGCATTTCTCTCGAATTGACCCGCGCCGCCAGCGGCCTATTCTGGCTGGCCTCCAGAAAATCCGCGCGAAAGGTGCGAGCCATGGCAAGAAAACCCGAATCCTTCATCGACATGTTCAGCAGGCTTGGGCAGGAACTGAAGATGCCGCGCGTGGACATCGATGCCATTCTCGACCATCACCGCAAGAATCTCGAAGCCCTGCAGAAGTCCGCTTCGGCGGCCACGTCCGGCGCGTCCACGCTGATGTCGCGGCAAGGGCAGATGCTGCAGGAA
>JBARWP010000603.1:0-4253 GCA_049646905.1 Pseudaminobacter sp. | reverse complement strand
CACCGACACCGGTGAGTGGTGGTCGGCCACGACGGAGCCGAAGCGCGCCGAATCCGAACATGCCCAGACGCTGTTCTGCGACGACAAGGTGACCTTCATCAAGATGATCGGCACGCTGCGCTCCGAGGTCGAATGCATCGTCGTCTCGGAGGGCAATGGCGAGGGCCGGCGCATCACCCTCATCAATGACGGCAACGCCGACCGCCATATCGAGGTGACCTCGTTTGCCGAACTGGTGCTGGCGCCGGAGGCAGCCGACAGCGCCCATCCGGCCTTCTCCAAGATGTTCGTGGAGACGGAAATCGCAGCGAACAACAGCGCCATATTCGCCAGGCGCCGCAAGCGGGCCGCCCATGAGCCGGATATCGAGCTTGCCCATTTCGTGACCGATGCCTCCGGCTCGAAACGCGACAGCGAGGCCGAGACCGACCGGCGCGCCTTCATCGGCCGGGGCCGTACCATCGCCAATGCGGCCGCCTTTGACGCGGGCGCCAGGCTTGGCGGCAATGCCGGCTTCGTGCTCGATCCGGTGATGGCCCTGCGCCGTCGTGTGCGTGTGCCGGCCAACAAGAAGGTGTCGCTCACCTTCTGGACGATCGTTGCGCCCGATCGCGACGAGATCGAAACCACCATGACCAGGCTCGACCATGCCGAAAGCTTCGCAAGGCAGGCTATGCTGGCATGGACCCGCTCGCAGGTGCAGACGCGCCATTTCGGCCTCAGCCTGTCCGACGCCGCGAATGTCCAGAAACTGGCTTCCTATCTGCTCTATCCCGACCCGTTCCTGCGCATGCCCGCCGACATGATCGCATCCGGCCTCGGCCGTCAGTCGGCGCTGTGGCCCATGGCCATTTCCGGTGATTTTCCGATCTTTGCCGTCCGCATCAGCGACGTCGCGGATCTGGAGATTGTCGCCCAGGCCTTGCGGTTCCAGGAATATATGCGTGCCCGCGGACTGCTGGTCGATCTCGTCATCGTCAACGAGCAGGCGTCGTCCTACGTGCAGGATTTGCAGCAGGCCATTGAATCGCTTTGCGAAAACAGCCGGCTTCGCGGCAAGGAGCTTGGGCCGCGCCAGCACATATTCGCCGTGCGCCGCGACCTTATGGATGAAATCTCCTACAAGACGCTGCTGGCTGCTGCCCGCATTGCCCTGCACACGCGAAACGGCACCATATTCGATCAGGTCGAGCGCGCCGAGGCGGCTGCCCTGCAGGCCCGCGATGCGCAAGCCATCGCCGAGGCTGAAGTCGCCGCGGATTTCGAAGAGCGTGGTCGTGCTTTCGCCCCGGCCATCCGGCCCCAGACGGCCAAGGGCACCGGGCTGACCGGTTGGAACGGCTTTGGCGGCTTCGACCGTGACGGGCGCGACTATGTCGTGCGTCTGAGCGGCCAGCGCACGACGCCGCATCCGTGGATCAATGTCGTGTCCAACCCGTCATTCGGCTTCCATACCTCGGCCGAAGGCGCGTCCTTTACCTGGAGCCGCAACAGCCGCGATTTCCAGCTTACGCCGTGGTCGAACGATCCTGTCTCTAACCGTCCGGGCGAGGGCATCTACATATTCGACAAGGCGAGCGGCCGCAGCTTCTCTCCCATAGCTGCCGTGTTGCGTGATCCGAACGTGTTCTACGAGGCCCGGCACGGTCAGGGCTTCTCCAAATTCTCCGCAAGCCACGGATCGATATCGACCGAACTGACGCAGGTGGTCGATCTGGCCGACTCCGTGAAGGTCTCGCGGCTTCGCATCCGCAATTCCGGCACGGCCGTCGCACGCCTGCGCGTCTATGCCTATGCCGAATGGGTGCTGGGCAACAATCGTGCTCGCTCGGCGCCGACGATCGTGCCCTCGCAGGACCCGGCGACGGGCGCACTGCTGGCGACGAATGCCTACAGCCTGGATTTCGGCGAGCGCGTCGCCTTCCTGGCCACGGATGGCGTGGCGCAGTCGCTCACCACGGATCGCCATGAATTCATCGGCCGCGACGGTACGAGCCAGCAGCCTTATTGCGTCGTGAAGGGGCTTGAACTGTCCGGACGGATCGAGGCAGGGGCCGACCCATGCGCGGCAATCGCGCGCGATGTGGAAGTGCCGCCCGGTGGCGAGGTTTCGATGCTCTGGCTGCTTGGCGATGCCGCATCGTCCGAGGAAGCCGGCGCGCTTGTCGCCGATCATCGCCAGCGGGATTTCGGGCTGCGGCTTGCCGAAATCGAGCAGAACTGGCGCGGTTTCCTCGACACGCTTCAGGTCGAGACGCCCGACAAGGCGCTCGACGCCATGGTCAATCACTGGCTGCCCTATCAGAGCCTGGCCTGCCGCATCCATGCGCGTTCGGCGTTTTATCAGGCCAGCGGCGCTTTCGGTTTCCGCGACCAGTTGCAAGACACGCTGGCGCTCTTGCTGCACGACCCGAAGCTGGCGCGGGAGCAGATCGTCAATGCGGCGCAACGCCAGTTCCCTGAAGGCGACGTCCAGCATTGGTGGCTGCCGCGCAGCGGCGCGGGCGTGCGCACCATAATCTCCGACGATGTCGTCTGGCTGGCCTATGCGACGGCCCGCTATCTGTCGGTTACCAGCGATGCGGCACTTCTCGACGAGAAGCTGCACTTCATCGAGGGGCCTGCCCTGAAACCGGGCGAGCACGATGCGTTCTTTACGCCCGAAAAATCGAAGAAATCGGCAAGCCTTTACGAGCATTGCGCCCGCGCGCTGGACCTCGCTATCGCCCGCACCGGAGCCAACGGGCTGCCGCTGATCCTTGGCGGCGACTGGAACGACGGCATGAACCGCGTCGGCGAGGGCGGCAGGGGCGAAAGCGTGTGGCTGGGCTGGTTCCTGTTGAAGACGCTGGGCGATTTTTCTGCCATTGCCCGCAGCCAGAACGACAACAAGCGTGTGGCGGCCTGGGCAAAACACGCTCGCAGCCTCAAGCAGGCGCTGGAGAACGCCGCCTGGGACGGCGAATGGTACCGTCGCGGCTCCTTCGACGATGGCACGCCGCTGGGCTCGCGCGATTCGGAGGAGTGCCAGATCGATTCGATCGCCCAGTCCTGGAGCGTGTTGTCCGGGGAAGGAGATCCGGCCCGCTCCAGGACGGCAATGGATTCGGCCATGAGAATGCTGGTCGATGACGAGGCCCAGATCGTCAAATTGTTCACTCCGCCCTTCTCGGGCACGGAAAAAGACCCCGGCTACATAAAAAGTTATCCGCCGGGCGTGCGTGAAAATGGCGGCCAATACACCCATGCCGCGACGTGGTTTGTCATTGCTCTGGCTGAAATGAGGCAGGCCGACGACGCCTATCGCTGCTTCCGGATGATCAATCCGGTCAATCATTCGCTGGATGAACAGGCTGCCGAGCATTATCGCGTCGAGCCTTACGTGGTCGCCGCCGATATCTATTCGGGCGAAGGACAGGCCGGGCGGGGCGGCTGGACCTGGTACACCGGCTCTGCCGGCTGGCTGTACCGGGCTGCGGTCGAAAGCATTCTCGGCATCCGCCGCGAAGGCGCGCGCCTGATTATCGACCCCGTATTGCCCAGTGGCTGGAGCGGCTACAAGGCTACGCTGAAACTCGACGGCGGTATCTACCGCATCCGCGTCAATCGCGCGAAGGGCGTCAAATCATCGAGCCTGGAAGTCGATGGAAAGCGCTCCCACAAAGCCTATATCGAGCTTGGTAGCGGCGGTGAGCATGAAGTAACCGTCACTATACCGGACTGACGGAAGAATTATTATTTTTTGGAATCCCAATCTGGGTCACCACCCGCCATTATTTTGCCGCAACGGTGCCATTTTTCCTTAAATCTCAATCCGTTAACTGATCACGGCAAATTACGATGCGTTTTCGTATGTTGTTCGAGAAATCGGAACCGACTCTGTATGTGAGCATTGTCGGTACGGTGTGGCAGGCATGAAATCCTGCATTGTCGTGCTGAGAAAATAATAGTCCTCACGAGGTGGGTTCCGTGTCCTTGCTGGAAGTTTACTTTCGGGCGCTTCGGTATCTGGTAGCCCAGAAGCAGCGCGTATTTTTCATCTGTGCTGCCAATGTCGTCCTTGCAATCGTTACCATTGCAGAACCGATCCTGTTCGGCCAAGTCATCGACTCCATTGCAGATAAACGTGAGGTCCTGCCGACTCTTGCTTTGTGGGCGGGCCTGGGTGCCTTCAACATCGTCGCTTACGTGCTTGTCGCCCGGGGCGCCGACCGCATGGCGCATGCTCTTCGCGCCAGCGTTCTGTGCAAGTC
>JBARWP010000602.1:0-3608 GCA_049646905.1 Pseudaminobacter sp. | reverse complement strand
GCTCGATACGGCTGCGATCACCGGCCACCGACGAGGGCTTGATGGGACGCCTGTTTCTCCCGAGCAGCCGCCCGGCCTCGGCCTCTTCCAGATACCAGTCGCAGACCTCGGCCACCGTCATCCCTTCGCGGGCGGCCCGCCGTTCCTGCGAGGGATCGGCGCCGTCGATCACCGATGCCAGCTTCTTCTTGGCAAGATCGCGGGCCGTCTCCACCGTGAGAACACCATACTGCCCGATCACTAACCGGCGCGTGCGGCGCTCCTCGTTTCGATACTGGATGATGAAGGTCTTCGTTCCGGACGGCTTCGTCCGCACGCCGAACCCGCGCACCTCCGTATCCCAAACGAACACATCGCGGTTGGGATCGCGCTCCAGCGCGTCGACGAGTCTCTTTGTAAGTTTCGGCATTGTGTCAATCCTTCAAATTCTGCTTTTCCTTCGGTTCGGTCGATCGCTACGGAGGAGGCGCGCGCGATCCGCCGAATCTGCTTCCCCGGGCAGGTGCAGCATGGCCGGGGAAGCAGGGGGGAAGCAGCAGAACGGAAATCCACGGCATAACAAGCGTATGCCCGGCGGAAAGGGTGTCAACGTAAGTTATTGAGGTATAGGGGTTTTTCGTAGTTTTGCGGTTTAATACTTGCTGGAGCGAAAACTGCCCGGACGGGTTGCCAAGGTTGGGGTCGAGCGTTCGAATCGCTTCACCCGCTCCAATATTCAAAGCATCGAAAGGCCGCGGAATTCCGCGGCTTTCGTGTTTTCCGGCAGGTTGAAATCACAATTGGCGGCGGGCGCTGAAAAGCCCCGGTTACAATCGGGTCACCACTTTGCGGAATCGACGGAGCGTGAAATCGCAGCATCGGTAGGGTGCGACAGAGTTCGCGGCCAGCCTTGCGGTGAACACAATTGGACGCTATGTGTAGCCTATCGATCTTGTTGACGAACTTTGTTTCCGCGCCTTGGGCGCTTCTGCGATCTTCCTTGTCAATTTCGAAAGACTGCGACGTTTGGCATTCGGCCAAACGGCGATCCTCTATGCCGATTTGAAAGGAAAATCGCCATGAGCACTGGAACCGTAAAGTTCTTCAACTCCACCAAAGGTTTTGGCTTCATCGAGCAGGATGGCGGCCAGCCTGATGTGTTCGTCCACATCTCTGCCGTCGAGCGCGCTGGCATGCGCACCATTGTCGAGGGCCAGAAGCTCAGCTTCGACGTGGTCAAAGACAACCGCAACGGCAAGAGCGCAGCCGAGAACCTCCAGGCTGCGTAACGAAACAACGCTTCTGGTTTTTGACCACGGATGTACTGGCACTGGCCATCGAGGCGTTCAGGAGAAGGTCGGGAATTCCCGGCCTTTTTCATTTTCAGGGAGCACCATCATGGATCAAACACTCATCAACGCCGTCTTTCAGCCCAAGCCCTCCAAGCAGGAGGCGAAGGCTGACGCCACGACGAGACTTGTGCAGGCGATAATCGATAACGAGGCGTCGGCCCGAGAAGCCAAGACCGAGCGGTTGCGTGTGGCGCGGCTGGCGCAAGAGGCAGCCGCCAAACCAGCGCCTGAGACAGGGAAGAAGGTTCTCCGGAAACGCTGAGGGCTGTGTTTACCGCTTGCGCGTTCAACACAGCATGAAATAGCGGCCTTGCTCGATGATAGGGCAAATTTTCAAACGCATACTCCAATTTTGATAGCCGAGAGGATTATGCTTGGAAGGGGTAGATAGAGAAAGCTCGACAGAAAGGACTCAAGGACATGAGCAATGAAGGGCACTTTCTGTGTGAAGCCATCGAACTCGCCTATGCCAATGTCAAGAAAGGCGGACGGCCTTTCGGCGCGGTCGTGGTCAAGGACGGCGAGATCGTCGCGACCGGCGTGAACGAGATCCACAGCACGAACGATCCCACTGCGCATGCCGAGCTGACAGCCATCCGGGCCGCCAGCCGGAAGCTTCGCTCGGCCGATCTCCAAGGCTGTTCCGTATATGCCAGCGGCCATCCGTGCCCGATGTGCATGGCCGCGATGCGGCTCGCCGGCATCAACGACGTCACCTATGCCTATACCAACGAGGACGGCGCGCCGTACGGATTGTCGACCGCGGCGATCTATGCCGAGCTCGCCAAGCCCTTTTCAGAACAACCCATGAAGATCAACCACAGCCCGGCTCGGCTGGGAGCACGACCGGACCTCTATGCCGAATGGAAGCGGAGGGCAGGCCAACAGGCATAGTTTGCGGTAGAAAAGGATATCCATCCACCGCTTCGCTATCGTTTCTGGCAGCCACCGAGTGGCCAAGATGCCGAGAGCCGACGCCGTACGAATATAGCCAGACTGCGTCACCCGCTCCACAGCACCGCTCAGACCACTGGATCGGCGCTGGACCCCGCCTGTACGCTCAGTATCCCCGGCGCGGGTTGACCAGATGGAGCGGTTCCTTGCCTTGATGCACGCGTCGGATATTCTCGGCGACATCGCGGGCTGCCGTTTCCGGCACCGTGATGCTGGCAAGGTGCGGTGTAATCAGCACATTGTCCATTTGCCAGAATGGATGATCCGCCGGCAGCGGTTCCGTCCAGAATACATCGAGCGTTGCCCCGCCGACCTGGCCAGAGCGCAACGCCTCGATCAGCGCCGGTTCGTCCACCACCGGGCCGCGCGAGGCGTTGATGAACTTTGCGCCCTTCGGCAAAACCTGGAACACCCGTTCATCGATCAGTCCTTTGGTTTGCGCGGTCAGCGGCAGCATATTCACAAGGATTTCTACCTGTGACAGGAATTCGGCCTTGTCCCCCGTAAGGCAGCGAACGCCCGGTATGGATTTTTCCTGGTGATCCCAGCCAAGAACATCGAATCCCAGATCGGCAAGTGCGGATGCAACCGCCGATCCGAGGTGGCCCAGTCCCAACACGCCGACCTTGATGCGGTGCAGCGGGCGCGGATGGATATAGCGCCATTCGGCCACCCGCTTTGCTTCCTCGAAATCCGGTATGTCGCGGGCGTAGCGGATCACGGCAAACAGCACATAGCTTTTCATCAGCGCGATCATCCCATCGTCCGACAAGCGTGCGATGGGGACATCCGGAAGATCGTCACGACCGGCCAGCGAATCGATGCCTGCACCAAGGTTTGTAACAAGCGCCAGATTGGGAAATGGCGCGAAGAAGTCGGGGAACGGCTTCCAGGCAAGCACGTATCGAACGTCTGCAGGATCACCGATGTCGGGATAGACGCGAAAATCGAGGTCAGGCAGTTCCGACTTCAACACTTCACCCCATTCTGCCGGATCGTCGAACTCGCTGTAGAAGACAAGGGCTCCCATTGGCTTGGCTCCTCCGGTGGTCCGGCTTTTCTCGTCTTGTGTGTTGAGCATAGTCGTAACCTCGATCGTACAGGGGGCCGGCAAGCGGGAAACCAGGAGGCGCACCGCATGTCGGGATCACGGGGAGGAATGGCCCACCCATGGGTGGGCCAGGTCGCTTTGCGCCTACATCATCAGGCTTGGCAGCCAAGTGGCGAGGGCCGGGAAGAAGACCAGCATCATCAGCAGCGCGAACATGCTGAGGAGCAGCGGCGTGTTGGCCTTGAACGTGGCGACGATGTCTTCCTGCCCAA
>JBARWP010000601.1:0-2318 GCA_049646905.1 Pseudaminobacter sp. | reverse complement strand
GCGCGGTGAGCAGCACCACCGTCGCCACGATCACATAGAGCCGTTCATAGGTCAGGAACGCACCGCCGATGGTGATGCGCCCCTGCGAGACCGGTGGCACATTCTGGTTGCGCAGGCCGAAGCCGAGCACGGCGATCGTCTGCAGCATCAGCAGGAAGCCGATGGAGGCGATCAGCCCGCCGAGCGGGTTGGTCCTGAGCGGTCGAAACAGCGTCAGTTCCATCAGCATGCCAAGGCACCCGACAAAGACCAGGCCGAGCGCCACCGCCGCCAGGAAAGGCAGGCCAAGCCCGGCATAGAAGAACACCACGGCATAGGCTCCGGCCATGTAGAGCTCGCCATGGGCGAAATTGATCACGCCCATGACCCCGAAGATCAGCACCAGCCCGACAGCAATCAGCGCCATGTAGCTTGCCGCATAGGACGCATTGAAAACGGTCTGCAGGAGGAAATCCGACATGCTTTTCGCCCTCCGGATTGTCGATTTGCCTTATTGGAAGGGCCAGCGCTCAGATGCGCTGGTCCCACATCTGGCCCAGTTCCTTCATATGCTTGATCAGGAGTTCGCTGTTCTTGTCCCACCATTCGGGGATCGAGCGGAACTCTGCGATGGTGGCCTTGCCGTCGCGGATGACCACCACCGGCCAGTCGCCGACCAGCGCATTATCGAGGCCGAACAGATCCTTGCCCCACCAGCGTGCTTCGCCGAAAGCATGCTTGCCCTTGCCGCCTTCCTTCATGGCCGCGAGAACGTCTTCCGGTTCGGCACTGCCGGCGCGCTGGGCAGCATCCGCCCATAGCTCCATGATGGAGGCATATTCCCATGACACCGCCGACCATTCGTTCGCGCCGTAGCGCTTGATATATTCGGCGTAGAATTCGTTCGGCTTCTTGAAGTTGATGCGCGGATCGTTGAGCGCCTGGTCGTCGAAGTCGGGGAACTGGAAGATCACGCCTTCCATGAATTCCTTTGAGGTCCGCTCGACGATGCGCTGGTAGAAGTCCAGCGTGCAGGAGATGATCTGGCCCTTGTAGCCCTGCTGGAATGCCTGCTCGCACAGGGGCTGCACATAGTCGGCATAGCAGGTGTCGAGACACAGAATGTCGGGGTTCTTGGCCAGCAACTGCGTCATCACCGGCGCGAAATCGGTGGTTGCCGGATCGAAGAACAGCGGCGGGCTGGCCATCTCGATGCCCGCGGCCTCGAAAGCGGCCAGATAGGTCGCTACCGAGGGCTTGCCGAGCGCATCGTCCTGCGCGCAGATCACCGCGGTCTTGAGTTCCGGCCGGTTGGCGGCGAGCCAGTCGACACCGGTCACATTGTAGATCGGGTGCACCTCGCACGGCGCGATCAGCGTTTCGGTGTCCGGCGTCAGGTCGCTCGGCAGCAGGGTAGAAAACAGCATGCCCTGGCGTGCCGCGATCTCTTCCACGCCCGGCCAGGAATTGCCGCCCAGCATCATGATGAATTTGACTTCGTTTTCGCGGATGAGCTGGGTGGCGCCGGCACGCGCCTTGCCGGCATCGTCCTCGTCGTCATAAGAAGCCAGTTCGATCCGATGCGGCTTGCCGTCGATCTCGATACCGCCCGCCTCATTGGCCCAGTCGGCCCAGATCTTGCAGCCATCGAGGCCAGGCTTGCCCCAGGCCGCAACCGGACCCGTCAGCGGCGCCAGGAAGCCGATCCTGATCACGTCTTCCTGAGCGAAGCTGACACGTGGCAGGCCGACCACCGGCAATAGGGCGGCACTGGCCGCACCGGTCAGCAGCGTTCTTCTGTTTAGCGAGATATTGGACGCAGGTTTCATTGCAGTTCCTCCGCTGTGGCCCCGAATTACGGTCCTCCCGGGTGCCGGTTCTGATTGTCTGTCCTTCTCTTCTCCGGATGTGCCGCCTCCACGCCACATCCCGTCTTCCTCTAAGGCGAACAAGGCGGCCAAAGCCGCCTCTCCACGTCGATCTCCGGTCAGGCCGTGGCCGCCAATTCTCCATCGCTATCGCGCTGGACGGGCACATCCTCCCGCGCCGCCAGCAGGATGACCGCGCCAAGCAGTTTCCTCGGATCGCTCAATGTTACTGGCCGTTCACGCCGCCAGCGCTCCACCCGCAGGCCGGCCTCTTGCGGGTCGACCAGGACAAGCGCCTCGCAGCCGCCGATGCGGCTTTGCACCTCGGCCAGCAATTCGCGTCCCTTCTCGCGCCAGCGCTCCTCATAGGCCGGGCGATGCAGCCGCTCCATGCGCAGGTGGAACATCGAGGACCGGGCAGTGCGCGGCGCCGTCATCTTCCCCACCCAGCCCTGGCACGCAGCCCAGGCC
>JBARWP010000600.1:0-1913 GCA_049646905.1 Pseudaminobacter sp. | reverse complement strand
GGTTCAGTCTCCGTGGGCGGCTGTCGGGCGGCGGATCGCGACGAGCAAATGCAACCCGCGCGCGACAGATGATCCGTCAGGGTGCGGACCTCACTCGCAATCGACCCGCTTCTGGACGCCGCCATCGCCTATCTCAGCCGGATGGACCATCGCGAGATTTGTGGAACCGATCAGGAAATGCGTGTCCGCAGACGCGTTCAACCCGGAATTGATGCCATCGAAATTCCCGGAGTTCTGCTCGATCCATTTTGCAAGGGTTGCACCGTCCGTGCTCCCGTCATTCGCCTCCACGGCCTGCCTGAGCAGGAAGACACCGTCATACCAGAGAGAGACGTAGTTGAACGGCAGGCGCTCGGCCGCGGCCGGACGAAAGGCGCGCAGCCCTTCGATGAAAGTCCCCATCTTCGGATCGAGAGACCCGCTTCCGCAGCTGGTCCAGGAACGATAGTTGATGCCGACGACATTCTCATAGGCTTCCTTGCCCGCAATCGCGATGCCCGGCCCCGCCAGCGCCACGCCGTAACTGCCCGAAACCCCGATCTTCCAGCCGATTTCACGCAGCCCTTTCAGCACATGCCCCGTATCGTCGCCGGTGCTGGCAAACAGGATGAGCGCATCGGGATTGCCCCGCTTCAGATCGAGAAGTTGGGGCGTCATGTCGGATGCGCCATACTGATATTCCTGCGTCCCCGTCAGCATCATGCCCGACGCCTCGACTGCAGCCCTGATCTCGACAACAGCCGTTTTCGCCTGGGCGCCGGTATCAGACAGGATAGCGACGGAGGAGGCCTTCAACCTCTCCTTTGCATCCCGTGTCATCAGTTCAGCCTGAACCTTGCTGTTGACGAGCATGCTGAAACTGTAGGGTGCGGCATCAGGCGTCAGCAGGTCGGTCCCACTTACATTGATGGAGGCGATGTCGGCGTCGATCAGCAGCGGCATGACAGCCAGCGTCACCTGACTGTAGGTGGGCCCGATGACCAGATCGACCTGCTCGCGGTCGATCAGGCGTCGGGCCTCGCTGACGCCAACCGTCGGGTTCGCCTGGTAGTCCCCGATCACGAGTTGAATCGGGCGGCCGCCGATGCCGCCGCCCTCATTGATGACCTTAGTCGCGTACTCCACTCCAACCTGAGCGGACTCCCCAATCTGCGCTCCGGGCCCGGACAGAGGCGCGAGCAAACCGATCTTGATGGGCTCGGCAGAAGCCGCCGCAGGCATAAGCCAAGCCGCCAGAAGGGTTCCCGCAACGAATGAGGCGGCACACCTGCATGGCCTTGTCAGGTCCATACCGGCATAAGGGCCACTGCAATGCTTTTCAGATCCAGTCATTTTCTATCTCCCATTTGCGGCCGGACTAATGTTGTTGATGTCTCCCCAGCCGGTCCTCGATATGACGCAACGTTTCGGCGATTGTGTTTTCCGGCCAGGGCGCCACGCCCGTGGCGGCAAGCTGCGAATAGGCCTGCTCCTTGGCGAGCGCCCTCAGCCTCGGGGGCATCTTCTGCAGCCACGCCGAAATGATTGCGCTCGCCGCCCCGTGTGTCGCCTCCCAGGCACGGAAGCCGTCCCCTCGATCGAACGCCGATGCAGCATCGTTCCGCGAAAGACGCCCGCTGCGAAGTTCTGCAGTTCGCTCCCAGTCGACCGTACCGTTAGCGATCTCGACACCGTAGACGCTGCGGGCCCGCCCGACCGTCACGAGCCCGTCCAGCACGTCGTTGAGAACGCGCTCCGGCTCCCGGTCCAGGGGGCTGCCATAACCACCGCCGCCAGCACCCTCGATGACGAGCACATCGCCCACCTCCGCCCGATGGCTGGAGCGCTTGCCTATGTCGACCAGGCTGCCGTCCGCCCGCCTGACCATCGTGCGGCCAAGCGTTCCGGCCGAGCCGCCGGCCACACCCCAGGGC
>JBARWP010000599.1:0-6949 GCA_049646905.1 Pseudaminobacter sp. | reverse complement strand
GACGCTGATCCAGAAGAAGGCCAAGAACATGCTGGTGCGCGTCGACGGGCAATTGCCCGAGGGCGTCACCGCCAAGGACATCATCCTGGCCATCATCGGCGAGATCGGCACGGCCGGCGGCACCGGCTACGTCATCGAATATGCCGGCGAGGCGATCCGCTCGCTCTCCATGGAAGGCCGCATGACGGTCTGCAACATGTCGATCGAGGGCGGTGCCCGCGCCGGCCTGATCGCGCCGGACGAGACCACCTTCGCCTATGTCAAGGACAAGCCCCGCGCGCCAACGGGCCAGGCCTGGGACATGGCGCTCGAATATTGGAAGACGCTGAAGTCCGACGAGGGCGCGCATTTCGACAAGGTCGTGGTGCTCGACGCCGCCAAACTGCCGCCCATCGTCACCTGGGGCTCCTCGCCCGAGGACGTCGCCGCCGTGACCGGCGCGGTTCCCGATCCCGACCTGATCGAGGACGAGAACAAGCGCAATTCCAAGAAGCGCGCGCTGGAATATATGGGACTGACCGCCGGCACGAAGATCACCGACATCGAGATCGACCGCGTCTTCATCGGCTCCTGCACCAATGGCCGCATCGAGGATCTGCGCGCCGTGGCGGCCGTCGCCAAGGGCAGGAAGGTCAATCCGCGCGTCAATGCGATGATCGTGCCGGGCTCGGGCCTCGTGAAGGCGCAGGCGGAGGCCGAGGGGCTGGACAAGATCTTCGTCGAGGCTGGCTTCGACTGGCGCGAACCGGGCTGCTCCATGTGCCTGGCGATGAACGACGATCGCCTGAAGCCGCATGAACGCTGTGCTTCCACTTCGAACCGCAATTTCGAGGGCAGGCAGGGCTTCAAGGGCCGTACCCATCTGGTGTCGCCGGCCATGGCGGCAGCCGCTGCGATCGCCGGCCATTTCGTCGATATCCGCGACTGGAAGTAGCGCATTCCGGGCGGCCGGGCATCGTCCGGTCGCCCACCCGCATTTCATGGCAGGAAATGCGGATAGATCGAAGGAGCATCGCTCCTGTTTCAGCCGGCCAGGCAGGTTTTGACACCGGCCGCTTAACCGGTTGTTTGGCCCTTCACGCTACTATCTTCCTGTTAAGGGCGGATCGGCGGGCAATATCCTGGGCTGGCAACCATTCATCGAACTGTTGATGCCAACGCTCTCGGTGGTGCTTGCCGGGGCGTTCTTCCTGCTATGGGTTCATCAACGCCAGCGAAAATACATCCTCATCCTCGGCCTGTCCTATCTCGGCTGCGGCATGGGCTTCCTGCTTCACCACATCACGCTGCCGGTCGGTTTCCTGCCGACCAAGTTCGTTGCCAATTCGCTGTTCGCGCTTGCTGTCCTGGGGCTTTCGACGGCCATGATCGCGCGGCAGGGCCGGCCGGTCCCGTTTCTGACGCTTGGAGGCCTGGCGCTGGTCGGCATGGCGGCACTGTCATGGTACATGTTCGTCGACCCTAATCTGGTAAAGCGCATCTTCGCCGTCAATTTCACATTCGGCGCCGTCGCCTTTGTGGTCGCGGCCGAACTCAGGGGCTCGGCCCGAAATCGGCTCGCGGATCGCGCATTGATGGTGGTGGCCGTCCTGGCCGGTATCAATTTCCTCGTCCGCCCGATCGTCACGGTCTGGCTCGACGGCCCATATGCCAGCTACGAGGAGTTCTACGCCTCCGCCTATTGGGTGTTCATGAACTTCTCGGCGGTGCTGTTTTCGGTGCTGATCACCCTGTGCCTCGTCACCGGCATCGCAATGGACGTTTTCGAGGAACTGCAGGCCGAATCCCACACCGACCCGTTGTCGGGCCTGCTTAATCGCCGCGGCTTCGAGGAAGAGGCGCTTCTGTGCCTGGATCAGGCGATGCGCAAGGGATTGCCGGTCGCGCTGGTGCTTGCCGACCTCGACCATTTCAAAACCATCAACGATACCTATGGTCATTCGGTCGGCGACCGGGTCATCTCCGCCTTCGGCGCCCATTTGCGTGCCGCCGGCGGCAAGGGTGCTGTCGCCGCGCGCATTGGCGGCGAGGAATTCGCGGTCATCCTGCCGGCTGCCGACCTGGCGACGGCGCGGCTTTTTGCCGAAGGCGTACGCGCATCCTTCTCGCAGGACGGCATCCTCGGCCTGTCCGCAGGTTCAAGACGGGTCACCGCAAGCTTCGGCGTTGCAAGCCTCGGCATCGGCGAGGACCTTCCCGGCCTGATCTGCCGGGCCGACGATGCTCTTTACAAGGCCAAGAAAAGTGGCCGCGACAGTGTCTGCCTTGCCTATCAGCATGTCCATGAGCGGCGAGGCTCTTCATTGCGGCCGTGAGGAGAAAAGGGCAAAGTCTAAAAGAGGACATAGAATCGGCCCCTGGCAGTTGAAAAACACGGCCCCGCTGCCCATGCGTTAACTGCTTTTTTGGTGAAACGTGGTTGTTTCCGCCGATAAGGAGTGCGCGGCGCATGTATGGCGGAGGATTTATCCTGGCAATCAACCTGGCCGTTGCCGGCCTGTTGTCTGCATCCTTTGCGCTGGTTGCGGTCTATGACCGCAAGGAGATGGCGGCTCGGTGGATCGCCTGCTGCTACGCGCTCGGCGCGCTCTACTACTTCATCGAGTTCGCTATCGCGACCTTCGGCTCGCCGCGCGTGGCGGTCGTGGTCTCCTTTGCAACGCTCCTGGCGGCGATGGCGCTTTTCAATATCGGCATGGCGCGAAAATACAATGTGCCGGTGCCGTGGCGCTTGTTGGGACTTGTGTTCGTCGTCTCGGTCGGCGCCTGCTATTCCATCCAGGACATGCCGCGCGAGTCCTTCACGCGCATGTTGTATTACCAGACGCCCTATTTCCTCATGCAGGCGGTCGGTGCATGGATCGTCGGGAAGGCGCGCATAAGGGGAAGGCTCGATACGCTTCTCATGTGGCTGCTTGCGGCCAGTTCCCTGCAATTCCTGAGCAAGCCGTTCCTGTCTCACTTCCTCGGCGGCACGGGCCCGACGGCGCAGCAATATATCCGCACCGACTATGCGCTGTTCTCCCAATCGATGGGAACGGTGTTCGCCATGGCGATTGCGCTCCTGTTCCTTGTCATCCTGGCGCGCGACATCCTCACCGGCGTCACCGCCATGTCGGAGACCGATTCGCTGTCAGGGTTGCTCAATCGCGGGGGCTTCGAACGCCATGCCGAAGCCGCCTTGCGTGCGGCCGAGCGCCGGGGCACGCCGCTCGCCCTCGTCCTGTGCGACCTCGATCACTTCAAGGCGATCAACGACAATTTCGGCCATGCCTCTGGCGACAGCGTGATCAAGCGGTTCGCGAGCTTCCTGCGCGCGGCCACCGATCCCCATCTGGCGGGCCGCATCGGCGGCGAGGAGTTCGCGATCATCCTGCCGGGAACCAATCTGACGGCAGCCAGGCTTTTTGCCGAGGGCGCCCGCAGCGCCTTTTCCGGCCTGCCGATCAGCGGCCTGCCGGACAGCCAGCGTGTGACGGCAAGCTTCGGCGTGGCCGAATACAGTCCCGGAGAAACGCTCTCGGAACTTTTGATCCGCGCCGACAAGGCCCTTTACGAAGCCAAGAAGGACGGCCGCGATTGCGTGCGCCTGGCATTCACCCCCGCGCCCACCACCAGACATGGCATATCGACGCTGCCGCACTGACCGGCAGCGGAGGGAGCGGTTATATAGCCGTCTGCAACGTTAGCGGCAGGGGCCGCCCCTGAGCGGGATCACGCCCTGGTCGAAGCCATACATATAGCTGCGGCCTTTCACCAGCACGGGCGGGCGGAAGCAGTCGGCCTTCCTTTCGGCCTCATCGAGATAGACGACCCGTGGGCCATCGGCCTGCATATATTGCGACAGTTCCCGCGCATGATGGCCCTGGCCGACGACGATGCGCTTGTAGCCGGCGGCGCTGTCGATGATGAGATTGCCGAAGCTGTCGGCATGAATGCGATCATGGCCGCCGCCCGCCATGGCGGGCGCCGCGAGGCTGATGACGAAACCGGCTGCGAGTGCCGGCAGAAGCCGTGTTCCAAGCTTTGCGAAGCGCATGCGCCATCTCCTTCCGGACCGAACTGTCTCAGGAACGAGAATTAACGCTTTGTTAACCTTTGTTAAGAGCGAGGCGCGTTTTGCGCCCCAAAATTGACCGGTATGGTTAATTTACCCGCTACCAGGCGCGCAGACGCCTTGCCATCGCCACAAAAACAGGCGCTCCATCGCCGGTCCAACCTGCGCGGGGGCGATTCTTCGAAGGACGAGGATAGCAATACGCATGGCGGATGAACGGATTTTCGGCAGGCTGATGGCTGGCATGGTGCTGTCGGTTGCGGCACTTGGATTGGCTGGCTGTGTCTCGCAGGGCGATGGAGGCGGGGATGCCGGCTCTGCTGCCCAGCCTGTCCGCGCGACCTATCGATGCGATTCGGGCGCCAGCCTGACGGTGGAGAATTTCGGGGCCTCGGTAAGGCTCACCGATCCGGACGGCGAGCAGATCCAATTGCCGGCCGCGCCCGCCTCGCAACGCTCCCGCTATGGCCAGACGCCCTATGCGCTGGTGCTGGAAGGCGAGGAGGCGCTTTACATGAAAAACGGCAAGACGCCGCTGACCTGCAGGCGCTGATTCGCTTGTGTGCGGTGCAACAGATCAGTCTTTCGTCTAAGGCTGAAAGCATGCAGCAGTCCAACCGCTAATTGTATGCTCGCTTCAATCGATTGAAGCGAATTGCGGACTTTTAAAGGGCTCGGCGCTCCCGTAATAGATGCATTGAAACGGCTTTCGGCCTTTGACGCGGTGCGAAAAGAGCATTAGAAGCCGGCTGTCCGAAGTCGTATTCCGAAAAGGGGCAGTCGCTTTCGCGCATCGGAATCCCGGGCGCCGGAAAGGGGAGCCATGAGCAAGTCACCAGCCACCCGGGCGAGGCCGCTCTCGCCGCATCTGACCATCTACAAGCCGCCGATCACCATGACGATGTCGATCCTGCATCGTATCACCGGCGGGGCTCTTTATTTCGGCACGTTGCTGGTTGCATGGTGGCTGATCGCGGCGGCGGTGTCCGAGCAGTATTTCGATTTCGTCGACGGCATATTCGGCTCCTGGTTCGGCCGGCTGGTCCTGTTCGGCTACACATGGGCATTGATGCATCATCTGGCAGGCGGTGTGCGCCACCTGGTCTGGGATACCGGTGCGGCGCTTGAAAAGCACACGGCCAGCAAGCTCGGCTGGACGACCATCATCGTCTCGGTGGTGCTGACCGTGCTCGTCTGGATTGCCGGCTACATGGCGCGGGGGGCATGAAGATGAACGATATGCGCACGCCCCTCGGCAAGGTCCGCGGCCTTGGTTCGGCCAAGGAGGGCACGGAGCATTTCTGGCGCCAGCGACTGACGGCGGTGGCCAATATCCCGCTCATTCTGTTCTTTGTCGGCCTGCTGATTTCGCTCAACGGCGCCGGTTACGCCGAGGTACGGTCCGTGCTGTCGAACCCCTTCGTAGCACTGGTCCTGACGCTGGTCCTGCTTTCGGGCCTCTACCACATGCGGCTCGGCATGCAGGTCATCATCGAGGACTATGTCCACGGCCATGGCACCAGGGTCGTCCTGATCATGCTCAACACGTTCTTTGCTGTCGCGGTAGGTGTCGCTTCGGTGCTCGCGCTGCTCAAACTGGTATTCGGGGGCTGACGGTGGCCAAGGATAAGACTGGAACAAGTTCTGCCTCGGCCGGCAAGGGCTATACCTTCATCGACCACAAGTTCGATGTCGTGGTGGTCGGGGCCGGCGGCTCGGGCCTGCGCGCCACGCTCGGTATGGCCGAGCAGGGGCTGAAGACGGCCTGCATCACCAAGGTCTTCCCCACCCGCTCGCACACGGTCGCCGCCCAGGGCGGCATTGCCGCCTCGCTGTCCAACATGGGACCGGACAACTGGCAGTGGCACATGTACGACACCGTCAAGGGCTCCGACTGGCTCGGCGACATGGACGCCATGGAATATATGGTGCGCCAGGCGCCCGCCGCCGTCTACGAACTGGAGCACTACGGCGTTCCCTTCTCGCGCACCGAGGAAGGCAAGCTCTACCAGCGGCCCTTCGGCGGCCACATGATGAATTTCGGCGACGGTCCGCCCGTGCAGCGCACCTGCGCGGCAGCCGACCGCACCGGCCATGCCATTTTGCATACGCTCTACGGCCAGTCGCTGAAGCACAACGCGCAGTTCTTCATCGAATATTTCGCGCTCGACCTGATCATGAGCGAGGATGGCGTGTGCACCGGCGTCGTCGCCTGGAATCTTGACGACGGCACCATCCACCGCTTCTCGGCCAAGATGGTGGTGCTGGCGACTGGCGGCTACGGCCGCGCCTATTTCTCCGCCACCTCCGCGCATACCTGCACGGGCGACGGCGGCGGCATGGCGGCACGTGCCGGCCTGCCGCTCCAGGACATGGAGTTCGTGCAGTTCCACCCCACCGGCATCTACGGCGCCGGCTGCCTCATCACCGAGGGCGCGCGCGGCGAGGGCGGCTATCTGGTCAATTCCGAGGGCGAACGCTTCATGGAGCGCTACGCGCCGTCGGCCAAGGACCTCGCCTCGCGCGATGTCGTCTCGCGCTGCATGACGCTGGAAATCCGCGAAGGCCGCGGCGTCGGCAAGAGCAAGGACCACATCTTCCTGCATCTCGACCATCTCGATCCGGCCGTGCTGCATGAGAGGCTGCCGGGCATCTCGGAATCGGCGAAGATCTTCGCCGGCGTCGATGTGACCCGCGAGCCGATCCCGGTTCTGCCGACCGTGCACTACAATATGGGCGGCATCCCCACCAATTACTGGGGCGAGGTGCTCAACCCGACCGCCAACGATCCCGACCGCGTCCAGCCCGGCCTGATGGCGGTGGGCGAGGCCGGCTGCGCCTCCGTCCACGGTGCCAACCGGCTCGGCTCCAACTCGCTGATCGACCTGGTGG
>JBARWP010000598.1:0-6806 GCA_049646905.1 Pseudaminobacter sp. | reverse complement strand
GTCTGGCGCGAGGGCCGCCGCGTCGTGTGAGGCGACCGCACGTACCATTGGTCCGTCGCCCTCATCATCGCCGGGGCGCTCATTGCCGCCAAGGACATGATGTTCAAGCCGCGCCTGCAAGCAGCAGCGAGCGAAACAACGGCTTAGGCTAGCGGGCGGTCGAGTATCGGCAGTCACGATGGGGCGTCAACCGCGTCGGGCCGCCTCGATTGTGGCGACATCGATCTTCTTCATCTCCATCATCGCCTCGAATGCACGCTTTGATTCGCCGCCGCCGGCCGCCATCGCCTCGGTCAACACGCGCGGCGTGATCTGCCAGGAAATGCCCCATCTGTCCTTGCACCAGCCGCACGCGCTCTCCTGGCCGCCATTGTCGACGATGGCGTTCCAGTAGCGGTCCGTCTCCTCCTGGTCGTAGGTGGCGATCTGGAAGGAGAAGGCTTCGTTGTGCTTGAACATGGGGCCCCCGTTGAGGCCTATGCAGGGAATGCCCGCAACCGTGAAGTCGACGGTCAAGACATCGCCCTCCTTGCCGGACGGGTAGTCACCGGGCGCGCGGTGCACGGCGCGCACTTCGCTGTCGGGAAAGAGCTCGCAGTAGAAACGGGCGGCGTCCTCGGCATCCTTGTCGTACCAGAGGCAGATCGTGTTCTTGGCGATTGCCATTGCATGTTCCTTTCGTTTTGAAACCAGGATTTCGGCTCGTTTTCCCGCCCGCTCTCTTTCGAAATAGGCAGACAATCGCTTTTCTCCACCCTCGGGACGCATCTCACGCGGTTGACGGCAACGGGCAGCCAAGCGGACTTCAAATGATGCCGTGCGGAGGCATAAAGCGATGCGGCCTCGTCCATGTCCAGGTCGCCGCCGAGTGACTTTCTGAAGAAGTTCTCGTAGCGCTCGAAGAGCTTCCTTACGCTGGTCTCCATTTTTCCTCTCAAGTGCGGCCCGAAGACCGGCGGTTTGGCTGCATATTCCTTGGCGAAGCCGGAAGCGGCCTTTTGTCCATAATCCATATAATGATAGCCTCGGACAGCGCCGTGATGTCGGACGGCAGGTTCGGCCGGATGTGTGCGACGAAATCGATGTCGGGAAGACCCGGCAGCCTGGCATCCGCGCCTACCGCATTCAGGCCGGGAGAAAGCGAACAGGCATTGAGGGGCGTTACCGCGAGTCCCGCCTCGGCCACGGCCGTCAGGCTGCCGAGGCTGGGGCTCACCGTGGCGATGCGCCATGCGCGATCCGCGCTCGCCAGTGCCGCTAACGCTGCGTCCCGGTAGGGGCAGGGTTCGGGAAAGACGGCAAGCGGCAGCGGCGCGAGTTCGTCGGGCAGCGCGTTTCTGGCAAAGGCCCATACCAGGGGCTCGCTCCAGAGCGTGCGGCCGGACTCGTCGCCCCGGCACCGGCACCCGAGAACGAGATCGACTTCGCCCTGCTCCATGCTCTCGAGCAGCGAGGCGGTATTGGAGATGTGAAGCTCCAGTGTCTTGCCCAGTCGAAGATCCTGGAACTTCCTCAAGGCACCGGGCAACCATGTGCTTGTCAGATCGTCGGAGGCGCCGATCCTGAGATGCGTGGCATCACCACGACCTCGCAGATGCGCACGCGCATCCTCGCTGAGGCGCAGGATGGCACGTGCGTAGCCGAGCAGCGCCTGCCCATGCGGGGTCAGGGTGACGGAGCGCGTGTTGCGCTCGAACAGGACGCAGTCGGCCTGCTCTTCGAGACGCTTGATGTGCGCGCTGATTGCCGATTGGGTGAGGTTGAGCTGTGCGGCCGCCTTGGTGAAACTGGAGAGCTGGTAGACGGTCTCGAAGCTCCGGAGCAGAGAGATATCGAATAGCATCTCATCACTATCCCTACTGAATAGGATCATAATAAATCGTTTTTTGCGCTGAATAAGGCATGCTGTAATGCGAGCATGAACCCACTGGCGCAAAACGATCCATTGGCACCGCGGACGCCTCCGGGCCTATGTGGCACGCACACCGGACGGACCGCATTCCCTGTTCCCATGGGGGCGTCTCCGATCAGTTCCGGAATTTCGCAAGGATGACGAAACAACTCACGGCGACAATCGCACTGTTGTCGCTCGTTACGCTTCCAGGCACCTACGCTCATGCACAATCCGCAACGCAGTTTCCCGATGCAGGCGAGAGCGTGCCGGAACTGATCGAGCTTTACACGCAAAGCGACTCCGGCTGCCGCCTGTCCCGAAGCAAGGATGTCAAGGTGGTGGTGGCCTGCCTGTCCCGAGCCGTCTATGGCGCCGCGCTCAACGAAAGGGACTGGTGCCTGGGCAAGCAGGGGCAGGCGAATGCCGACATGGCGTGGCATGAATGCCAATCCGACTCCATGCGCTTTTCGCCGCTGAAGCTGCCCGAGTTTTGAGGTGGTTCCTGCGGGCGCGGCTCCATCATGAACCGAGGGAAGGAGACACCGAATGTCCAGCCTGACAGTTCCACCCGGGCGGAACGAGAGCGTGACCCATCTCGTCGACGTGGACAGGCTTGCGGCCCTCGACCTGATGGGCGTGGAGATCCGCTACCTGACCGAGCCAGGCGCGGAAGATGAACTGCCCTGCATCCTGCGCGGCGTAATTCCACCAGGTGTCGTCGTGCCGCTGCATATGCACGCTGACCCCGAGATATTCTTTCAGCTTTCCGGAGAGATGGAGGGTCTTTCGATGTCGGACGACGGTTTCGAATGGATCCGCGTCCGCCCCGGCGATGTCTTTCACATTCCGGACGGGGCCCGGCATGCGCTGCGAAACGTCTCCGACGAGCCATCTATCGCCTTCCTGACGACAACGTCGAAGATGGGCCGCTTCTTCAAGGAGATCGGCACGCCGGGCGGTCCGGGGAGCAAGCCGCCGGAGGAGACGGTCCGGCATTTCCTGGAGACAGCTGCCCGATACGGCTACTGGAACGCCACGCCGGAAGAAAACGCCAGGATCGGCATTTCCTTGTAGCCGGGAGCCGCAGGCATGCAGCTTCGTTGTGACGCGGGCGAGCATTGGGCGAGGGAGCCCGGCACCGTCCTCTGCACGATCCGTGGAAAGGAAACGGCAATGAGCGATATTGGCAGCAAGGTGTTCGTTCTCGCGGGCATCGTCATGAAATGTCTGCTGTCAGGAAAACAGACCGCGGGACAGTTCTGCCTGTTCGAGAACAGAAGCGACGGCAACACGAGAACGCCGATCCATATCCACGCAAGCGACGACGAGACGGTTTACCTCATCGAGGGCGAGTTGACCGCGGTGATCGACGGCAAGCCCCGGCGCCTGTCTGCGGGCGAGAGCGTCTTCCTGCCGCGCGGCGTTCCGCATCAGCTCATGAACATGAGCGGCGATCCTTGCAGATATGTCCTGATCGGGACACCGCTCTCTTCGACCGGTTTGTCGAGGAAGCCGGCCATAAACTTTAAGTGGACGAAGTCGTGGGGCCGCCGACGCCCGAGGAGATCGAGCGCCTCCGCGCGGCCTCGCGGAGATTCGGCATCACGCTGCTCCCGGATTGGCCTGCATCTGGGTAACAGCAGTTTGAGTCGATTGTGGCTTCCTTCAACGAGGAGGGCTTCATAGTATCTGGCAGCAAGCGATCGGTAAGGCTGTATGGAGGCACCCATGACCCCGAAGAAGCATTCGTTCGCGCCCGTCTGCGCTGCCATGATGATTTCCACGGCCATGCTGGTCTCCTCGACCGCCGAGGCCTGCACGCGCTTTGTCTATCATGGCGCCAATGACGACGTGATCACGGCGCGCTCCATGGACTGGAAGACCGATGTCGGGACCAATTTGTGGGTGTTTCCGCGCGGCATGAAGCGGTCCGGGGAGGTAGGCCCGAACTCCCTCCAGTGGACATCGAAATATGGCAGCGTCATCGCCTCGGGCTACGATATCTCGACCACTGACGGCATGAACGAGCAGGGGCTCGTCGCCAATGTGCTGTGGCTGGTCGAATCCTCCTACCCGGAATATGACGGCAAGATACCCGGATTGACGCTGGCCGCCTGGGCGCAATATGTGCTCGACAATTTCGCGACGGTTCAGGAAGCCGTCGATGCGCTGGCAACAGAGCCCTTCACGGTCGTCACCGCCAACGTGCCGGGCGAAGAGCGCCTCGCGACCCTCCACCTCTCGCTCTCGGATGCCAGTGGCGACAGCGCCATCATCGAATATATCGACGGCAAGCAGGTCATCCACCACAGCCGCGACCACCAGGTGATGACCAATTCGCCGATCTTCGAAAAGCAACTCGCGCTGAGCGAATACTGGAAGCAGATCGGCGGTACCGTCATGCTGCCCGGCACGAACCGCGCCTCCGACCGATTTGCGCGCGCCTCCTTCTACGTCAACGCGATCCCGAAGAGTGAAAGCCCGGTCGAGGCGATCGCCAGCGTCTTTTCCGTGATCCGCAACGTCTCGGTTCCCTTCGGCATCACCACGCCGGACCAGCCCAACATCTCCTCGACGCGCTGGCGCACCGTGTCCGATCAAGGGCGCAAGCTCTATTTCTTCGAGTCGGCGCTCACCCCCAATGTCTTCTGGGTCGACCTGACGAAACTGGACTTCTCGGAAGAGGCCGGAAAGGTGATGAAACTCGACCTCGGTCCCAACCAGATCCACATCTATTCGGGCATGGCCAACGATCAGTTCAAGGAAGCGGAGCCCTTCAAGTTCCTCGGGCTCTGAGGGATCGGGATCGACCAGCCCTGGCGCTGGCCCAGCGCTTCTGCTGGGTGGCGCGGTCGAGGCGGTTGCCAAACACCGCGATGATACCTTCCCGGAAGAAGAGCACGACCACAAGCGCCACGCCGGTGATGATGAGGAGCGTATATTCCGCGCCGAAACCACGCACGAAATGCTCCAATGTCCGGATCACCAGCACGCCGACCAATGCCCCGTAGCGGTGGCCGAGCCCGCCGATGACCGCCATGGCCACCACCATGCCCATTTCGCTCATGGACACCATGGAGGGTGCCAGCACGCCGACATAGTTGGCGTAGAAGGCGCCTGCCAGTCCGGCCAGCGCGGCGGTGATCACGAAGGCGGTGATCTTCACCCGGAAGATGTCCACGCCGATGCCGCGCGCCACTTCTTCGTCGTCGCGCACCGACTGCATCAGCAGGCCGAGGCGGCCGTCCAGGACAAGGTTCTGGATGACGAAGAACAGCGCGATCAGGAGACCCGCCAGGATCAGGTATGGCGAACGGTCGAAGCCGGCGACCAGCTTGGGAAGCTGCATGCCCATCGAGCCGCCGGTGATATCGGAGGCCGCTGCCAGAAAGACGGCGAAGGCGCCGGCAAAGGCGAAGGTGATGAGCGGCAGTTGCACGCCGCGGACCCGCAAGGCGACAAGGCCGAGCAGCCCGCCGATGGCGGCCGTGAAAACAGGAACGGCAATGAAGGCAGACCAGCCCGGAAGGCCCGCCCAGTTGACGATCGCGGCCGTGCCATAGGCGCCCGCGGCGGCAAGGCCGACATGCGCGAAGGAATATTGCCCGGCAAAGCCCGCCAGCAGGTTCCACGACCCGGCCAGCAGCAGATAATAGGCGGACAGGATCAGAAGGTCGGCGAAAACCGGCCTCACGCCGATGGCCGCAACCGCGAAGCCGGACAAGGCGAACAGCACGGCGATGCCGTAATGCATGGGTTTCGTCACGACACCACTCCCGAGCCTTCGCGATGCATCCAGTTGCGGACGATGGTTTCCAGCCGGCCGGCAATGTCGGCGGCCGAGCCGTCCGTATCGTTCTGCCCCATCGCCAGCACATAGACATGGTCGGCGACCTCGAGTGCCTCGCGCACATTCTGCTCGACGAGGAGCACGGTGACGGACCGGCGTTCCTTCAGGCGGGCAAGCTCACGATAGACCTCGCGCACCATGACCGGGCTCAGGCCTGCCGTCGGCTCGTCCAGGAGCAGGAGGCCGGGCTCGCCGACCAGGCCGCGCGCGATCTCGACCAGCTTCTGCTGGCCGCCCGACAGGTCTCCCGCCTTGCGGTCGAGATGCGGACGGATGGACTCGAAGAGTGCCCCGCAGTCCTGGACCCGCCGGTCCAGCCAGTCACGCTCGCTGCGGCGATGCCATCCGCCAAGGCGTAGGTTCTCGGCCACCGTCATCTGGCCGAAAACGGACGATTCCTGCGGGACGAAGGAGATGCCGGAGTTGACCAACTGCACGGTCGATAACCCTTCGACGCGCTTGCCGCCGAGGCGCACTTCGCCCCGCGTCACCGGTGCGACGCCCGCGATGCCCTTGAGCAGGGTCGACTTGCCGGCGCCGTTCGGCCCGATGATCGCGGTCATGGAATCGGCCGCTCCCGAAAGGCTGACGCCGCGCAGGATTTCGACGTCGCTTTCATATGCCACCCGCAGGCCGCTGATTTCGATCGGCACGCTCATGCCAGGTAGGCCTCCCGAACCCTTGGGTCGGCCGAGATCTCGGCCGGGCTTCCCATGGTCAGCACCTTGCCGGCCGCCAGGACGACGACGCGCTGGCAGAGTTCGAACACCCATGGAAGGTCGTGGCTGATGACGATGAAGCCCGTGCCCGCATCACGCATCTCCGCGATGATCGAGCGCATGACGTCCATGATTGCGGGATTGACGCCTGCGGTCGGCTCGTCGAGCAGGGCCACCGCAGGCCTGGCCAAAAGCAGCCTGGCGAAATCGATGAGCTTGCGCTGGCCGCCCGACAGGCGCTCCGCCGGCCAATCGGCGACCGGCTCCAGTCCCACGCGCTTGAGCGCTTCGGCAGCCATCGCCTCGGCTGACGGGCGATCCATGTCGCGCACCAGCCCTGCCA
>JBARWP010000597.1:0-4026 GCA_049646905.1 Pseudaminobacter sp. | reverse complement strand
GTGCTCGACCACCTTGTAGCCACCGCCCACCACGGATTTGAACGGCGAGATCATGTCGCCGATGACATATTCCGGTGCATCGTGCAGAAGCGCGGCCAGGCAGGCGTCGGGCGAGGGGTTTTTGGTCTGCTCGCGGAAAATTGCCTCCACCAGCAGCGAATGCTGGGCGACCGAAAAGGCATGGTCGCCGCCGGTCTGGCCGTTCCAGCGGGCCACGCGAGCCAGGCCGTGGGCGATGTCGGAAATCTCGACATCGAGCGGCGAGGGGTCGAGCAGGTCGAGCCTGCGCCCCGAAAGCATGCGCTGCCATGCACGGGCGGGCGCATTGGCCAGGTCGGCCATCATGCCTCCCCCGTGGCGGCCTGGTCCTGCGGAAAGGTGAATTTTGCCCAGCCGGGGATGGCGAGCGAGACGGGAACGCCGCCGGCCGTGATCGGCAGGCCGGCGTCCAGCGCATCCTTGACCCGGTCGATCCGTGCGATCGCCAAGCCGTTCGTGCCGCAGACGGAACCGAGCGTTCCGATAGAACGCTCGCCGGCAAGGATGTCGGCACCGCTTTCAGGCAGCGGTGCGCCTGCGGAAACCAGAAGGACGCGTCGCCGCGCGGTGCCGCGATGCTGCATGCGCGACACCACCTCCTGGCCGACATAGCAGCCCTTGGTGAAACCGACGCCATCGCTCTGGTCGAGTAAAACGTCATGCGGGAACGCATCGCCAAGCGCATAGTCCTGGCCGCTTTCGGCAACGCCCTCGGCGATGCGCAAGGCATGCCACTGCGATGTGTCAGGGATACCGAAAGCTGTGTCGGTATAAATCCGGTAGACCACGGGTTCGCGGAAACGTGCATCCCGGACCGAGATGGCACCCTGCGGCAAGGAGTTTGAATCATCTTGTGAAGCCGATGAATCACTTTGCCACGAAACCGAGACAAAGGTCTGATCCGGCTTGGAAATCTCCGCTTTGGCGCGCAGCCGGTACAGCATCAGCCGGCGGATAAAATCATCCACCACATCGGCGCGGCAATCCAGCCGGAAGCCGCCGGAGCCGTCGCGCGAGATCAGGAAATCGAATAGGATCTTGCCCTGCGGCGTCAAAAGGGCGCCGGGCTTGGCCTCCCCATCGCCGAGCTTGTCGAGATCGGTCGTGAGGATGTTTTGCAGCAAATGTTCCGCATCCGCGCCAGACACCGAAACCAGTCTGCGGTCTGGGAGGTGGACAATAGGCATGATGGCGATGACCTGAACCTTGCAAATCGGGATGCCATTACGTAAGCCGCTCGCATCAGACCGGCAAGAGCCAGGACGCAAGCCTCATGACAGCGAGTTTTGACCTTATTCTCAAAGGCGGCATTGTCGTCAATCAGGACGGCATTGGCCAGCGCGACATCGGCGTGAGGGTCGGGCGGGTTGCGGCCATAGGCAATCTCGGCCCGGCCTCGGCTGGCGAGACGATAGATTGCGCCGGCCTTCACATCCTGCCGGGCGTGGTCGATAGCCAGGTGCATTTCCGCGAGCCCGGACTGGAGCACAAGGAGGACCTGGAGAGCGGCTCGCGCGCCGCCGTTCTGGGCGGCGTCACCGCCGTCTTCGAAATGCCCAACACCAATCCGCTGACAACGAGTGCCGAAGCGCTGGCCGACAAGGTCGCGCGCGGTACGAACCGCATGCATTGCGACTTCGCCTTCTGGGTCGGCGGTACGCGCGATAGTGCCGCCGATGTCGGCGAACTGGAACGGCTGCCGGGTGCCGCCGGCATCAAGGTCTTCATGGGCTCGTCCACGGGCGATCTTCTGGTCGAGGACGACGACAGCGTGTTTTCCATCCTGAAGAACACGCGCCGGCGTGCTGCCTTCCATTCGGAGGACGAGTTCCGGCTGCGCGAGCGGCTTGGCGAGAGGGTGCCGGGCGATGCCTCCTCGCATCCGGTATGGCGTGACGAGATCGCGGCGCTGCGCTGCACTGAAAGGCTGGTGGAGGTGGCGCGCCGCGCGCGGGCGCGCATCCACGTCTTGCACATCTCGACGGCGGAGGAAATCGCATTCCTCGAAGGCCACAAGGACGTGGCGAGCTGCGAGGCGACCCCGCATCACCTGACGATGGCTGCCGATGATTATGCCCGGCTGGGCACGCTGCTGCAGATGAACCCGCCGGTTCGCGCGGCACGCCATCGCGACGGCATCTGGCGCGGCATTTCCCAAGGGGTCGTCGATGTGCTGGGCTCCGACCATGCGCCGCATACGCTTGCCGAAAAGGCTAAGGAATATCCTGCCTCGCCCTCCGGCATGACCGGGGTGCAGACGCTGGTGCCGATCATGCTCGACCATGTCAATGCCGGCCGGCTGACGCTGGAGCGGCTGGTCGACCTGACCAGCCATGGCCCGCAGCGCCTGTTCGGCATGGCGCGCAAGGGCCGGATCGCGGCTGGCTACGACGCCGATTTCACCGTGGTCGACCTGAAGCGGCGCGAAACCATCACCAATGCGCAACAAGGGTCGAAGGCAGGCTGGACGCCCTATGACGGCAGGGAAGTGACCGGCTGGCCGATCGGCACCATCATCCGTGGCAACCGTGTGATGTGGGAAGGCGAGATCGTCTCCCCATCGCAGGGCAGGGCGGTCGAGTTCTCCGAATCTGGCGCAAGCTGAGGCTCAGGCCGGAACGCTGCTCTATTCGCCGGCGACGAAGAACACCCACTGGCCATCAGGCGCGATGCCGGCACGGTAGAAGGTATAGGTGCCGTAGTTCCTCATGTCCTCGTAGTCGCCGGCCGTGACGATCTTGAACAGTTCGACGCGCTGCTCCGGCGTGAGTTTCTCCAACGGCATGGCGAAGAAATAGGGCCAGGCATAGAGCTCCTGCGGCGTTCCCGGATCGAGATGGACATAGCCGCTGGTGAGCACTTCCTCCAGGATCGCCAGGATCTCCTGGCCTTCGGTGTCACCGGAGAGACCGCGCAGGAATTCGATGGCATCGCCCTCGACCTCGGCGAGTGAAAGCTGGGTCGCATCATCGCCGGTGCCGATCAGGGCGCGCAGCTTCTCGATGTCGCCGGTCTTGGCGGCGTCGAGGATGAGCTGGCGCATGCGTCGAACGGGTTCGGGCAGCTTTTCCAGGTCGTAGAGGATTTCCGGCAGCGGCGCATCCGGGTCATCTGCTCCCTGGGTGGCTCCGTTGGGTTCTACCGGCTCCTCGGGCTCGACCTGTTCGGGTTCCTCTTCGCCCGGCGCCGCCTCGCCAGGCTCGGAATTGGCCGGCGGCGTGGTCTGGATGGGATCCGGCAGCGGCACCGACTTTTCGGGCGCCTCGTCATTCTCGGAAGGCTGAGCCGGCGCGGGAAGCTCCTCCCGCTTGATTTCGCTCAAGGCGGCGGCGGGTAGCGTCGTAGTGAAGAAGACCGCCGAAGCGGCGATGGCAAGCGTGGCAAGCCAGGAAAAGATAGACCGGCTGACAGTTATCCGGTCACCCGCCGCGCCGCATCTGGATAGCTGCATGTCACTCCCTCTCATGGGCACGGAATCGATTTCCTGCCCAGCCGTCTCTTACAATGAAAAGGCGGCGGAGGGGACGTGTCAATGTCGCAGGCGGACCGGTTCGAACTCGCCGGCGATCACTTTCTCACGCATCCGCTCGAGCAGGCCCAGTGCGGCAGCCTCGCCGCTGCGCCGCAAGACCTCGCCGCAAGCGGTGGCAAGGGCCGTTTCGGCGATGATGTCGGATTCGATGCCGGCCGAAAGCCCTTCCGCCCAGGCCTCGTTGTGGCATTCAACGGCAGTCAGGCGCTTTTCTTCCCTGACCAGCGCATCAATGTCGCTGATCCTTTGTTGCATGCTCATCTTCCACCCTTTCAAGTCCGGCCCGAAAAGTCGGATCAACTTGAGCTTTCCCTTGATGTCCCGTTCCGTCTCTGACTAAGCCATTGTAAATGCGGCATATTTTTGTTCTGCTTTTACAAAAGGCCTGCGGTGTTGCCGATTCCTCTTTTCTACGAGGCAATCGTACTGCAATTGATCTTGTGCCGATACCGAAC
>JBARWP010000596.1:0-5924 GCA_049646905.1 Pseudaminobacter sp. | reverse complement strand
GTGCTGGAGGCCTCGCCGCTGCGCGTCGAGCCGGCCTGCCGCCACTTCACCGAATGCGGCGGCTGCGCGCTCCAACATCTGGAAATGCAGGCCTATCTCGACTGGAAACGCGACATGGTCGTCCAGGCGCTGGCAAGCCGCGGCATCGATGCGCAAGTGGCGGCGACGATTGCCTGCCCGCCGGCCTCGCGCCGCCGTGTCGTGCTGTCGGCGCGCCGCACCGATGCGGGGATGATGCTCGGCTACAACCGGGCGCACTCGCATCGCATCATCGACATAGAGGAGTGCCCGATCTCGCTGCCCGGCATCGTTGCCTCGCTCGGGCGGCTGAAGGCACTCGCAGGGCTGATCTGCAACACCAGGGATGCATTTCACCTGGCGGTGACGCAGACGGCCTCGGGTCTCGACGTGGCGGTGAGCGGGGCCGGCCGTCTTGCCGAGAAGGCGCGGCTGGCGATCTCTGATTTCGCCATTCGCGAGGGGTTTGCACGGATATCCACCGATGGCGAGACGGTGGTGGAGCCGAAGAAGCCCGTCGTGTTCTTCGGCGAGGTTGCAGTCACTCCACCGTCAGGCGCTTTCCTGCAGGCGGTGGAATCGGCCGAAGCCGAAATGGCGCTTCTGGTGATGGATCATCTGAAGCGCGCCAAGAAGGCGCTCGACCTGTTTGCCGGCGCCGGTGCCTTCGCGCTGCGCCTTGCCGCCCGCTCGGAAGTGCATGCGGTGGAGAGCGAGGAGGCGGCCCTTGCTGCGCTTGATCGCGGCTTTCGCTTCGGCGAGCACCTCAAGCGCGTCACGGTGGAGAAGCGCGACCTGTTCCGGCGGCCGCTGACCTTCAAGGAACTCAATCACTATGACGGGCTGGTGTTCGATCCGCCGCGCGCCGGTGCAGAGGACCAGTGCAAGCAGATCGCCAGGTCCGAAGTGCCGCTGGTCGCGGCGGTTTCCTGCAACCCAGCTACGCTGGCACGCGACCTGCGCATCCTCATCGACGGCGGCTATGCGCTGAAAAGCGTCACGCCGGTCGACCAGTTCCTGTGGTCGCCGCATGTCGAGGCGGTGGCGCTTTTGGAGAAGCCGAAGAAGCGGCGGTGAGAGCCGGCCTCACACCTGCGTGCCGCCGACCGTCATCTGGTTCATCCGCAGATGCGGCTGGCCGACGCCGACGGGCACGCCCTGGCCGGCCTTGCCGCACATGCCGATGCCAGTGTCGAGCTGCATGTCGTTGCCGACCATCGAGACGCGGTGCATGGCGTCCGGCCCGTTGCCGATCAGCATCGCGCCCTTGATCGGCTGCGTGACCTTGCCGTCCTCGATCATGTAGGCCTCGGTGCAGCCGAAGACGAACTTGCCCGAGGTGATGTCGACCTGGCCGCCGCCGAAGGAAACGGCATAGACGCCCTTCTTCACCGAGGCGATGATCTCGTCCGGCTCCATATCGCCGCCGGTCATGTAGGTGTTGGTCATGCGCGGCATCGGCTCATGCGCATAGGATTGGCGTCGCCCGTTGCCGGTGGGGTTCATGCCCATCAGCCGCGCATTCTGCCGATCCTGCATATAGCCCACCAGCTTGCCGTCCTCGATCAGCACGTTGCGGTTGCTCGGCGTGCCCTCGTCATCGATGGTGAGCGAGCCGCGCCGCTCGGCGATCGTGCCGTCGTCGACGACGGTGACGCCCTTGGCCGCGACCTGGCTGCCCATCAGCCCGGCAAAGGCCGAGGTCTTCTTGCGATTGAAATCGCCCTCGAGCCCATGGCCCACCGCCTCGTGCAGCATCACGCCCGGCCAGCCGTTGGAAAGCACGATGTCGAACGTGCCCGCCGGCGCGGGAATGGCCTGCAGATTGACGAGCGCCTGCCGCAGGGCTTCCTCGGCAGCGTGTTTCCAGCTGTCCTCGGCCAGGAATTCGCCGAAGCCCTTGCGCCCGCCCATGCCGTAGGAACCGGATTCCTGGCGGTCCCCTTCGCCGACGACCACCGAGACGTTGAGGCGCACGAGCGGCCGCATGTCGCTGACCATCTGGCCGTCGGCGCGCAGGATTTCGACATGCTGCCACGAAGATGCCAGCGACGCGGTGACCTGGCGCACGCGCGGGTCGCGGGCGCGCAACCAGGCATCCATATCCTGCAGCAGCCGGGCCTTGGCCTCGAAGGAGGGCGAGGGGATGGGATTGTCCTCGCCGTAGAGGTGGCGGTTGGTGCGGGCAGGAGCCGGCGCCAGCTTGCCGGAATAGCCGCCCTTGACCGCCGAGACCGCGTCTGCTGCCCGCAGCAGCGCCGCTTCGGACAGTTCGCTCGAATGCGCATAGCCGGTCGCCTCGCCGGCCACCGCGCGCAGGCCGAAGCCCTGGTCGGTGTTGAAATTGGCGGTCTTGAGGCGGCCATTGTCGAACATCAGCGCCTCGCTCTCGCTGTATTCGAGATAGAGCTCGCCATCGTCGGTGCCGTTGATCGTATCGGCCACGACGCGGCGGATACGCTCTTCCGAAATGTCGAATTGACCAAGCAGGCTGTTCATGACGGCAACGGGCCTCGTTGAAACAAGTTGTGCCCACGCATGTAGGCGTCTGCCGCCGCCACGGCAATGCGTCTTCGGATGCCGATGCCGCGCGGCCTATTTCGGCAGCGCGTCGAAGCCTTCTTCGAAGCCGCTGAGGTCGACCGGGATGCCGATGCCTTCCTCAGGCGTCTGGAACACGATGAAGGTGGCCGAGGTGCCGCCTTTCAGCGTGTCGAGCAGCGGCTTTTCCAGGATGACCTCGGCATAGCAGCCGTCGCCGAAGCAGCGCACGAAATAGGCGCGGCCGATATCCTTGCCGTCCACATTGAGGCCGAGCCCATTCGGCAGCAGCACGCCGAGCGGCGCCAGCACGCGCAGGATCTCGGCCTTGTTGTCGGCCGTGCGCAGCACCACCACCGAAAGGCCCATCTCCGGCCGGTCCTCGGCAATCACGTTCTGCATCATCACGCATTGCTCGGCGGTCGCGCCGGCTGGCGTGTCGCAGATGATGGACCACGCGCCGTGCGTAGAGCGCACCGCCCCGCTGGGCTTTTGCTGCTGGGCAACTGCCGGAACGGCGAGCGCGCACAGTGCGCCCGCGAGGATGGCCTTCGCCAAGGTTCCCGAAAGCCGAGATATCATATTGGCTCCATTGCGAATCACCGCAAACGCGGCCGTGAAGGGAAATTATAGGGCAAGAACAGGTAGTGAAGCAGCCAATCGCGCAGTTTGGCCGATTTTCCAAGCCAATTTTGCCTGAAATACGGCCGGCCGGCCCTTTCGTCGGGCCTGCCGAGCGAGCCGGCATGGTTCCCTTTCGCCGGCGGGCAACGATGGGAAGGACCGTGGCGCAAGAGGTTGCGCGCAAAAATGCCGCATGGATTGTCGCGCTCCTTTCTTGCGGTTGGAAAGAGAGTATGGTTTGAACCAGCGTCGAAGGCTCCGGGATTCCCTTTCCGGTGGCCACGGTTATTCGTGCACCTGCGGCGCATGGAATTGGGAGACGATGAGGGCGATGAGAAGAATCCTTGCAAGTGCCGGCGCTGCCGCAACCTTTCTGGCGACAGCCGCCCACGCGGCGCAGCCGACGCCTTGGCAGACCGGGTTTCAGCCGGCCGCAACCGGCATGATGGAGCAGATCACCTGGTTTGAGCACTACACGCTGTGGTTCATCATCCCGATCACGCTTCTGGTTCTCATCCTGCTCGCCTATTGCATCGTCAAGTTCCGCGCGGCGGCCAATCCCAATCCCTCGCGTACTAGCCACAACACGCTGATCGAAGTCATCTGGACGGTCGGGCCGGTCGTCGTCCTGTTGTTCCTGGCAGTCCCCTCCTTCCAGCTGCTGACGGCGCAGTATTCGCCGCCGGAAGAAGCCAGGCTGACGGTCAAGGCGACCGGCAACCAGTGGAACTGGGACTACGAGTACCAGGTCGAGGAGCCGCTTTCCTTCAACTCGGCGATGCTTGCCGAGGATGATCGCGCCGAGGCCGGCAAGGAAGATCATGCCGTCTATCCGCGCCTTCTGGCCGTGGACAACGAGATGGTCGTGCCTGCCAACACGCTGGTGCGCGTGCTGGTCACTGCTTCCGACGTGATCCATGCCTTTGCGATGCCGGCCTTTGGCGTGAAGACCGATGCCGTGCCGGGCCGCATCAACGAAATCTGGTTCAAGGCCGACAAGGAAGGCCTCTATTACGGCCAGTGCTCGGAACTGTGCGGCAAGGACCATGCGTTCATGCCGATCGCCGTGCGCGTCGTATCGGACGACCAGTATGCGACCTGGCTGGAGGCAGCCAAGTCCGATCTCACGGGCGCCAACAAGGCGCTGATGGCCGAAATCGAAGGCGCCAGCAAGGTAGCATCCGCCGGCAACTAACGCCGCGGCAAACAGGGTTCAGGGAACGGAGCGGAACATGGCAGGCGTTGCAGCCCACCACGATCACGACCATAAGCCGTATCGCGGCTGGGTACGTTGGGTCTACTCGACCAACCACAAGGATATTGGCACGCTCTATCTGATCTTCGCGATCGTTGCGGGCATGATCGGCGGCTTCATGTCGGTGATGATGCGCTGGGAGTTGGCCGAGCCGGGCATCCAGATCTTCCATGGCTTTGCCTCCATGGTCTACGGCGTCGACGGCGATTCCGCCGTGGATGCCGGTAAGCACATGTACAATGTGTTCACCACCATGCATGGCCTGATCATGATCTTCTTCATGGTCATGCCGGCGCTCATCGGCGGCTTCGCCAACTGGATGGTCCCGATCATGATCGGCGCGCCCGACATGGCGTTCCCGCGCATGAACAACATCTCGTTCTGGCTGCTGCCGCCGGCGCTCATCCTGCTGTTGATGTCGCTGTTCGTGCCCGGCCCCGCCGGTGGCTGGGGCATCGGCGGCGGCTGGACGATGTATCCGCCCTTCGCCACTTCGGGTCAGCCCGGACCGGCGATGGATTTGGCTATCCTTTCGGTGCACGTCGCCGGCGCCTCGTCGATCCTCGGTGCAATTAATTTCATCACCACCATCTTCAACATGCGTGCGCCGGGCATGACGCTGCACAAGATGCCGCTCTTTGCCTGGTCGGTGCTGATCACCGCCTTCCTGCTGCTGCTTTCGCTGCCGGTGCTGGCGGGTGGCATCACCATGCTGCTGACAGACCGCAACTTCGGCACGACCTTCTTCACGCCTGAAGGCGGCGGTGATCCGATCCTGTTCCAGCACCTGTTCTGGTTCTTCGGTCATCCAGAGGTCTACATCCTGATCCTGCCGGGCTTCGGCATCATCAGCCATGTCGTCTCGACCTTTTCGAAGAAGCCGATCTTCGGCTATCTCGGCATGGCCTACGCCATGGTCGCGATCGGCGTCGTCGGCTTCGTCGTGTGGGCTCACCACATGTACACGACAGGCATTTCGCTGGACGCGCAGCGCTACTTCACCTTCGCAACCATGGTGATCGCGGTGCCGACCGGCGTTAAGATCTTCTCGTGGATTGCCACCATGTGGGGCGGCTCGATCACCTTCAAGTCACCCATGCTGTGGGCGATCGGCGTCATCTTCATGTTCACCGTGGGTGGTGTCACCGGCGTGCAGCTTGCCAATGCCGGCCTGGACCGTGCGGTGCATGACACCTACTACGTGGTCGCGCACTTCCACTACGTCATGTCGCTCGGCGCCATGTTCGCCATCTTCGCGGCCTGGTACTACTGGTTCCCGAAGATGACCGGCTACATGTACTCGCCGGTGATCGCCGACACGCATTTCTGGGTGACGTTCGTGGGCGTGAACCTGGTGTTCTTCCCCCAGCACTTCCTGGGTCTGGCCGGCATGCCGCGCCGCTACATCGACTATCCGGATGCGTTCGCCGGCTGGAACATGGTGTCGTCCTACGGCTCCTACATCTCGGCCTTCGCGGTGTTCATC
>JBARWP010000595.1:0-8888 GCA_049646905.1 Pseudaminobacter sp. | reverse complement strand
TTCCGCTGGATGTCAAGGCCGGCGACCGCGTTCTGTTCGGCAAGTGGTCCGGCACCGAAGTCAAGCTCAACGGCGAAGACCTTCTGATCATGAAGGAATCCGACATCATGGGCATCATCGGCTAAAGCACGATCCCGGACCGAGGGTCAGCGCAGCAAAAGCTGCAGACTTTTCGGACAAGATCGCGCTCAGGCGAATGCCACACCATCCGCACCATCAATTTAGAATTACGGGCTGAAGGCCCAGGAGCTCAAAAATGGCTGCCAAAGACGTAAAATTTTCCCGTGACGCCCGCGAGCGCATGCTGCGCGGTGTCAACATCCTCGCCGACGCGGTGAAGGTCACCCTCGGCCCCAAGGGCCGCAACGTCGTCATCGACAAGTCGTTCGGCGCCCCGCGCATCACCAAGGACGGCGTCTCCGTCGCCAAGGAGATCGAGCTGGAAGACAAGTTCGAGAACATGGGTGCCCAGCTCGTTCGCGAAGTTGCTTCCAAGACCAATGACAAGGCCGGCGACGGCACGACCACCGCAACCGTTCTGGCCCAGGCCATCGTCCAGGAAGGCCACAAGGCCGTTGCCGCCGGCATGAACCCGATGGACCTGAAGCGCGGCATCGACCTCGCCGTCGCCGAAGTCGTGGCCGATCTCGTCAAGAAGGCCAAGAAAATCAAGACCTCCGAGGAAGTTGCCCAGGTCGGCACGATTTCCGCCAATGGCGAGACCGAGATCGGCGAGATGATCGCCAAGGCCATGCAGAAGGTCGGCAACGAGGGCGTCATCACCGTCGAGGAAGCCAAGACCGCCGACACCGAGCTGGAAGTCGTCGAAGGCATGCAGTTCGACCGCGGCTACCTCTCGCCCTACTTCGTCACCAACCCGGACAAGATGGTTGCCGAGCTGGAAGATGCCTACATCCTCCTGCACGAGAAGAAGCTCTCCAACCTCCAGGCCATGCTGCCGGTCCTCGAGGCCGTCGTGCAGACCTCCAAGCCGCTGGTCATCATCTCCGAAGACGTCGAGGGCGAGGCCCTGGCCACGCTCGTCGTCAACAAGCTGCGTGGCGGCCTGAAGATCGCTGCCGTCAAGGCTCCGGGCTTCGGCGATCGCCGCAAGGCCATGCTGGAAGACATCGCCATCCTCACCGGCGGCCAGGTCATCTCCGAAGACCTCGGCATCAAGCTTGAGAATGTCGGCCTGAACATGCTTGGCCGCGCCAAGAAGGTGTCGATCACCAAGGAGAACACCACCATCGTCGATGGCGCCGGCAAGAAGAGCGAGATTCAGGGCCGAGTTGCCCAGATCAAGCAGCAGATCGAGGAGACCACCTCGGACTACGACAAGGAGAAGCTGCAGGAGCGCCTGGCCAAGCTCGCCGGCGGTGTTGCGGTCGTCCGCGTCGGTGGCTCGACCGAAGTGGAAGTGAAGGAGAAGAAGGACCGCGTTGACGACGCGCTCAACGCGACCCGTGCGGCCGTTGAGGAAGGCATCGTCCCCGGCGGCGGCGTCGCCCTGCTGCGCGCGGCCCACGCGATCAAGGCCGAAGGCGCCAATGCCGATCAGGCTGCAGGCATCAACATCGTTCGCCGCGCCCTGCAGGCCCCTGCCCGTCAGATCGCGACCAACGCCGGTGCGGAAGCGTCGATCATTGTCGGCAAGATCCTTGAGAACAAGAGCGCGACCTACGGCTACAACGCCGCCAAGGACGAGTATGGCGACCTGATCGCCCTCGGCATCGTCGACCCGGTCAAGGTCGTCCGCACCGCTCTGCAGGATGCTGCTTCGGTTGCCGGCCTGCTGGTGACCACCGAGGCCATGATCGCCGAAGCTCCGAAGAAGGAAGCTGCCGGCGGCATGCCGGGCGGTATGCCCGGTGGCATGGGTGGCATGGGTGGCATGGACTTCTAAGAAGCTCCATAAAGCACTGGAAACAAACGAAAACCCCGCTGGTTCCAGCGGGGTTTTTGTTTTGCCGGCGATTCCAGCAACCGCCTAAACATGTGCCTGAACAAATTGCGTATGGCAGATCGCCCCCTCACCGCCTCGCTTCGCTCGGCAACTCTCCCCCGTTGGAGGAGAGGATGGGTGCCAAGCTTGCGGATCGTCGCCTCCCAGTCGCGCGAAACAAAAAGACCCCCGGCAATGCCGAGGGCCCCGATCGTCTCATGATGCCGAGACCCAGAGCCTCGGGCAGTTTGGATGGAATTAGAACTTCACGCGTGCCGATGCCGACAGCGCTCCTACGAAGTCGTTGCCATAGTCGTAGGTGATCTGGCTGTCGGCCGAGCTGCCGCTTGTCAGGATGCCGACCACGCCGCCGAAGCGAAGTTCAACATTCTCGGTAGGCGTATAGGAGGCGCCGGCCGAGAACGACCAGGTATCGCTCTGGACACCCAGTGTGGTCGAGGTGCCGCGATCCCAGGTGATGCTCGCCGCACCGCTCCACTGGTCGTTGAACTTGTGGCCAAGGCCGCCGGAGATCGTCCAGCCGTCGCGGTAGAGCAGTTCCAGCGACGTCGCCTGGTTGGTTGCGGTGCAAGGGCCGGGCATGCCGACGACGCAGAACCGGACGGTCTGCAACTGGCTCCAGTCGACCCACTTGATCGACCCGAATGCCAGCCAATCGGGCGCAATGCCGGACTGGACCTTGAACTCCAGCGAATCGGGCATCTTCTGGTTGCCCACAACGTCGATCACCTGACCCAGCAGCAGGCGCTGCGGGCTGTCCGCCGGCAACAGGGAGGTCGGGATGAGCGCCCCGGGAACCTGGCGCAGGTCGAGCGTGCCCGTGATGTCGCCAAGGTTGACCTCCGAGTTGTAGACGAGGCTGGCACGGAAGGCGATTTCCGGGATCTCATAGGCCGCGCCGACGCGCCAGCCGATACCGTCGCCCTCGAGTTCCAGCCGGCCCACGCCGTTGCCGAATGCATCGGTCCCGCCAGCCAGGGTCGGGATCGGTGCAACCAGCCGTTCCTTGAAGCCGCCGACTTCCTGGTGGAACACACCGCCGATAACGCGGAACTGGCCCTTGCCGGCCTGCATCCTGTAGGAGCAGGTGCCCGCAAAATTGTGGCTGTGGATCTTGGTTTCGATATTGCTGTTGGCGCCCATCCAGTTGGCGCCGGGATTGGAATGCGCGCCCCAGGGCTGCGAATAGTCGCCCATGCAGTCGACGCTTTCGCCGATGCCCGCCTTGAAGCCGATGCGCGGGATGGCATAGCTCTCCGAATCGCGGGCCGAAGTTGCACCGGAACCAAGCCCGTTGGCGCCTATGCCGTTGCTGGGATTGACGTCGACCACGTTCTCGATGTCACGCTGCGGCATCACATAGGTCACCGAAGCTTCGCTGGCGAAGCGTGCCGGATCGAACAGCAGGTCGATATTGTAGCCCCCGCGCTCGAGCCCCCCGGCATGGGCGGCCGGTATCATCATCGTGGCTGCCGCAAGAGACAGGCAGCCGGCGCTGAGGATCGATTTGAAAGCCGCATTACCCATAATAAAGAATCCCCTCCTCGAATGGACGCAGCATTAGCTAGAGCGTTTCCGCGTGATCGGTGCAACCATCATGAACAGATGATGCTTGCGCAAACCCTACAGCCGACCCGAACGACTGCCCCGGCCTCACGCGAAAGGCGCAAACTCTGACGAAATCGCCACGCCAGCGCACCAAATTTTTGATGAAAAACGGCGAAAACGGCCTGAAATCATCGATTTTCGGGCCGTTTTCGGCAAATGTCACATTACGGCAACATTGTGCGGAAATTACAAAATCAAGCGCTAATATGACCCAGCGTCATACATTCTTGGCGGTAGGGAAGCACCCTGGCCTCCGCCGGAATGGGTAGCTGATTTGCCCCTTATCCGGCTTCGCGAACCCGCTCCAGCGCCGCATTCAACCGCGCCTGCGCCTCCTGGTATTCGGCAAGCTTTTCCCGCTCGGCCGCGACGATCTCGGCCGCCGCATTGGCGACGAACTTCTCGTTCGACAGCTTCTTGTGAATGCGCGCGACCTCCTCGGTCACCTTGGCCAGTTCCTTTTGCAGCCGGGCGGCCTCGGCTTCGAGATTGATCAGGCTGCCGAGCGGCAGGCAGGCGGTCGCCTCACCGACCACGATCTGCGCCGAGCCTTTCGGAACGGCCGTTTCCTGGCTGATCTCGCCGATACGTGCCAGCCGCTTGATCGCCGAGTCGTGGCGTTCCAGTCGCTCGCGCGTCGTCTCGTTGGCGCCGATGACGGCGAGCGGTGCGATGGCGGCCGGCGGCACGTTCATTTCGGAGCGCACCGAGCGGATGCCCGAAACCAGCTCGATCAGCCAGTTGATCTCGTCGGCCGCAACCGCATCCTCGAAGGCAGGCTCCGGCCAGCGCGCGTGGCAAAGCAGCGTCGGCCGCTCCTCGCCCTCGGCCACGGTGTGCGTCCACAACTCTTCCGTCATGAACGGCATCATGGGATGCAACAGCTTGTAGATCTCATCGAGAACATAGGCCATGCAGGCGCGGCTTTCGGCCTTGGCCGCTTCGTCGGAACCCATGAAGACCGGCTTCAACAGTTCGACATACCAGTCGCAGAACAGGTTCCAGACGAAGCGATAGGCAGCGCCGGCCGCCTCGTTGAAGCGGTAGGAGGTGATGCCGGCGGTGATGTCGCGCGCAGCCCTGGTCAGTTCGGTCAGGATCCAGCGGTTGACCGTCAGCTTCGCATCCGACAGCCACACGCTGTCGTCGCGCTTCACCTCGTTCATTTCGGCAAAGCGCGTCGCGTTCCACAGCTTGGTGCCGAAATTGCGGTAGCCGGCGATGCGTGCCGGGTCGAGCTTAACGTCCCTGCCCTGCGCGGCCATAATGGCCAGCGTGAAGCGAAGGGCGTCGGCGCCATACTCGTCGATCAGGTCGAGCGGATCGATGACATTGCCCTTGGACTTCGACATCTTGGCGCCGTGCTTGTCACGCACCAGCGCATGGACATAGACCGTGTGGAACGGCTCTTCGTCCATGAAGTGCAGGCCCATCATCATCATGCGGGCAACCCAGAAGAAGATGATGTCGAAGCCGGTCACCAGCACATCAGTCTGGTAATAGGTATGCAATTCCGGCGTCTCGTCCGGCCAGCCCAGCGTGGAGAACGGCCACAGCGCCGAGGAAAACCAGGTGTCGAGCACGTCCTCGTCGCGCGTCAGGATCTCGCCCGGCTTGAAATTCTCGAGCTTGTCTTCGACCCAGGCCTTCCATGGCCCTTCATGGGCGAGATAGTGCTGGATGGCGGCTTCCAGCGCCTCCTCCTCCGTCTTTTCCACGAAGATCGTGCCGTCCGGGCCGTACCAGGCCGGGATCTGGTGGCCCCACCAGAGCTGGCGCGAAATGCACCAGGGCTGGATGTTCTCCATCCAGTCGAAATAGGTCTTTTCCCAGTTCTTCGGCACGAAATTGGTGCGGCCTTCGCGCACGGAGGCAATCGCCGGCTTGGCGAGCTCGGCGGCATTGACATACCACTGGTCGGTCAGGAACGGCTCAATCGGCACGCCGCCGCGATCGCCATGCGGCACCTGGTGCCGGTGCGGCTCGACCTTTTCGAGGAAGCCGCCCTCCTCCATGATCTTGACGACGAGCCTGCGCGCTTCGAAGCGATCGAGGCCATGAAGCTGGTCCCACACGCCGCGCTGCATGTCGGTCGGTGTCAGGCCTTCCAGGAAATCCTCGTTTTCCTTCAGGCTGATATTCGCCTCGACGGTCAATATGTTGATAGCCGGCAGCTTGTGGCGCTTGCCGACCTCGAAGTCGTTGAAGTCATGCGCCGGCGTGATCTTGACCGCGCCGGTGCCCTTTTCGGGATCGGAATATTCATCCGCCACCACCGGGATCTTCCGCTCGACGATCGGCAGCACGACGTTCTTTCCCACCAGATGCCGGTAACGCTGGTCATCCGGATGCACGGCAACGGCGGTATCGCCCAGCATGGTCTCGGGCCGAGTCGTCGCCACGGTGATGAACGTGCTGGGATTTTCCGGATCGTAGGCCTCGCCCTCGACCGGATAGCGGAAGTGCCAAAGATTGCCGTTGACCTCGCGCTGCTCGACCTCCAGGTCGGAAATGGCGGTCAAAAGCATGGGGTCCCAGTTCACAAGGCGCTTGTCCTTGTAGATCAGCCCTTCCTTGTAGAGCGTGACGAAGACCTCCAGCACGGCCTTCGACAGCCCCTCGTCCATGGTGAAGCGTTCGCGCGACCAGTCGGCCGACGCCCCCAGCCGCTTCAACTGGTTGAAAATGGCACCGCCGGATTCGGCCTTCCACTCCCAGACCTTTTTGACGAATTCCTCGCGGGTCAGGTCGCGGCGGTGGATCTGCTTTTCCATCAGCCTGCGCTCAACCACCATCTGGGTGGCGATGCCGGCATGGTCCATGCCAGGCTGCCACAGCACGTTCTTGCCGCGCATGCGCTCGAAGCGCACGAGGATGTCCTGCAGCGTGTTATTGAGCGCGTGCCCCATATGCAGCGAACCGGTGACGTTGGGCGGCGGGATCACGATGGTGAACGGCTCGGCCCCCTCTTCCGCGCCGGCGCCGGCGCGAAACGCATCCGCTTCCTCCCAGCGTTTGGCGATCTTCGGCTCGACCGCCTTGGCGTCGTAGGTTTTCTCAAGCATGGGAAATCGTCCGTATCATCCGGAAAATATGTCTGGCCCGGTGTAAATCGGAAGGCTTGGGGCAAGTCAACAGTGATGGCTTCGGTGCGGGTGCTGCGAGGATAAGGAGAAGTCCAAGCGGGAAGATCGCATTCTTTCGCGCAAACAAGGGATCATCTGTCAGGGCAGCACATCTTGTGCCGAATCCCCTCACCCGGTTTGCTGACGCAAACCACCCTTTCCCCAAAGGGTGAGGAACCCAAGCCGGCGACGGTCGCCCTTGGTCCGCCGGATTATGAGCCCTATACAAGAGCGAGCGGCAGCCTATCCGCCGCGGGCGACGCGTTCGATTTCCTCGCGCACGAGGCGCTCGACCAGCGTGGGCAGATTGTTGTCGAGCCAGTCCTGCAGCATCGGCCGCATCATCTGTTCGGCCATGTCTTCGAAGGTCTTGCGGCTGCGGGCTGCGAAAGCCTCCGACAATTCGCCGAAAGCGGCGGCGACCTGACGGCCGGCCTGTTCGGATATGATTGCCGGGCGGATAACCGCCCCGGCATCCGAGTGCGTGGCAGCGGCCGGCTCGTCGGCAGGCACCGATGACTGTTCGACCGAAAGACTCTCCGCAACCGCCGGGGTCTCCGCCGCATGCTCCTGCTGCGGCTTGTCCCATGCCGGCGCCGCTCCGGTCGGCTCTGCCGCAGGCTGGGGCGTTGCCCAATCCCTGCTCTCAGGCTCATGAGCCGCATCAGTTGCCTGCGGCGGAGAAACCTGTTCCGACGCTGGAGCTTCAGCCGCGTCATCTTCCGCGGACGGCAGTTCCGGCGGGGTCTCGGCGGCGATCCGCGCCTGCACTTCGGCCAGGGTGATCGTCGAGGCGGGTTCGGGCCGGACAGGCTCGGCTTGCGGCGGCGCAGAATAGTCCGTTTCGGCATCGGCGCGTGCCGCGCGCAATTCCGAGCGGAAGGCGTCGACCTCGATCACGGCGCTTTCGGCCTCGCCGCTTTCAGCGATGGCAGGCGCCTCGCCGTCATTGGCTCCCTTGCGGACGGTATCGCTGTCTTCGATTATCCGTCGGATGGAAGCCAGTATCTCTTCCATCGAAGGTTCACGTTGCACGCTGCTTGCTTGTGCCATCGTCACATCCGTCGCCCTTGTGACCAAAAACGAACCCAAAATCGAAAAACCGAACCGATTTTCCGGACTGGTTTCCTCATCGATTCGACGCCGGAGCGGCTTGTGCGCATCCCCACCACGCGCATGACGCCCTCAACGATTCCATCAGCTTATCCGAGAGAATTCGAATCACGCAGTAGCGTAGCGGACGGATGGGCATCCGAGAATCCCCAAACTCGGGGCGCTTGCGATTTTAACAGATTTAAATTGTCCGGATGGCGCCCCAACATTGGCAGCGAGCGCCAGCCACCGGCTGCCGAAAGTGGATCGTTCCCGAAGGGCCGCTCTCAGCGGCCGTCAGGCGTGCGCAGGCCGTACCACTTGTCCTTGACGGCTTTGTAATGCTCTTCCGGCTTGTATTCGGTAACCTGAAGGCCGAGCCGGCGTGCCGACAGCCGGCCGGTCGCCGACAGGATCGCATAGCTCGCCACCACCACCTCGCGCTCGGAATTGGCCAGGTTGATCTGCGCGTCGATGACGTCGCTCTGCGCGTTGAGCACGTCGAGCGTGGTGCGCTGGCCGACATTGCGCTCCTCGATGACGCCGTTCAGGGCAAGCTGGGCGGCCGAAATCAGCGCGCGGTTGGCTTCGACGCTTTCGCGCGCCGCCATATATTGCGTCCAGGCCGAAGTAACGGCGGCACGGACCTGGTCGCGCTGGACATCGACCTCGATGCGCGCCTGGCCCAGCGATTCCTTGGACTGGCGAACCTGCGCGGAGGCGCGGCCGCCCTGATAGATCGGCACGGTCAGCGTCGCGCCGATCGAGGCGGCATCCGACGTGCCGTCATTCAAGCCACCCGAACCCAGGCCGCCTTCGGTGTTGCGATAGCTGCGCGACACGCCGGCCGAGGCCGAAATCTGCGGCAGCAGCGCACCTTCGGCCGATTTGACCGTGAAGCCAGCCGCATCGACCAGATGCTGGGTCGACAGGATCGCCGGATGCTCGGCCGAGGCGAGCGAGATCGCCTGGTCCAGACTCTTGGGCAACAGCTTCGCCAAGGCGGCGGCTGCCTGCAGCCTGCCCGGCTCGTCGCCGACCACCTGGCGATAGATCGCCGCACTCGACGAAGCCTGCGCGCGCGCCGCGCTCAATTG
>JBARWP010000594.1:0-2815 GCA_049646905.1 Pseudaminobacter sp. | reverse complement strand
ACCGGATGCGTCAGCTCCGGCCGAGCCCGCCCCGGCGACGCCTGCCCCCGAACCGGCCCCGGCGCAGTAACGACATTGAAAAACGGCCCGCTTCGGCGGGCCGTTCCGTCAAACCGGGCTGGTGCAGCAAATCGATGGAGCGGGTTGCCCGCTCCATAAATCACATGTGGATCGGCTTGAAGAAGGTGGCGAGTGCGGCTTCCTTGACCGCCTCCGACATGGTCGGATGGGCATGGCAGGTGCGGGCCAGGTCCTCGGACGAGCCGCCGAACTCCATCAGCACCGCCGCTTCATGGATCATCTCGCCGGCACCGAAGCCGACGATATGGACGCCAAGCACGCGGTCGCTCGCCTTGTCGGCCAGGATTTTCACGAAACCGTCGGTGTGCTGCATGGCGCGCGCGCGCCCATTGGCCGTGAAGGGGAACTTGCCGGCCTTGTAGTCGATGCCGGCCTTTTTCAGTTCCTCCTCGGTCTTGCCGACGGAAGCGACCTCGGGGCTGGTATAGACGACGCCCGGAATGACATCGTAGTTCACGTGCCCCGCCTGGCCGGCGATGATCTCGGCCACCGCGACGCCCTCATCCTCGGCCTTGTGGGCCAGCATCGGACCAGCCACCACGTCGCCGATCGCATAGATGCCGGGTACGTTGGTGCGCAGATGGCCATCGGTCTTGACCCGGCCGCGCTCGTCCAGTTCCACGCCCGCTTCCTTGAGGCCTAGGCCCTGGGTGTAGGGGCTGCGGCCGGTGGAGACCAGCACCACATCGGCCTCGATCGTCTGCGCATCGCCGCCCTTCACCGGCTCGAAGGTCACCGTCGCGCCCTTCTTCGCCTTCGCCACGCCGGTGACCTTGGAACCGAGCTTGAACTCGAATCCCTGCTTGGCCAGCATGCGCTGGAACTGCTTGGCAACCTCACCATCCATGCCGCCGAGGATCGTGTCGAGATATTCGACCACAGTGACCTTGGCCCCGAGCCGTGCCCAGACCGAGCCCAACTCCAGCCCGATGACGCCGCCGCCGACGACCACCATCTGCGCCGGAACCTTCGCCAGTTCGAGGGCGCCTGTCGACGACACGATCACCTTCTCGTCGAAATCGACCTTGACGCCCGGGATGCCGGCAACGTCGGAGCCGGTGGCAATGACGATGTTCTTCGTCTCGATCACCTGTTCCTTGCCGTCCGCGCCGGTCACCGAGACCTTGCCCGCCGACACCACCTTGCCGACACCCTGGAAGCTGTCGATCTTGTTCTTCTTGAACAGGAAGGACACGCCGTTGACATTGGCCGTCACCGTTGCGTCCTTGTGCGCCATCATCTTCTTGAGATTGAGCTTCGGCTGGCCGATCTCCACGCCGAGCGCGTCGAAGGAGTGGCCCGCTTCGGCAAACATTTCGGAAGCATGCAGCAGCGCCTTGGAAGGGATGCAGCCGATATTGAGGCAGGTGCCGCCGAAGGTGGCGTTCTTTTCGACCACGGCGGTCTTCAGGCCGAGCTGCGCCGCCTTGATGGCGCACACATAGCCGCCGGGGCCGCTACCGATAACAACGACATCATAAGCCATTTCTCATATCCCTGTTCCATGCGGCCGATGGCGCCGCTGTTCCAAACATGATCCGTGCCGGCCGCTCATTCCTGGCAGCCCTTCAAGGCAAAGACATCCGCCGGCAGTTTCGTCAGCCCATCCTCGCCATAGGCGGATGAATAGCGCAGCGAATAGGCAAGATCGGGAAAGATCAGCGTCTCGGGCGCATCCGAGCGCTCGGCAGGAAGCAGCCCGATCATACCGGATTTATCGCCGGTATAGATGACCCCCTGCCAGACCGTGCAGGTTTCGAGCTCCTCGCCGGTCACGTCGCCTTCCGGGCAGTTATAGGTGAGAAAACCGTTCGGCCGCTCGACGCCCTCGCTCCACATGACGATGCCGTCGAGCATCACGCTGTTGTCGAATACCATGCGGAAGCGGTTGGTGACGGCGGCAGCCTCGCCGCGCGGGAAAAAGTCGATGCCGGCGACCTCGTCGTGATCGCCATAGACGGACAACTCCATCGGGCAGGCGGCATGCGCGGTGCCGGCACCCAGCAGGGCCGCCGACAACGCCATCATGCGCCCAGCCACGAAGCTTACCTTAAAGGTCCAGCACCAGCCGTTCCGGGTCTTCCAGGCTTTCCTTGACCCGCACCAGGAAGGTGACCGCTTCCTTGCCGTCGACGATGCGGTGGTCGTAGGACAGCGCCAGATACATCATCGGGCGGATCACGATCTGGCCGCCGACCACCATCGGGCGCTCCTGGATCTTGTGCATGCCGAGGATACCCGACTGCGGTGCATTCAGGATCGGCGTAGACATCAGCGAGCCATAGACGCCGCCATTGGAGATGGTGAAGGTGCCGCCCTGCATATCGGCAACCGAAAGCTTGCCGTCGCGCGCCGCAACACCCAGCCGGCCGATCTCCTTTTCGATCTCGGCGATCGACATCTGGTCGGCATTGCGCACCACCGGCACGACGAGGCCCTTGTCGGTGCCGACCGCCACGCCGATATGGGCATAGTTCTTGAAGATGATGTCGGTGCCGTCGATCTCGGCATTCACCGAGGGGATTTCCTTCAGGGCATGCGTGACGGCCTTGGTGAAGAAGCCCATGAAGCCGAGCTTCACGCCATGCTTCTTCTCGAACACGTCCTTGTACCTGGAGCGCAGCGCCATCACCGCGCTCATATCCACCTCGTTGAAGGTGGTCAGCATCGCGGCGGTGTTCTGGGCGTCCTTCAGGCGGCGCGCGATGGTCTGGCGCAGCTTGGTCATGCGCAC
>JBARWP010000593.1:0-3333 GCA_049646905.1 Pseudaminobacter sp. | reverse complement strand
TTCTGAAGTGGTGGGATTACGTGGCGGGCGCCGCAGCCGCGGCGGCGCGCCGACGTGACAATAACTGTAGCGGTCTTGGCCTGCCCGAGGGTCGAGACGGGAGGAAGGGTTTATGCGGTTTGCTGCTGATACCGGCGGAACTTTTACCGATCTGATTGTCGAAGACGACAAGGGCGCGTTGCGCATGTTCAAAGCGCGCACGACGCCGGACGACCCCATACGGGGCGTGCTGGACGCGCTTCAGGTCGCTGCGGATGCACTTGGGGTATCGCGGCAGTCCCTGCTGGCTTCCGGCGACATGTTCGTGCACGGCACCACGCGCGCCATCAACGCGATCGTGACGGGTACGACGGCCAAGACCGCTCTGTTGACGACGTTGGGAAACCCGGAAGTTCTGGTGCTGCGCGAAGGCGGCCGGATCGAGCCGTTCAACTTCACCGTACCGTACCCCGCGCCTTACATTCCTCGCTCTCTCACCTATGAGGTCCCCGAGCGCATCCTCCACGACGGCAGCGTCCAGACCGCGCTCGACGAGGCGGCGGTGATCGGCATCATCGACAAGCTGCGGGCCCTTGAGGTCGAGGCCGTCGCCGTCAGCCTGCTGTGGTCGGTTATCAACCCGGCGCACGAGCTTCGCGTCGGCGAACTGCTTGCCGAGCACCTGCCAGGCGTGCCGGTGACGCTGTCGCACCAGGTGAACCCGATCATCAGGGAGTATCGCCGCACCTCGGCGGCCGCGATCGATGCGTCGCTGAAGCCGCTGATGACCTCCTACATGGAAAAGCTGGAGGAGAGGCTGCGCGATAGCGGCTTCGGCGGCCGCGTGCTCATGCTCACCTCCCAGGGCGGCGTACTGGATGCCGCGGACGTGGCGCGCATGCCCATCCATGCCATCAATTCGGGGCCGTCGATGGCGCCGATCGCCGGCCGTCATTTCGCCTTTGTGGACGCCGGTGCTGAAGACGCCATCGTGGCGGATACCGGCGGCACCACCTACGACGTTAGCCTGATCCGCGGCGGCGCCGTGCCGTGGGCGAGGGAAACGTGGATCGGCCAACCGTATCGCGGCCACATGACGGGATTCCCCTCCATCGACGTCAAGAGCGTCGGCGCCGGCGGCGGCTCCATCGCTTCCGTCGATTCAGGCGGCCTGCTTTCGGTGGGGCCGCGTAGCGCCGGCGCCGTGCCCGGGCCGGTCTGCTATGGCCAGGGCGGGACCGAGCCGACCGTGACCGATGCGGCGCTGGTCCTCGGCTATATCGACGCCGACAACTTCCTCGGCGGCGCAATCAAGCTCGATCGTGCCGCGGCCCGTGCGGCGATCGAGCGGGTCGTCGCCAAGCCGCTGAACAGGTCCGTCGAGGATGCGGCTATCGCCATCATCGACGTCGTGACCGAGAACATGGTCCAGGCAATCGACGATATCACGGTGGCTCAGGGTTTCGATCCGGCGAAGGCGGTTCTGATCGGCGGTGGCGGCGCGGCCGGCATCAACGCGGTGCTGATCGCGCGCCGCCTGCGGTGCAAGACGCTGATCATCCCCGACGTGGGGGCGACACTTTCCGCAGCCGGCGGCCTCATCTCCGACCTTGCGACGAACTACCGCGCAGTCGCCGCGACCAGCTCCGACAATTTCGACTACGCGGCCGTCCGTGCAGTGCTGGAAGATCTGCAGGCGCGCGCAGACAAGTTCCTGGCGGAGACCGCGCCGAATGCAATCAGCAGCTCGGTGAGCTTTCGCTTCGAAGGGCACTATCCCAGCCAGGTATGGGACATCGAGGTTCCGATGGCGGGCGGCCGCGTGGAGACGCAGGAGGATGTCGAGGCCCTGGTCGCCGCATTCCACCGCACGCATGACGAATTGTTCGCCGTCGTCGACGCCAATGCGCCCGTGGAGATCGTCGGCTGGCAGGTCCATGTCTCCGTCAAGCTTCGCGACGATCTGATCGGAAGGATCGCATCCGAAAGCGGTACCGGCGACTACAAGAGCGTGCGCCGTTCCTATTTCCGCGAAACGGGCGAAATCGACGCCGTGCTTTGCGACTTCGATCGGATGCCGGTCGGCGAGGTGGTCGAGGGGCCGGCGATCGTGGAATCGCCGCTCACCACCATCGTGGTCAATGCCGGATCGGTGGCCCGCAAGGCGGAATCCGGTTCGCTCGTCATCCAGGTACTCGAAGCTTAGGCGCAAGGGGAGAGCTGATCATGGCTTCCAGGCAAATCGACGGCGTCCAACTCGCCATATTGAACAACAGGTGGGAGGCCATTGCCCGCAAGATGGCCAATACCTTGCTGCGCACCGGCCGTTCGGGCGTCCTGGCGACGGCACGCGACTTCTCCTGCTGCATCGTCACGGCAAACAACGAGCTGCTGGCTACGGCCGAAAGCATTCCGATCCACGTCCTGGTCGGCCCTGATATGATGGCAAAGTCCATGACCGACCTGCATCCGAACTTGCAGCCAGGCGATGCGTTCCTGCACAATTCGCCCTATCACGGCTGTTCGCATGCGGCCGATCTTTCCATCCTCGTGCCCGTGTTCGACGACCAAAAGCGCCACCGCTACACGGCGGTCGTCAAGGCCCATCAGGCCGATATCGGCAATTCGGTGCCGACGACGTACATGGGGAACGCCAAGGACGTCTATAATGAGGGCGCGCTGATCTTCCCAGCCGTGCAGGTGCAGCGCAACTACGAAAACATCGATGATATCATCCGCATGTGCATGATGCGCATCCGCGTGCCCGACCAGTGGTGGGGTGACTATCTGGGCATGGTCGGCGCCGCCCGCATTGCCGAGAGGGAAATCCAGGCGCTTGGCGCCGAGTTCGGCTGGGACGACCTGGAGGAATTCGGCCAGCAATGGTTCGAATACAGCGAGAAGCGGATGATCGAGGCCCTGAGCCAGTTGCCTCGCGCCACCGTGACCCGCTCCAGCACCCATGACGCGCTACCGGGCACGCCGCCCAGTGGCGTCACCATCAACGTCACCGTTTCGACGGTGCCGGAGGAAGGCTATATCGATATAGATCTTACGGATAATATCGATGCCCTCGAGCTCGGCATCAACGTCTCCGAAGCCTGCACGCGCACCGCGGCGCTGATCGGCGTCTTCAATTCGATCGACCATACGGTGCCGCGCAATGCCGGCTCGTTCCGCCGCGTGCGGCTCAAGCTGAAGGAGGGGGGCGTCGTCGGCATACCGAAGCATCCGACCAGCTGTTCCGTGGCCACGACCAATGTTGCCGACCGCATCACCAACCCGGTGCAGACGGCGATCGCCGAGATGGATTCCCGTTTCGGCCAGGCGGAAACGGGAGCGCTCAGCCCCGGC
>JBARWP010000592.1:0-2449 GCA_049646905.1 Pseudaminobacter sp. | reverse complement strand
TGTAACCGGTGTTTTCAGGCCACGTCGAACCAGGGCATGAGATCGCCGACGCTTTGGATGGGATGACCGTTGGCAAGGCTGGTGAGCGTGTCGGTCAGCCACGCGTGGGGGTTGATGGCGCCCAGCTTGCAGCATTCGATGAGGGTCGCGATGACGGCCCAGTTATCTCCGCCCTCGTCGGAGCCGGCAAACAGGGCGTTTTTGCGATTGAGAGCCAGCGGCCTGATCGACCGTTCGACGGTATTGGAGTCGAGGTCGATGCGTCCATCGTCGAGGAAACGCACGAGGCCGTCCCAGCGGGTGAGTGCATAGCGGATCGCCTCGCCAAGCTTGCTTTTGGCGCTGACCTGGCGGCCGCGGGCGACAAGATACTGGTGAAGATCGTCGACGATGGCGCGGCTGCGCTCGGCCCGGACGGCGCGGCGCCGTTCGGCGGATGAACCGCGTACGTCGTCCTCGATGGCATAGAGCAAGGCGATGCGGCGCAGCGCCTCGGTGGAGACCGGCGACGTGTCGGCGAGATCGTAGAACTTGCGGCGCACGTGCGCCCAGCAGAAAGCGAGCCGGATCTGCTGTCGCCGCCGGGCGAGCGCGGTGTAGCCGCCATAGCCGTCGACCTGCAGGATGCCCGCGAAATCGCCAAGATGCGCGTGAGGACGCTCGGCCTTGCGATCCGGAGCATAGACATAGGCGACGATCGGTGGATCGCTGCCGCCCCATGGCCGGTCATCGCGGGCATAGGCCCAGAGTTGCCCGGTCTTGGTCCGCCCGCGCCCGGGATCGAGCACCGGCGCCGTCGTCTCGTCGGCGAACAGCCGCTCGGACCGGCGAAGCTGTTCGAGGATATGGTCACGCAAGGGGCGTAGATACCATGCTGCTCGGCCGACCCAATCGGCCAGGGTGGATCGATCGAGCCGGATGCCCTGTCGGGCGTAGATCTGGGCTTGCCGGTAAAGCGGCAGATGATCGGCATACTTGGATACCAGCACTTGGGCGATCAGCGCCTCAGTCGGAATGCCGCCTTCGACGATACGCGGCGGTGCGGGAGCCTGCACGACCGTGCCCTCGCACGCGCGGCAGCCGTAGCGCGGTCGGCGCGTGACCAGGACGCGGAAGGTGGTCGGCACGACATCGAGACGCTCGGCGACATCCTCGCCGATCTGGTGGAGCGCACCGCCGCAGCAGGGGCAGGCCTTATCCTCGATATCCACGACCTGCTCGATCCGTTCGAGATGCGACGGCAGCGAACCGCGGTTGGTCTTGCGCACCCGATCGCTGTGAGGCCTTCCGGCCTTCGCTTCGGCGGCGACCTCGGCCTCGGCGAGCGCCGCCTCGACATCCTCGAGACCCAGTTGCAGCTGATCGGGATCGAGCTGTTCGGAACGGCGGCCGAACCGGTGGCGCCGAAACGCCTCGAGGATCGTCCTCAGACGTTCGACTTCCGCATCGGCACTCTCGAGCTTGCGGGCCTGTTCGAGGACGAGCGCGCGGAGCGCGTCAACATCATCCGGCAGGTCCGCTTCCACGAGCATGGGAGCAGTGAATCAGCGGAAGAACGCCCCGTCAACCAGCAATCTGCGGTGCCTGTGGCCGGCGCCCGCCATGGACGCGGCGCCAGTCCAGTCCCTCCAGAAGAGCCCCGAGCTGCGCGGCCGTGAGGCGCATGACACCGTCCTGGATGCCCGGCCACTTGAAGCCGCCGGACTCCAGCTTCTTGGCCATCAGGCAGAGTCCCGTGCCGTCCCACCAGACCAGCTTGATCCGGTCGCTGCGCTTCGCCCGGAACACATAGATCACGCCCGACCAGGGATCGCCGCCATACTCGGCGGCGACCAGCGCGGCGAGCGCGTCGGGCCCCTTGCGGAAATCCACGGGACGCGTTGCGACCATCACGCGCGCGCCGGCACCGGGGCCGATCATCGCGTGGCCTTGAGTGCTTCGATTACCGCGGCAATCACGCCGACATCGGCGCCTCGGCCGATCCTCACCGCCACGCCGTCGATCTCCAGCTCGACCGCACTTGCCTGGGGACGCCGCCGCTTCGCGGAATGCTTGACAGCTGGATGTGGATCGCTCGCGGGCAGCGGATCGATCACAGCAGGGACGAAGGCGGGAGCCGCCGTCGGCAACGTCAGGCCCTGGCCTTCCAGGCGCTTGCGCAGATCGCGGCGCCAGTTGAACAACTGCGTGGGGCTCAAGCCATGCCGACGCGCCACCGCACAGACCGTCTCTTGACCCGAAAAGCTCTCCGCAACGATCGAGGCCTTCAACTCTGGCGGCCAATCCCGCCGCTTGCCCCTACCGGTGAAAACCTCGAAGCGCTGAACCCCGCTGGTGCCAGCATCATCATATGGCATCGTCATAGCACCAGCTTCCTACCCCACGATCAGGGCGCGGACACTCGGCGCTGCGCGTCACTCCCGCAAGGTGGGGTCACGCCTCCGCTTAC
>JBARWP010000591.1:0-2527 GCA_049646905.1 Pseudaminobacter sp. | reverse complement strand
GTCTTGAAGGCCGCGTGCTTGCGCCGGAGATCGGCGGACGCGAAGCATCCTGGGACGATGCACTGAATCTCGTTGCGCGGCGCTTCACGGATACTGTCGGGCGATACGGCCCTGACTCGGTTGCTTTCTACGTCTCCGGCCAGTTGCTCACGGAAGACTACTACGTCGCCAACAAGTTCATGAAAGGCTTCATCGGCTCCGCCAATATCGACACGAACTCGCGCCTGTGCATGGCATCTTCAGTGGCGGGCCATCGCCGCGCTTTCGGCGAAGATATTGTTCCCGGTATCTATGAGGATTTCGAACAGGCCGACCTTGTGGTGCTGGCGGGATCCAACACCGCCTGGTGCCACCCGATCATCTATCAGCGTTTGCTGGCCGCCCGGCGCAAGCGGGGCACGAAGATCGTTGTCGTCGACCCGCGCCGTACTGCGACGGCGGAGGAGGGCGATCTGCATCTTGCCATCGATCCAGGAACGGACGTGCTGCTCTTCAATGGTCTTCTGGCTCATCTGGCTCGATCAAATGTTATCGATGAGAGCTTCGTGGCTGCCCGAACCTCGGGCCTCGCAACAGCACTCAATGCGGCGGCTGCCGATGCTCCGTCGATCGAGTCGGTGGCTCAGGGCTGCGGACTGAACTCTGGTGATGTTCGTCTCTTCTATGAACTCTTCGCGGCAACGGAGCGATCCATCACCGTCTATAGCCAGGGCGTCAACCAGTCGGTGCACGGCACCGACAAGGTCAATGCGATCATTAACTGCCATCTGGCGACGGGGCGTATCGGCAGGCCCGGCATGGGCGCCTTCTCAGTCACGGGGCAACCGAACGCCATGGGCGGGCGCGAGGTTGGAGGCCTGGCCAACCAGCTCGCGGCTCACATGGGTTTCGAATCCACGCAGGATATCGAGACTGTCTCACGTTTCTGGAACGCGCCGAACATCGCGCGAAAGGCTGGGCTGAAGGCAGTCGATCTGTTCCGGGCGGCGGGGGATGGTCGCATCAGGGCGCTGTGGATCATGGGTACCAATCCCGCCGTCTCCATGCCGGATGCTGGCCGCGTGCGCGCCGCGCTCAAGGCCTGCGATTTCGTCGTTGTCTCCGACATCACCCGAACCGACACCACGCGGTTCGCCGATGTGCTGCTGCCGGCTGCCGGCTGGGGCGAGAAGAGTGGGACTGTCACAAATTCGGAACGCCGGATTTCGCGGCAGCGCCCGTTTCTGCCGCTGCCGGGAGCCGCACGGCCGGACTGGAAGATCGTCTGCGACGTGGCCCGGCGCATGGGATATGAGCACGCATTCAGCTTCGACGGGCCGGCCGCCATCTTTCGCGAGCACGCAGCTCTCTCCGTCTACGAGAATAGGGGCGAGCGGCTGTTTGATATCGGCGCTTTCGCGGGCGTCACCGAAGCAGAGTATGACGGCTTTACGCCCGTGTGCTGGCCGGTGTCGCGTGATGGTGTACCCACTGATCGTTTGCTTGGCGAGGGGCGCTTTCCAACGGCCGACGGCCGCGCTTTCGTCGTCGCCGTCCGCCAGCAAAGTGTCGCGCAGGCTGTCGACGCCGCGCGTCCTATCTCGCTGAATACAGGTCGCCTACGTGATCAATGGCACACCATGACACGGACCGGACGTGTACCGAGATTAATGTCGAACGCACCGGAGCCATTGCTGGAGATTGCAGCGGAAGACGCCATCAAGCAAAAGCTGGCAGATGGCGATCTCGCCAGCGTATCGAGTCCCTACGGCTTTGCGCGTGCCAAGGTAAAGGTTTCCAGAAGTCAGAAACCGGGCAGCGCATTCCTGCCGATGCACTGGAGTGGCCAATTCGCAGCCAATGCCGGGGCAGGGCCACTTGCAACACCATTGGCCGATGCGGTTTCCGGCCAGCCGGAGTTGAAACACGTTCCAGTCAAGATCGTACGTGAGGAAGTTGCATGGCAAGGCGTCCTGATCACACGACGTGATCTTCGACCCACTGGTTTTGTTCATTGGAGCCGGCAGGCGGTGCCGGGCGGATGGGTCTACGAGCTCTGTGGGACTGAGACGCCGGATCAGGGCATTCTGCTTTCTCGGCAGTTCATGGAGGCGTACCGGCGCGAGGAGTTGTTGGAGTACACTGACCGCCGCGGCCTGAACTATCGCGCGGCCGCCATCGACGACGATGGAGCGATGGCCGAGGCGCTGCTGGTCAGTCCTCAGGGCCAGTTGCCATCGCGCGATTGGCTGGTGTCGCTGCTTGGCTCTCGCGTACCATTGAGCGGGGCCGAGCGCATGGCGCTCCTGTCCGGCCGCTCGCCTGTCCCGACGCTGTCCATCGGCCGCATCGTCTGCTCCTGCTTCAACATTGGCGTGAACCAGATTGCGGTCTCGGTCGCCGCGGGATGCCGTAGCTTGGGCGAAATCGGCGAACGCATTCGTGCTGGTACCAATTGCGGCTCCTGCCGCGCTGAAATCAGAAAGATCATCGATGAAGCTCGTCTCCAGGCCGCCGAGTGACTCCGCACCGCCGCGCATTGCTGCGT
>JBARWP010000590.1:0-21335 GCA_049646905.1 Pseudaminobacter sp. | reverse complement strand
GTGCCCGGATGTCGACGATCGGCTTGAACATCGGGTGCCTCGTCACATCCTGGACACGCTCCCCGTTGATCCAGATCCGCCGGCCGTCCCGGAGCGAATCCCGATACTCATTTCCGGTTCTAATCATTGAAATGCCTTCCGTTGGATAACTTCATAGTTCTGGAAATTCGCTCAATTGGTCATCGGCAGCACGGCCGGATGACAATAGGTGCGCCGGCAATGGGCCAGCGGCGCGCTTTCGGTGGCCGTCACATCCACCACCCGGCCGACGAAAATCGTATGGGTTCCGGCATCCTGGCTGCTGTGGACGACGCAATCGAAGGTGCTGGCGGCATCCGGCAGGCGAACCGCGCCGGTGACCGTGGCCTGCCACTCGGCGCAACCGAAATCGAACGCCTCGCCTTCGCGTGGATTCCCGGCAAAGACATCGGAAATGTCGTGCTGGTTCGCCGCAAGGAGATTGACGCAGAACACGCCGTTTTCCTTGATTGCGGCGCAGGCGGGGCTGCGCTGGTTGACGCAGACCAGAAGCATCGGCGGATCTGCCGACACCGATGCCATGGCGCTGACAGTAACGCCAAACATACCGCCTACGCCGTCAGTGGTAACGACATTGACACTGGTGACAGCTCCGCTCATTGCCGACACGAATGCGGCGCGATCGACAGTCGGTAGCCTAGTGGTAATAGCTGTGAAGACAGGCAATTCTTGACGATTTGCTTCAAGGGTCGACATCTTCGGATCTCGCGACTTGCTCATTGACTACTCGCTGTCTGAATTTGTGCGGCAAAAAGCTTCTTTTGTATAATAAATCTTAGAGATTCCTAAGGTCAGTATTTCCGATCCAAGCCTCCTCAGTCGTCGCGCAACGTGCGAACGATCGCCTCGACGGCAAACTCGTAGCCCTTGGGACCCAGCCCGATCAGGCAGCCGGTAACGGCCTGCGAGATCGGGGAGTAATGACGGATCGGCTCGCGCTTGAAGACATTGCTGACATGGACCTGGAAACTTGGACCGCCGAAGCTTGCCAGGGCATCCATCAGCCCGATGGAGGTGTAGGAAAGGCTGCCCGCATTGATGACGATGCCGTCGGCCTTGCCGCGCGCCTCGTGAATCCAGTCGATCAGCTCGCCCTCGATGCTGGACTGGAGGAAGCGGACGCTCGCGCCCAGCGCCTGCGCCTTGGCGCGGCAACGCTCTTCTATGTCGGCAAGGGTGAGCTTGCCGTAGGGGCCGCTCGGATCGAGCCCATAGAGATTGGTGTTGGGTCCATTCAGAACATCGATGTGCAATGTGTCAGCCATGCCGGATCACCCCTTGGCATCGGCCGGGCGGACCGGCGCCTGTTCGCGCGGGCGCGTGGCCGCCATTGCCGGACGCTGGTCGAATTCGGCAAACCAGCGCTCGGCGACGGGGCGCTGCCGGCGCCATTCCAGTTCGGGAAAGCGGAAATCGAGATAGCCCAGGGCACAGCCGAAAGTGATCGTGCCGATCGTCACCTTGTCGCCGACCGCCGGCAGAAGCGCCTCGATGCGGTCGAGCGCGGCAGCGACCTTGTGCAACTGTGCGGCACGCCATTCGTCGCTGCGCTGGCCTTCCGGCCGCATCATGATCTCGTAGCGGGCGAGAAGTGCCGCATCGAGAAGACCGTCGCCCAAAGCCTGCTGCGCAAGCACCTCCCATCGCCACGGCCCATCAGGCGGGAAAAGCTCTTTGTTTCCGGCCTTTGCCGTGAGATATTCACAGATTACCCGGCTATCGAACAGGCACCCCGCCTCAGGCGTAACCAGTGCAGGAATCTTGCCTAACGGATTGAACGACCTCAGTTCCTTGTCGGCAGCCAGCGGAGTGGTGCCGCTGAACAGCAGTTCTATCTGGTCGAGGAGACCGGTTTCATGCGCCACCGCCATGACCTTGCGGACATAGGGAGACGTGGGTGCGTGGAAGAGTTTCAAGGCGATACCCGAAATTGTTTGACGAGGCCCTCCAGGCGACAACTAAATGTCGAAGGCGGGGGCTCAATTCAGCGCAATGGCCGGAATTGCGGACCACCCGCATCCGGCCGCGATTTTTCGTTCAGGGCTTCTGGTCTTCGGCACCGATGCCGGCGAGAGCCGCCCGCGCCACTTCCACATCCTGCGCGCCCGTGCCCGACCCGACACCGACGGCACCGACACAGTGCCCTTCGATGAAGATCGGCAGCCCGCCCTCCAGATTGGTCAACCGGCCGCCGCCGGCGATCGCGAGCTTGATCTCATAGTTCGGATCGAGCCTCGAGGTCGGCTGGCGGTGCGAGGCAGCCGTGATGGCCTTCGACATCGAGGTTTCGCGCGACAGCAGTTTTGCGCCGTCCATCCTCACGAAGGCCAGCAGATTGCCGCCGTCGTCTACAATCGTGATGTTCTGGGGAACACCGAGCGACTCGGCCTTTTCAACCGCACTCGCAAGCGCCTTCAACGCTCCGGCATGCGTGAGTTTCAATACGGGCTTGGTCGTCATGGCTTCCTCCGGCTGGCGTGCCGGCCATGACAGGCAGACCGGCGTAACGCATTCGCGTGGAAATATCCGGTCACCGGGCTGCAACTGTAAAATAATATTGCTCGTGTCATTGGATCGAGTTTTACGATCCTTGAGAAAATCCCGGGCTCACGGCCTGCCAAGGAAGTCCACAACAAGCGGCGCCAAGGCGAGTCCCTTGGGAGATTGCAGCGCAAGCCGTGCTGCTGAGGGCGAAATCGCGAGAGTGCCCGGCGAGTCCAATCCCGTTCCAGCCTGTCGCGCCCTGACCCTGTAGTCGCCGCAAGCAGGCTTCAGGACCGCCTCCGGCCAGGCAACCATCCCTTCGCCGGTCAGTTGCAGCGATCCGGGCAAGGTGCCGAGTTCCACGCTCCAGGGGCCTCCAAGCAGAGCATTGGCGGCATCGATATTTCCGGCGACCAGGTGGCTGCGTACAAGCGTCGATGAATATCTGGCATCGCCCTGCCCGAGTTCGTCCACGGCGGTCACGGCAAAACCGTTTTGCTCGCCAAATCGGCGCAGCATGTCCACATCACCGCGCCGCTGCCGGCCGAACCTGAAATCGTGGCCGACGACAATCCTGGAAACGGCCAGCCCGCCTACCAGGATGTTGTCGATGAACTGTTCGGGCTCTTGCCCGGCAAAGGCGTGATCGAAGCGCGGGCTATAGAGGAAATCCAGGCCGAGGCGGCTGAAGGTTTCTCTCTTCATGGCGGGCGAGGACAGCCGAAACGGTTCGGCATGCGGCGCAAAGACCTGTTTGGGATGCGGCTCGACCGACATGACACCGATAGGACTGCCGTCCGGCAGGGCCTCCGCCCGCGCGGCGGCCAGCAATGCCTGGTGCCCACGATGGAACCCATCGAAATTGCCAAGGAGCATGACGCTTCCCTTGAGCTTGTCCGGCACCGCCGCGACATCGGTCAGAAGCTGGATCTCGTATCTGTTGACCGCATGTCCATAAGGCCGCACCCGATCATTCATGGTGCGCGCCAGCCGGCCAAGAGGCTCGCGAAGCCTCGGCGACAGGAAGAATGCGTCTTGAATTGCGACCAGCGTGTTCATGTTCGACAGCTAGCGCATTTTCCTGCATCGGAAAAATACTAAACAAAAAAGATCTGCATCGGCTATTCCGAAGCAAGCCCGCGCGCCTGCCTATACGCCCCTGGCAGGCGAGATTGCCGCAACCAGGCAAGCACCGTCTTCCGGCAGCGCAATCTCGACTTCAGCCCCTTCATCCATGACCAGCGTCTGGCCGCAAGCGACCTGTCTTGCGGCCACCGTGCAATCGCCCCGCACGACGTGGACGACAATCATCCCGCCCGCCGGCAAGCGCCGCTTTTCCCGGGCGGCTCCACGCAGCACCGAAACATCGGCCTGCCAGCGACCGCGACGCGTCATAACATTCATGACCTGGGAAGCGCCCGCGGACAAGCGGGAGGTCGGGGCCAGCGCGCTGTCGAAGCTAAGGGGCGACAGATAGGCCAGTTCGATTTCCTGCCCGTCGGCAAAGCACAGTGTCAGCGGATTTTCGCCAAGCCGAGTGATCGTGCGGTCGATGCCGGGAAAGACGGAAAAGCGGGATTCGTCGATGATCGGCGCGCGGCTGATGCGGATATCGAAATCCTCGTGCGACGCGCCGTCCGGCAAGAGAAGGACATCCTCCGTCACCCCGCCACCGTTTTTCCAGGGCGTCTTTCGATAGTCTTCCGCTGTCAGAAGCATCATCATGCAAATCTCCGGCGATGCGCCGCCGCACCCCAGACGCCGCCGGCGGTTCCGCAGGCGAAGGTCCGGGGCCGGCGTGAATGGTCAGTTGGTCGTGTCGGAAAGGAGAACGACCTCGGAAAGGTCGATGGCGATATCGGTCTTCAGACCGACCGGGACACGCCCAACGACGTCGCCACCGGGAAGGCGCATCTCTATCGGGCCGAGGCCATCGACATGCAACCGGGTAATGGTATGCGACCCTTGGTAGATGTGGGTCAGAACCTCGCCTGTAACGACATTGCGCTTGGCGTCTGAAGGCGTGGCGATGCGGATGTGCTCGGGTCGTACGAATGCTTTCGTGGATTGGCCCGAGGCGAACTGCCATTCCGGGCGGCGCGGGGCAATCAGCCGGATATCGCCGATATCGAGCGACACCTCGTCACCCGCGACGGTGCATGTGGCGGCCGGCAAGGCGTTGATTTCGCCAATGAAGGAAGCGACGAACCCGTTGGCCGGATTGCGATAGAGATCGATCGGCTCGGCCACCTGCTGGATCTGCCCGCGATTCATCACCACGATACGGTCGGACAGGCTCAGGGCCTCACCTTGGTCATGCGTGACGAAAATGGTCGTCAGGCCGGTATTGCGATGCAGTTCGATCAATTCCACCTGCATCTGGGCACGCAGGCTCTTGTCGAGCGCCGACAACGGTTCATCGAGCAGCAGGACCTTCGGCTGAATGACGATGGCGCGTGCCAGGGCGACGCGCTGCTGCTGGCCGCCCGACAATTGCGAGATGCGGCGATGCTCCATCCCCGAGAGCTTCATCATCTCGATCGTCTGCATGACCTTGCTCGAAATCTCGCTCCTGGAAAATTTCCGCTGCCTCAGGCCAAAGGCTACATTGTCGAATACGTTCATGTGCGGAAACAGCGCATAGCTTTGAAACACCATGCCCGTGTCGCGCAGATGCACCGGGACATTGGTCACATCCTTGCCGCCGATGCGGATGGAGCCCGAACTCGGATTGATGAAACCGGCGACCATGTTGAGCAGGGTCGTCTTGCCGCAACCGCTCGGCCCCAGGAGCGTGATGAATTCGCCGGCGCGGACCGGCAGCGACACATCGGCAACGGCCTGGACGGTCCCGAACACACGGCTGACGCCGTTGATCTCGACAGCGCAATGCTCGGACTGGAGAGCGGTCATTTTCTCATGAATCATGAGCGGAAACCTCTTGGTGCATCAGCCGTTGTCGATTCCCAAAATGCGACGAAGACCGAGGAAATGGTTGGCAAGGATCATGATGATCGTGGTTGACAGGATAAGCAGGGCCGAGATCGCCGATATGGTCGGGTCCGCATATTCGCGAATATAGTTGTACATGGCGACAGGCAGGGTCTGCGTGCGGCTCGCGGTGACGTAAAGCGACGCGGTGAACTCGGTCAGCGAGAGGATCGCGGCGATGAGCCAGCCTCCGATCATGCCCGGCAGGACCAGCGGAATCGTGATCTTGAACAGGACTTCGGTCGGCGTTGCGCCAAGATTGGCTGCCGCGCGGGCATAGTTCCTGTCGACATTGCTCAGCGAGACGAACACCGCGCGCGTCACGAACGGCGTAACCAGCAGGAGATGGGCCATGACGATCACGGCATAACCCTGCGTGAGGTTGAGATGGCTGCCCAGGAGAAGAAAGCCGAAACCGGTGGTGAAGTGAGGGATGATCAGCGGCGACCACAGCGCGGCCTCGAGCAGGCCGCGGCCGCGAAAGTTGTAGTGGAAGATCAGGAAGGCGAAGCTCGAGCCCAGCAGCGTAGCCAATGTCGAAGACCAGGCCATGACGATCAGGCTGCTTTTGAACGCCGCCTGGAAATCGGGATAGGTCAGTGCCTTTTCATACCAGCGCAGCGAAAAACCACTCGGCGGGAAGGCCATGAGTTCGGTCGGGTTGACGGATGTCGCCACCACGACAACGGCCGGCAGGGTCATATAGACCAGGATCGCGACGACGAGAGACCAAAACAGGACGCTTCTCATATTGGTGCTCCCGCTCATGCCGTTGCCAGGTTGCGCTCGAAACGCGCAGTCGCAAGCTTCATCAGGCCCAGGCTCCCCAAGGCCGCTGCCAGCGCGATGAGGCTGAGCACGGCGGCGAAGGGCAGATTGAACGAGGAGAACCCCTGCAGATAGACGACATTGGAAATCATCAGCACCTTGCCGCCGCCGATCAGCTGCGGCGTGGAGAAGGCGCTCATGGTCCAGGCGAATACGACGACGAAGCCGGAAAGGATGCCGGGCATCGTCAGCGGAACGGTGACGCGCCAGAACACCGTATTAGGAGTGGCACCCAGATTGGCCGCAGCCTTTTCGCAGTCGCGCTTGACCTGGCTGATGGCGGTGGCCAGCAGAATGATCATCACCGGCATGGCAAATTGCACCAGCGCGATGACGACACCGGGGCGCGTATACATGATCGGTATGGAGCTCTCGATAAGGCCGAGGGTCTTCAGCGTATTGTTGATGACGCCGTCGGTGCCCAGCACGAGCATCCAGGAATAGGTGCGCACGATCTCGCCGGTGAACAGCGGCGTGATCGCCAGCACGACCAGCACGGATCGCACCCAGTTCTTTTGCGCCCGCACCAGGGCAAAGGAAATCGGATAGCTCAGCACCAGGGCGAAAAAGGCCGTGGCAAAGCTCAAAAGGAAGGTGTCGAGCAACACCCAGTAATAGATGGGCCGGTTGATGCGGGCGAAGTTCTCCAGCGTGAAGCCTCCGACCTCGATCGAACCGGGAACGAATTCGAGGAAGCTGTACTGGAAGACATTGAGCATTGCCGCGGCAAAGATCACCGCCACAAGAACCGCCGGCACCAGGAATGGAATGAAGAATGGGCGCTGCTGCGTCATCGTCATCGGGCGGCGCTACGCACGCCGCCCGCCCCGTCTTGAGTTGGAGGATCAGTGCATCATGTTTTCGGTGAACCAGATCTTCCACAGCGGAAGCAGCTTGGCATAGGTGGCATCGTCAAGGACGATCGCCTCCTTTTCCCATTGCTCCGGCGTGGTGAAGATGCCCGGCAACTTGGCCAGTTCCGGCGAAACCTTGGCGTTCTTGTTCATCGGCGAGCACTTGTGGAACTCGCAGATCTGCTCCTGGATGGCCGGGTCGAGCGCGATGTTGATGAACTCGTGCGCAGCATCCAGCTTCTTGGTGCCTGCATTGATGCCGAGGGCGCCGATGCCGACCACGGCACCTTCCTGGGGAATGGAGATCTCGATGGGCACGCCCTGCTCGATCAGGTGGTATCCGTTGATCGACAGCAGCACCTGCACCGGCGTTTCACCCGTGCGGATCAGGTCCTGGCTGGTAGCATCCGACTGGTAGAATGCCTTGATGCTCGGCTTCAAGGCTTCGAGCTTTTCGGTAACGCTTTCCCAATCGGCCGGCGTCTTGCCTTCCATGATCGCCGAGGCGATCACGATATGGCTGGGGTCGAAATCCGGCAGGCCCAGCTTGCTCTCCATGCTTGCGTCCCACAGCACCTTCCAGGAATCGATCTTGAACCCTTCCGGCATCAGGTCCGTGCGGAAGGCCGGCGAATAGACATAGGAATAGATGCCCATCTCATACCCGCCGCGGTCGCCGGCCGGATACAGGTCGGCGGCGTTCGGGATCTTGCTCATGTCGAGCTTCTCGAACAGCCCGTCGGACTGGTAGAGATAGCCGACATGCGATGTCGTATAGGTGACGTCAGACTCGGGATTGCCCTTGGCAACCTTGGCCTTGGCCAGACGATCAAGCGTGCCGCCGGTGATGAACTCCACCTCCATACCGGTGCGCTTGGTGAATTCCTTGGCGATGATCTCGGTACCGTCCTTCCAGTTGCCGCCCCAGGTACTGACAATCAGCTTTTCCTGGGCGCTGGAGGGCGTTGCGACAAACGCCATGGCCAGGGCACCCATGCCCGTCAAAAACCATTTCATGAAATTCTCCTCCACTATTCCTTGATCTGTTGCTGCTACTTCCATCGCCGGACCGTTTGGCCCTGCCCGACCTGACAAAGCTTATTCAGTACCCCCTCTGCGGATCGACCCGATAGAGCGGCTCCTCACCGCGGCGCACGCGCCTGATGTTCTCGGCCACGTTGCGCACGGCGAGCGCCGGTATCGTGATGCTCGCCAGGTGGGGAGTGATGAGGACATTGTCCAATGTCCAGAACGGATGGCCGGGAGGCAGCGGCTCTGCATTGAAGACATCCAGCGTTGCCTCGCCGATCGCACCGGAACGGAGCGCTTCTATCAGCGCATCCTCATCGACCACCACGCTACGCGACGCATTGATGAACTTGGCGCCATGGGGCATCAAGGCTAATTCGCGCGCCCCGAGCAGAGCGCGCGTGTCGCTGGTGGCCGGCAGCATGCAAACGACGATCTCGCACTGTCCGAGCAGTTGATCGAGCGCCTTGCGCCCGGCGGAACAGGTAACCCCCTCCAGGTTTTTCAGCGACCGCGACCAGCCATGGACGTCGTAGCCCATCCTTGCGAGCGACAGGGCAGCGTCAGCACCCAGTTCGCCGAGGCCCAGCACGCCGACCTTGATTTCCGACAGCGACCTTGGATGGACATAATGCCATTCGCCCCGGCGCGTGGCCCGCTCGAAAATATGCATGTCGCGGGCATAGCGGGTCACCGCATAGACGACGTAGCTCGTCATCAGCGACACCATGCCGGGATCGGACAGGCGTGTGATCGGGACCGGCATCAGATCGTCGCGGCCCAGCAATGCGTCGGCACCTGCGCCAAGATTGGTCACCAGCTTCAGGTTGCGGAATCGATGGAAGAAGTTCTTCGGCGGCAGCCAGGTCAGGGCGAAACTGATCTCGTCGGGGTCGCCGACATCGGGATCGACGCGAAAATCGATATCCGGGAGTTCTGAGGAAAGCGCACTGCGCCACGCTTGCGGGTCGTCCACCGGGCTATAGAAAACCAATGCGTCAAGCGTCATGCAGCCATATCCTCGCTACAACACGGTACTTGGCTAGCCAAGCAGGACCGCGGGCGGCACCACCGAATATCAGTCAGCTTGAGGTGGGGGGCGGCGGATTGACAAGAATTTTTGACTGGTCTTTTGGATTGGCAAATCCGATCCAGTCATAATTACAACCAATGCCAAACTCCCGGCCGGACGCTACTGCAACTGCTGGTTTTCGACAGACTACCGCTACTCCGGCTACAGGCAGGCCCGGCGAGGATTGCCGGATCGATATCGGTATGGTGTTGAATACAAACGGATTGATCAGCGGCAGCGTCTCGGAAAACCAGATGCTGGTCCTGCGTGCCGGTCGCAAACCGGACGGGCTGGAACAGCCGCCGTCCGGCACGGCCTGGTTGAGCTCTTCACTTGAGGAGATCGCCACCCGATCATGGTGGCCAGGCGCCCGGGGCTGTCAGGCGCGCGGCGCTTTCAGCTTCACGAACCGGTCCCGGAACCAGTCGCGCAGCATTTCCTTCTCATAGGCGAAGCGCTCGCCCGAAAGGCGCGCCGAAGGGTTCCACAGATAGGTCATGTCGGTGATGTTTTCCGTGCCCGAAATCAGCACCTTGCCAGCCTGCCTGAGCGTATAGCGAAGCTTGAAACGCGGTGGGGTGATGTCGCGCATGATGCGCACATCGTAAAAGCGCTGCTGCCAGGGCTCATACTGTCCGGCCAGGTCGATGTTGAGGACATCGATCTCCAGCGTCTGGCCATCCTTCAGGTAGCGCTTGTCCAGGCGATGGAAATATCTGTCGAACTCCTTCACGATCCCGTCGCGCTTGATCGAGCTGCGGAAGTCCTCGTCGGTGAAGCGCTCCGGCTGCACGAAATTCACCGTGACGGCGGCCTGTGCCGCAGCCGTCATGACGATCAGCGCGCCCAATGCAACGGCGGCTATTCTTGTCATAGGCATGGCACCCTCCGAAGGGTGGTGGACAAGTGCCAATATACGCTCGCGCCCGATTACCGGCAATCGCAGAGGGACACCTGCTGGCGTACGAAGCCCATCAACCGCTCCAGCTTGCCGGGATCGAAATAGTGTAAATCACCGGGTTGGTTGATCCCGGTCCCGATGATGAAGCAGTCGACCAACGGAGCGAATATATGGGCGTTCTCGGGCGTCAGGCCGGAGGCCAGCGCCAGCGGTGCATCGCCGACCCCGCGCCGGAACGTCTCGATCTTGCTCAGTTCGGGGGCATGGCCCGTGGCGATGCCGGATGTGGTGACCACGTCCATCCATGACGCGGCGATAGTTGCCGACACTTCATAGTGCTCAGGCGCCACTTCCCGCTGTTTCTTGAAGCAGGTACCGCCGAAATAAAGGCCGTCCCATCCCGATTTGCGCCGGATATCTGCAATCAGCGCAGCTTCCTGCTGGTCATCGACATTATGCGCTTCGTCGATCCTTGCATCGTCCGCCCAATAGGCATCGACATGGACGCCTTCGCGCTGCAGGTCGCCGAGTATCGGGAAGGCGTGTTCGCCCGTCACCGCCAGGAAATTGATGCCGATCCAGAGCGAGGGAAACTGCTGGCGGATCGCGCGAATGACCGGTACGAACGCCTCAACGGTGATGTCGTGATTGATTAGCAGCACACCGGGCGCACCCTGATGCATGGCGATGCGCACATTGCGCTCGGTCTGCGGGTAGTCCAGCACGTGGATAACCGGCAGAACGACCGGGCCTGGCGATTTGAAGAGCTTGTGAAATTCCAGTCGATTCATCGTCAAAAATCCGTCTGTCCCGAGGTTGTCACAAGGGCGAGCGCCACCCAGCCGCCGGAAGACACCGGCAGCACAAGCCCGTTTGCCTATCGCTTTGTGTCAGGCCGGCACGACTTGCGGGGCCTGGATCGACCAGCCGACTTCGATCCGGTCCGCCGGTCGAGGAGGTCCGGCATTGCCGAAGAAGTTCTGCTTGGCAGCGAAATTCGGATTTCCAGCCAGTTCAAGCCGCAGCCGCGTATGGTCGCCGAGGAAGATCGCATCAGCGACCTTGGCGGCATAGCGGTTCTCGCAACCGGCCACACCGGGGCCGACCACGACCCGTTCGGGACGCAGATAGACCAGCACCTTGTCACCAGCCTTCAGTTCGGGCTTCGCGCTGGCCTGGATGGTGAGGCCGCTATCGGTCGCGATGGTGCAGTTGGCCGCATCACTTGCTGCGACCTGACCGGACAGGCGGTTGTTTTCCCCGACGAACTCGGCGACGAAGGCGCTTTGAGGGTGGTCGTAAAGTTCTTTCGGCGGCGCGCATTGCAACAGCCTGCCATCGTTGAACACCGCAACCCGGTCCGACATGGTCATCGCCTCGCCCTGGTCGTGCGTGACGTAGACCATGGTGACGCCGGTCTCGCGATGCAGTTGCTTGAGTTCAAGCTGCATGCTCTCACGCAACTGCCGATCGAGCGCCCCAAGCGGCTCGTCCAGAAGCACGACGCTGGGATCGAACACAAGCGCACGGGCCAATGCGACCCGCTGCTGCTGTCCACCCGACAACTCGGCTGGGCGGCGCTGCCCGAGCGCCTGGAGCTGGACCATCTCGAGGCCGCGCTGCACGCGCCTGGCAATCTCGTCCCTTGCCATGCGCCGTGCCTTCAGCGGATAGGCAAGGTTCTCCGCCACCGTCATGTGCGGAAACAGCGCATAATTCTGGAACACGACCCCTATGTTGCGCCGATGCGGTGGAATCCCCTCGATCGGCACGCCATCGAGCAGGATATTCCCGCTCGTGGGAGACTGCAGCCCGGCCAGCATCATCAGTGTCGTCGTCTTGCCGGAGCCTGACGGACCGAGCAACGACAGGAACTCGCCTCGCCTGATATCGAGGTTGAGATCCTTGACGACAGCGTGGCTGCCATATGACTTCGATACGTCCCGGTAGCGGCTGATGATGTCGTCGCTCACTTCGCCACCTCCTTGGCCGCCACCTCGGCCCTGCCCTGCCCACGCGCATAAAGCGTCAGGTCGCCGGCGAGCTTGACCCAGCCGCCGCGGCCTTCGCTGTCTTCGGCCCTGCGCCGTTCCGCGACATAGAAATATGCGGCTTCACCATCCAGGCCGAAGGCCGCGGCATGCCAAAGGCCAGCCGGCATCACCAGGGCGGTGCCCGGTTTTAGCGCGAATGCACGCGCCGTTCGTCCGTCGGGCCGTTCGGTACCGGTGGCATCACATGTGCCGTGCGCCACCATCTGCACGATCTCGCCCTTGACCGGAATGATGATCTCGCTTCCGGGTTCGCGCTCCATTTCGCTGACCATCGGCACCCCGGCCCGGGCCTGCACGAAGCCGACCCACTGGCGACCGGCGCTCAGTTGGGCGCAGCCTTCCCAGCACCGCCACCATTCACCACCGCTGGTCGGCATGGTCCCATCGAAGATCAGCGCCTCGCCAAAACCGGTGATCGTCTCGACAGTCAGGGGTTCGATGGCGATTTCATGCCTGGCATTCATGGCCGTTGCCCTTTCGGCACGAAGGCAAGGCCGGCCACGATCACCAGATTGCAGTAGGGGATGCATTCGCCGGTGCGGATGATGCCCTTCACGGACCTGGCATGTTCCTTGAAGGTGACGTGCGGTTCGTGATCGACGGCGATCGCCTCGCGCTGCGCCTCGGCGGTCGCGGCAATGATGCGCTGGATCTGTGCGTGAACTTCGGGGCCATGCGTGCGCATCTCCGAATCGATGATGACGCGCTCGATCGACAGTTCCTCGGCCACGACGGCAAACACGTCGGCCAGGCGCGGAATGCCGTGGGTGAGGCAAAGGTCGTAGCGAAGCTCCTTCGGGATAGGCCAGCCCGCGTCCACGATCATGATCTTGTCGGAGTGGCCGAGATCTCCGATCAGTCCGGTCAGGGGGCCGTTGAGCAATGCACCATTGCGCATATTTCTGTTTCCGTTTCTTAGCGCTGAAGTCGCGCGTCTTGTTGGGTCAGCTTGTCTTGCGGGCGTAGGCTTCACCACGTCTGCGCATGATCTCGCTAAACACCAGGATGAGTGCGGCAAAGCAGATCAGCATCGTGGCGACGGCCAGGATTGCCGGGCTAAGATGCTCGCGAAGGCCGATCAACATCTGGCGTGGGATTGTCATCTGGTTGTATGCGCCGATGAACTGGATCACGACCACCTCGTCCAGCGACGTGGCGAAGGCGAAGATCGCGCCAGCGATGATGGCAGGCCGTATCAGCGGCAACGTAACGTCCCGGAAAGTCGCGATCGGTCCGGCACCGAGCGTCGCCGACGCCGCCACCAGGTCCCAATCGAAACGCTCCAGGCTGGCCCGGATGGTAAGCACGGCCACCGGCGCGGCCAGAACGGTGTGCGCAATGATCACGCCCGTATAGGTTCCGATCAGCTTGAGGTCGGAAAATGCCGAGTAGAGGCCACCTGCTATCACCACGATGGGGACGATCTGCGGCAACAGGATAAGCGCTACCCACAGGCTCTTGGCCGGGGTGCCGGCCCGCGACAGGCCGAGCGCTGCCAAAGTCGCAAGTGCTGTCGACAGCAATGCCGCCGTAAGCCCGATGAACAGGCTGTTCTTCAGCGCCAGGATCCACTCGCGGCCCTGCAGAACCTGCCAGTACCATTTCGTGGAATAGCCGGCAGGATCGAGCGAGAGCATCTCGGGCGTGTAGAACAGATACTGGCCTGAGGTGAACGACAGGGGAATGATGATCAATAGCGGCATCGCCAGGAATGCCAGCCCGAGCATCACCCAGATCCTGATGACAAGCTTCATGGCCGGGCTCCGCTCTTGCCGGCCTGTTGCGGCACCAGGGCGCGGAGCAGGAGGGCGGCTGCCAATATCACCAAGAGCAGCATTGCAGACAGGGCGCCCGCCAGCCCCCAGTTGAGCGATTTGGAGAAATTGTAGGCGACCAGGTTGCCGATCAGGCTACCGCTCGGCCCGCCGACGAGCTCGGGCGTCAGGTAGAATCCGAAGGATAGAACGAAGATCAGGATACCGCCTGCCAGCACTCCAGGGAGCGTTTGCGGCAAATAGACGGTGAAGAAGGCCCGCACCGGACTGGCGCCGAGCGTCATGGCGGCGCTGAACAGCGCCGGCTGCACGCGGTTCATCACCGCATAGGTGGGAAGCACCGCGTAGGGCAGCAGCACATAGGACATCACCAGAACGGTGGCAAAAAGGTTGTTCAACAGTTGAGGCCGGTTTGCCGCGTCTATCAATCCGCTGCCGACGAGGAGACTGTTGATGACGCCGTTGGATTCCAGCAGCACCACCCAGCTTGCGATGCGTGCCAGCAGCGGCGTCCAGAAAGGCAGAAGCACCAACCCCATGGTGAGCGTGAAAGCCACGGCACGTGCCTTGGACAGGTAATAGGCTATCGGATAGCCGATCAGCGTACACACGCCCACCACCAGCAGCGCCACCCCGATGGTCCGCAGCCACAGCCGCACGAAGATGCGTTGCCCTTCCGGTTTGGCTTCGATGCTGAACAGTGCGGTGGGGTCGGCCGTGCGCAGGTCAAGCGCGTTGAGATAATATTCGGCAATGATCGGCTCGCTCGCCAATCGGATGGCGCGCCAGGTCCTGGGATCCTCCCAGCGCTTGTCGAACGCGACGAAGCCCGCACGGGTCGGCTCGATCTCGTCGAGGCTTCCGGTGGTCTTGCGCACCAGGCTGTTCATGCCGCCCTGGAAGAAGTTCAGCCTTGCGGCGAGCTTGGAAGCGTTTTCACCCTCCCTTCCGAGGTCCCGGCCGAGCGCGGCAAAGGCGGCATCGCCGGGAACGCCGGTCTCCTGGCTGGCCTGCAAGGCCTGCGTCGTCTCGGTCAATGCCCTCGCCACATCCGCATTGTCTACGCTCAACAGGACGAAGCGCAGCAGCGGCACGACCAGGAAAAGCACGACAAGCAGCACCAGCGGCGCGACCAAGCAAAGGCCCACAACGGTGGACCGCTGCGGACGCAGCCACGAGGTCGTTTGCCGGGAACCTGCCTGTGAGGATATTGCAGCCATCAGATCGCGGTTTCTCTAGAGCATCGGTCCGAAAAGTGGTTACCGGTTTTCAGACCGATGCCCATCAAAGTGCTGGAGCATTCCTTGTGCGTCCGATCGCACGCACGGCGCTCCAGAAGGGGGCCGGCGGACCCGAAGCCATCCAGGCCCGCCGGGAGCATCAAAGCCCGGCTTTCCAGGCATTCCAGCGTTCGTTGACCTCGTCCTGGTGGTTTTGCCAGTAGTCGGAGCCCATCTCGATATAGTTGTGCATGTTGTCCGGATAGGTGGACAGATGCGGCCCGACAGCGGTCTTACCGTCTTCCGACCACGGCTCATTGGCCAGGATCTTGTCGATGGCCGACTTGCGCCACGGCGCATACGGGATGTAACGCGCAGTCTCGGCGATATTGTCGGTAGCCGTGGCGAATTTGAGGAACGCCTTGGCATCTTCGAGATGCGGAGCCCCTTTCAGGACGACAAAGTTCTGGAAGTCCATGATCTGTCCGTCCCAGACCTGCTTGATGGGAGCATTTTCCTTCACGACGGCGTCATAGAAGCGCCCGCTCCAGCCGGTGGACATCACCACTTCGCCCTTTGCCAGCAATTCCGGCGGCTCGGCACCGCCATTCCAGAACACCAGCCCGCCCTTGGGGTCGTCGTTCAGGGCCTTGAGCTTGGCGAGCGCCCGGTCGACGGCCTCTTCACCGGCCTCTTCGAGGTACTGATAGATATCCTTGGAGGCGACACCGTCGGCCATAAGGGCAAGTTCGATCGCCTGTGTCGGACTGCTCCAGATACCGCGCTTTCCGGGGAAGCGCCCGGTATCGAAATAGTCGGTCACCTTGGCCGGCTGCTCGCCCGAGAAGGCCTTGTCATTGAAGGCAAAGGTCCACGAATAGATGACCGTGCCAATCGCGCAGTCATTCGGCCGCTGGATGAGATAGTCATCGACAGTCGCGCCGTTCGGCGCCTTTTCCGTAACCTCGGCCAGGTCGATCTTCTCGAAGATACCTTCCGCGCAGCCGATGTTGGAATCGGCGTTGTTCATGTCGACAACGTCCCAGATCACATTGCCGGACTCGACCTGCGTGCGCACTTCGCCGAGGCCGCCGGAATAGACGTTCCAGTTGATCTTGTTGCCGAGCTTTTCAAAGGCCTCGCCATAGCCCTTTTCCTGGCTGCGCTGGTAGGCGCCGCCAATCGAGGTGACATTGACCTCCGCTGCCTGCGCAAGGCTCACTATCCCTATCAGCGCTGCCGCGGTGCTGGTGACCAGCCATGTCTTCATAATCATGCACTTCCCCTTCCTTGTTTGGTTTCTTCTGTTGACTGTTCAGGTTGCAGGCACGGCCGCATGGTCCGTGTCCTTGAGAAAAGCCTCGACGGTTGCCACGGAGGCGCATCCGCTGCGCGGCCCAATCATCGTGGTGGAGCGGGCTGCCGCAGCATTGGCAAAACGGGCCGACCGCTCGACGGACCAGCCGCTGAGGCGCCCGAAGAGATATGTCGAATTGAACGTGTCGCCCGCGCCCAGGGGATCGACTGCCGCTACATCGAGGCCGGCGACCCGGATGGTGCCAGAAGGCGTTGCAACCCTGCAGCCCTCCTTGCCAAGCGTGACGATGACCTCACCGTCGGTGGCAGCGAGCACTTCCGCGATTGCCGTATCGGCGGATTTGCCACCGCGGAATTTTTCCAGGCTCTCCTCGTTGAAGGAAAGAAAGTCGGCCGCCGAGAAAGCCCACCAGTCCTTCTCTGCCGAGCGGAAGGATTCTGCCTCGACATCGATGAAGAGCTTCGCCCCATTGCCGCGCGCTTCGGCGATCACGGCCTCGACATCGGCGATGCGCGTCAGATGGGCGATCGTCGAGTAGATGTATCTTGCGCCACGGAAAATGGCTCTCTCCGCCGACGTCAATTCGAGCGCGTAGCCGGGATCGACGATCACCAGCGTCTTTTCGTTCGCATTGGCATCGCTGAGGAAATTATAGGCGTAGGAGTTCCTGAATTCGGACGATCTGCGGATCCGGCGGGTATCGATCCCCGCTTTTGCCAGTTCCTCCAGGATCGGATCGGCATCGTCGTTGTCTTCAAGCGGCCCGATCAGTAGCGGCGGCTGTCCATAGCCTGCAAAGATCGACGCGGCGTTGGGGATCATGCCGCCATAGACACGCCCCACATGCTGGGCGTTGATCTTCTGGCCTTCGGACGGCCAGTAGGCGCAGCGAAGATAGTGGTCGACGGCATGGCTCCCGAAGAACACAACAGTGCCGTCACTGATGGCCGCATTGGTCATCAAACCTCCGACTGACGATTTGCTGAGAGCACCTGCTGCGAAATCCGGTGCCGTTTCGCCTCTATCAATCGTCGAAAAAGGCGGCGACAACAAGCGCAAAGACTTAACGGTTGCCGTTAGCTGTCCTAACTGCACGCCGAGATTGCAGCCGGGGCTTTCGAGGCCCTGAAAAATCGCATGCCTTGTATCTCAAGCGCCAGTCCATGTGAATGATTGATCAATCCGCCAAGACCGGTTAGGTCAAATTACTCGATACATCCATCAGCAGAGTTCGGCATGTCGCTCTCCCAGCTCTCCCTCACGGCGCTGCGCACCTTCGAGGTCGCGTCCCGCTACCTGAGCTTCACCAAGGCGGCCGACGAGCTGTTTCTGACCCGCAGCGCCGTCAGCCAGCAGATCAGCCAGCTCGAGAGCCAGCTTGGCGTGCAACTGTTTCACCGCATGAACAGCAAGCTGGTGCTGTCCCGCGAGGGCGGCCTGCTTGCGAATGCCGTCCGCAGGTCGCTGCTCAACATCGAGGGCGCGTTGGACAGCATTCGCTCCAACGATATTTCGGGCCGGCTGGTCATAGGCTCGCTGCCATCGTTCGGCGCAAAGTGGCTGGCACCTCGCCTGCGGCAGTTCGTGGATCTTTATCCGAGGATAGAAGTAAGGCTCCTGTCCTATGTCAGCCTTGACGACGTCATCGCAAATGGCGTCGACATCGCCGTCAGCTTTGCGCGCGAGCGCCAACCCGGCATTTGCCAGGAAATACTGTTCCAGGACGAAATCTGGCCGATTTGCGCACCCTCTTTGCTCCGGGAAGACAAACCCATCAAGACGGTTGCAGACCTTGCCGGCTATCCCATCCTTCACACGACGCTCGAAGGCCTGGATTTTGGGGCCAGTTGGGAAGAATGGCTTGCCAACGTCAATCAGCCCGTCTTCGCATCACATCGCTCGCTGTCATTCTCGCGCGCCTATATGATGATCGAAGCTGCCGTCCTGTCCCAGGGCATCGGCATCGCCTTGCGTTCACTTGTCGAGCAATATGTCCACAGTGGCCAGTTGGTGCGGCTCTTCGATTTCTATTGCCCTTCAAGCAAGTTGATTGCCTTGTTCTATCACGAAGCCGCCGAGAACCGCCCGGCGATCAAGGCCCTGAGCAACTGGATGCACGATCTCATAAAATCCGAGAATTTGTGATTTCACTCGGTCAGGGCCATGCCGGCAGAGCGCAACCTTGGCGCCTTCGGCTGCCTCGTCCCCGACCTCTTCACCCACCCGGATAATGCCATACGGCTGCGGTTAACGAGCAAGTGGAACAGACCGCTTTTTCATTCGCAACTGGTGGCTTTAGATTCCACTTGCTCTATCATACTAAAAATAGGATGATAATATCACTGAAGCACCTGGGCCTTGCGCTGATTGATTTCCGCGCGGGGTCCGGTTCAACAAATGAGGAACGGCGTACGCGATCCGTGTCGGGTCGTTTGCGCCGGCGTTGAGGTGCCCAGTGACTGCGGCTCAATCGTAATCCGATTCGGAGGAGAATTAATGAACAGGCGCACCAGATCAATCGCAACATTTGCACTATCGCTGCTGATGGCAACAGCAGGCATCGCATCCGCCGACACCATCAAAATCGGCATCAACCAGCCCCTGACCGGGCCGTTTGCGGCATCCGGCACCTACATCGTCGACGGCGCCAAGATCGCGGCCGCAGAGATCAACGCCAATGGCGGCATTCTCGGCAACCAGGTCGAACTGGTCATCGAGGACAACAAGAGCAACCCGACCGAAGCCGCCGCGGTGGCTGAAAAGCTGATCGAGCGCGACAAGGTGCCCGTGATCATGGGCGCCTGGGGCTCCAGCCTGACGCTTGCGGCCATGCCGAAGCTGATGCAGTACGAAGTGCCGATGCTGGTCGAGACCTCGTCTTCCAGCAAGATCACCAAGCAGGGCAACCCTTACATCTTCCGCATCTCGCCCCCTTCATGGGTCGAGGCGGAGCTCTTCAAGACGCTGTTGCCCTCGCTCGACGTCAAGAAGGTCGATTTCCTGGCCATCAACAACGACTGGGGTCTCGGCACCACGACCGATTTCAGCAAGATGTTCCAGGAGAACGGCGTCGAGGTCGGCCTGACCGAGATCATGGACCAGTCGGCGCAGGACATGAGCGCCCAGCTCTCCAAGATCAAGTCGTCCGATTCCGACACGATCATCATCACCACGGCCGTGGAACAGCTCACCCTCGTGCTGAAACAGGCGGCAGCTCTCGGCATCACCAAACAGATCATCACGACCGGCGGCTCGCAGAACCCCGACCAGTTGATCGACCAGGCAGGCTCGGCAGCCAACAACAGCATGCACATGGTGTTCTTCGCCCCGTGGATGCCGGAGAAGTCGCCGCATCCGGACCAGGCCAAGGCGTTCATCGAAGCCTGGGAAAAAGCTGGCCACAACAAGGCCGGCCTGACCGAAAGCTATCGCGGCTATGACGGCATCCGCGTCATCAAGGCAGCGATCGAAAAAGCCGGCGCAGCCGAGCCCCAGGCGATCCGCGATGCATTCTGGCAGATCGAAGTGCCGACGCTCAACGGCACCGTCACCTTCATCAAGGACGGTCCGGAGGGCCGGGAGAGCGGCCAGTACATGGCAAACGGCACGCTGATCAAGATCGTCGACGGCAAGATCGTCCTGGCCGGCTCTTGATCTTCGGGAACGTCGAAATACTTGGAGCATCGGGCCGAAAAGCGGCTCCCGGTTTCGGTCCATGCTCAATCAAAGTGTTGGAAGCCCCTGTGGGAAACCACCGGGGCTTTTTATTTCTGCCCGCCATGCAGCGGGACGGCAAGGCTGGTCTTGATGCGATCCATCACCACCAGGGTACGAAATCGCTTCACATTGTGGTTCTGGAAGAACAGCCGGCGCGTAAGCGCCTCATATTCGCTCATCGAGGCCACCGTGATGATGAGCACGAAGTCGGCTTCGCCTGTTACATAGAAGCACTGCTGGACCTCCGGCGCCTTGGAGAAGCTGTGCTTGGTGGCGTCGAGAAGGTCCAGCCGCTCGCTCTCGATACCCACTTCGACGACGATGGTGATCGGGCGGCCGACGCGGGCCGGATCGACGCATGCGACATTGGCGGTGATCACGGCCTCGGCTTCCAGGCGCCGGACGCGTCGGTGAACTGCCGCGGCCGACAGGTTCACCTTCTCGCCGATCACCCGCTGCGGCGTCGTGTTGTCCTGTTGAAGGATTTCCAGGATCGCCAGGTCGAAGCTGTCGAGATCTGGCGGGATATTGCCTCCATTGTCCTGCACTCACTCCTCCATGCAAAAATGTTTCATTAACCTGACTCAAATAGAGCGCAAAATTCGGTTCCTTTGCAATATATTTTCTCCAACGTAGTAGGAGAGATATATGTTCGTCTTCAATACCCACCCTAACCACAAGCGCGCCCTGGAGGCCGTGGACGCTGACGTGCTGAGCGTCCAGGCTGCAAAGGAGGTCGAGCGCTTCCTGACCTATCGCGACAACCACAAGCCGACCCCGCTTCGTTCGCTGGCCGGGCTGTCAAGGGACCTCGGGATCGGCTCCATCCATCTGAAGGACGAAGGCCACCGTCTTGGCCTCGGCAGCTTCAAGGCCCTCGGCGGCTCCTATGCGGTGATCCGGCTGGTGCTGGAGGAAGCGGGGCGCAAGCTGGGGCGCACGGTCGACATCAGCGAGTTGCAGTCGCCCGCGGTTCGCGAGGTCGCACGCGCGATGACGGTGGGTTGCGCCACCGACGGCAACCACGGCCGTTCGGTCGCCGCAGGCGCCCAG